>CALXLA010000019.1 GCA_944389075.1 uncultured Spirochaetaceae bacterium
TGCTTCTTTTCCGCAATGCAGAATGTCATCTGGAGGGAATCCATGGAAACCGCAATTGCTGATGCGAAAAATCGTTTCCATGAAAAATGGGGAAAGGAGAATGATAACCAGATCCGCGTGATACTCCTATCGCTGGAAAAAATCAGCCCTGTATGAGACTAGGTTCACTAGGAACGCCTGGCACAGGGCCCGCTTTCATCTCATAAGGACTGCTAATACTTTTATAGAATATAATACATTATTGTCAAGGAATATTGACCGTTTATCTTTTTCTGTTCTGCAAATACGAAAATAAGATGATTGTGTTTTCCGATAATCGTACCTTAACATTATCAAATGGGAGGCGATATGCTTCATTCATTTGATGCCGTGATTATCGGAGGAGGCGTTGTCGGAAGCGCAATAGCGAGGGAGCTCTCGCGCTATGATCTGTCGATTGCTGTCCTTGAGGAAAATACAGATGTCGTCTGCGAGGCAAGCGGAAGGAACTCAGCTGTTGTCCATGGAGGATTTGCATATGACAGGAATTCGCTGAAGGCCAGGTTCTGCGTAGAAGGCAACAGAATGATGGACCAGCTTTCTTCTGAGCTCGGGTTCCGGTTCATCAGATGCGGCAAGGTCCTTGTCGGCAATACCGATGAGGATATGAAGCAGCTTGAGCGTATGATGGCTCAGGGCTTTGACAATGGGGCAGAAGGGCTTGAGCTTATCGATGATGCACGTCTTCATGAGCTTGTTCCTGCAGTCAATGGCCGTTTCGCGATGTTCTCAAGGAACTCCGGAATACTTGATCCCTTCCTGTTTACGATAAATCTTGCTGAGAACGCGGCTGAAAATGGCGTGAAGTACTTCTTCAGCAGCAAAGTCATATCAATAGATTGCAGGCAAAACAGTTATCTTCTTCATACAGAAAATGATGATTTCTCGGCCAGATGGGTCTTCAATGCAGCAGGCAAGGGAGCGAAAGCCATCTCTGATATGCTTGGAATAGAAGGGTACAGAGTCATCGGGAGCAAAGGAAACTATCTTGTCCTCGATAAGAAGCTCGGTCCTCTTCTTCCTATGCCTGTATATCCTGTCCCATCAAATACATATATGGGAATCCATGTCACGCCGACGGTTGATGGCAATGTCACAGTAGGGCCTGATGCGATTACTACAGATGATTTCTCATACTATGGAGTACCTGCTGATAAGATGGAGTATCTCAGGAAGAGCGCATCAACGCTCTGGCCTCATATCGAGAAGAAGGATGTCATACGCACATTCTCCGGTATACTCTCGAAGTGGATTGATGATAATGGAGTGATCCAGGACTTCAGGATAGAGGTCCGTGACGATATCGCGCCTAATGCCGTGAATCTCATCGGAATCGAATCCCCGGGGCTTACCGCTGCAGTTCCTATAGCAAGGTATGCGATATCATTGATGAAAGAACGCTCTGATATAAAGGAGAAGAAGGATTTCAATCCATTCCACAGAAACGTGAGGCGTTTTGCTGAAATGAGCGATTGTGAGAAATCCAGAGCTATAGCTTCGGATCCTCGTTATGGTTCACTTGTCTGTTACTGCGAGAACGTGACAGAGAGGGAAATCATAGATGCCATACACAATCCTCTGGGTGTGCATACGCTTACAGGCATCAAGTACAGGACAAGGGCAATGATGGGAGGATGCCAGTCAGGTTTCTGCCAGATGAAGATAGAGCAGCTTATAGAAAAGGAACTCGGCATGAGACCAGAGGATGTCCGCTATATGAGGAAAGACTCCTGGATTCTTTCAGGAAAGATGAGGGAGGGAATCGATGGCTGAATATAAGGATGCTGTAATCATAGGAGGTGGTCCTGCAGGGCTTGCGGCAGCTATCGCCCTTGATAAGCTTGGTGTGCATGATATCGTGATTCTTGAGCGTGAGAAAGAGCTTGGCGGTATTCTCAGGCAATGCATACATGATGGCTTCGGACTCCAGAGATTCGGCAGAAGCCTCTCCGGTCCTGAGTATGCGAGGATTTTCATCGATGAAGTCATTGAGCGCGGAATCTGCTTCCATACAGATACTGCAGTGATCTCATTAAGTCCTGACAGGCATGTGAAGGCTGTCTCTCCTTCGGGGCTGATTGAGTACGATGCAGGGGCTGTCATTCTTGCTGTCGGATGCAAGGAGAGATCCAGAGGTTCTATCATGATACCCGGGGAACGGCCCAGCGGAGTCTTCACAGCAGGTAGTGCCCAGGCTTATATGAATCTCTATAACAGGTTTCCGGGGCATGAGGCTATCATACTCGGAAGCGGTGATATCGGGCTGATAATGGCAAGAAGGCTCACTCTTGAAGGTGTCCATGTCAAAGCTGTATTTGAGATCCTGGATCATCCGAATGGCCTTGAGCGCAATATCGCGCAGTGTCTCGATGATTATGGAATTCCCCTTTTCCTGAATCACACAGTTACCGATATCCATGGGAACTCACGGCTTGAGGGTGTTACTGTCTGCAAGGTGGATGACTGCCTCAGGCCCGTGAAGGAGACTGCAGAATTCCATTCCTGCGATACGCTGATTCTCTCAGTCGGTCTCAGGCCTGATGCAGCTCTGCTTGATGGTGCCGGAATCATGATTGATCCAAGGACAGGCGGAGCTGTCGTCGATGAGCATTTCATGACATCTGTTCCCGGAATATTTACTTCCGGCAATGGTCTCCATGTTCATGACCTCGCGGATTTCGCATCCCTTGAATCGGAGCATCTGGCAGTCTCTGCCGCTGGGTTCCTCAAGGATGGATTGCACAATGAAATGGATGTGGATGTTTCCTGCGGCAATGGAGTAGGGCACATAGTTCCGCAGAAGATTCATTCAGCAGATGGCTTCTCGCTTTCCCTGAGGGCAAGTTCTGTGATGGATGATGCTGTGCTGAGGATATCGCAATCAGGAAAAGATATCCTGAGGAAGAAGATAAGAAGGGTCCGTCCTTCCGAGATGCTCATGGTTGATATCGCAGGTGGATTGGTATCTCCTGATGGCAATGTGGAGGTGGAGTTCATATGAAGAAGCTTACATGCATAATATGTCCGAACGGATGCGTCCTCGATGTGGGATCGGCAGATGGCGGTATCAAGGTATCCGGCAATCTCTGTCCTAAAGGTGAGGCATATGCCAGGGCAGAGGTCATAAGTCCTAAACGTACGATATCATCATCGATCCGCGTTATCGGAGGAGATTCTGAAATAGTGAGTGTGAGGCTGGACAGAGCTGTCCCGAAAGACATGATATTCCCTGTCATGGATGCGATAAGGAGAGCTCATGCTTCAGCTCCTGTCCATATTGGAGATGTTCTCATACATGATGTGGCAGGAACAGGAGCTGATGTTATCGCGATAGAGGATATCAGCTGAGAAGCGCCCCCAGCTCTTCCTTTGCGTTCTGGATAGCCGCATCATACTGCTTATCAAGCTGCTTGAGGTTCTGTGTGGCTATCTGGATGAATTCCTTGTCATTGTCCAGCGAAAGATGGACCTCCTGTCCGTATTTCCTTGAAAGCTCCTGCTCCTTTTCCTCAAGCATAGGAGCGAACTGTGCTTTGAGCTTCTCAACAAGAGCCTTTCTGTGCTCAGGGTACTGCTTCACGTATGCGGCAATCTGATCAATGAATGCAGGGATCTCTGGATTGTCTGCGGCAAGCGATGCAAGGTATTTCAGCTTGTTCCATATTTCACTGTCATCCGGAGAAATATTCAGCGATATCGAGCCCAGGATTGCTTTCTTCAGAGCTTCCTTCTTTGTATCTTCTGGTGTCTCTTTCAGAACTGTTTCCAGATCCTCTTCTTTTCTGTCATCGTCATTGAGATATGCGCCGATAGCTTTGCGTGCATTCTCAAGTTCTTCAAGTGCTTTGAATTTTTCCTTATCTACGGAGATATCCTGAGTCTTCTCAAGAGCAATCTCCCATGCGCTTCTGATTTTTCCCATACTTGTGAATATATTCATCTATTTGCCAGATGGCTAGTGGGGGAAAGTTCTTTCCAGCTCTTCAATCTGCACCTTCTTTTGTTTATCCTAGGTGCTATGGTTGATAGCATTGTTTATTTTTTCGATCTCTTTGGAACGATGGTCTTCGCAGCGACCGGTGCAATCAAAGGCGTCAGGAACCGTCTTGATTTTCTTGGAGTCATCGTCTTTGCTATCACAGTCGGATGCGGTGGCGGAGTCATGAGGGATGTGGTCCTTGATGTCGATGTCGCGCTGTTCCAGGATTATGCATATATCATCGTATGCATAGTTGCGGGAATTGCGGTTTTCATGCTGAGTCCGAAGATCGTAAAGCAGTGGGGACTTATTCAGTACTGTGATGCCCTTGGGCTCGGGGTCTTTACAGCAATCGGATGCAATAAGGCTATGGAAAACGGTTATGGATGGGTTGCCATAATCATAAGCGGCGTGTTCAGTGCAGTTGGCGGCGGTGTGCTCAGGGATGTCTTTTCAAAAGAAATCCCCATGGTATTCACATCAGATTTCTACGCTTCCGCGTCTATCATAGGAGCAGTGGCATTCGTCCTCCTTCATAATCTGGGCCTTGGTCCTGATGAGGTGCTGTTCATAACAGCACTGACTGTAACCATCCTCAGGATATTCGGCTATCACTTCAGATGGAGGCTGCCAGTAGCAAGGATGGTAGGTGAGGAGAAATGGCAGTGACGGAACTTTATTATATCGACGGATACAGAAAGGAGTGCAAGGCTTCTGTCGTAAGGAAGGATAAGTCTGCATTCGTTCTTGACAGGACTGTCTTCTATCCGGAGGGCGGTGGACAGCCAGGAGACAGGGGAATGTTCTCTTCCTTCCATATCGGGGATACGGTGAAGGATGATGATGGCACTATCTGGCACGTTACAGATGGTGAGGCTCCTGCTGTAGGTACTGAAGGGCTCCTCGTGCTTGACTGGGATCACAGGTATCACTATATGAAGGAACACAGCGCTCAGCATCTTGTGTCTGCCCTGATGTTTTCCCATGAGCATATAGGTACTGTAGCTGTTCATCAGGGTGAAGACAGCTTCACCATAGAAACAGATGTCTCGGAGATTGGTGATGATGTGCTTTTCCGCATCGAGGGACTTGCAAATGAAGCTATAAGGAAGAATCTCAGGATCTGGCAGGATGAGGTTGCGCATGAAGAGGCAGAAAGCCTTAACATGAGAAGAAGCATAAAAGTCTCAGGCAGAGTCAAGCTTGTTCATATTGCTGACACAGATGTCGTCGCATGTGGTGGTGTCCATGCAGCCTCTACAGGGGAGCTTCTGGAAATCGCATACGCTGCGAAAGAACGCATCAGGGGACATGTGAGGACTATCTGGAAGTGCGCAGAGGATGCTGTTGCATGGAGACACGGAAACAGGAGAATAATCTCCGCTCTTTCCGCTCTTTTCTCTGCAGAGCCTGATAAGCTGTATGCCGCTGCTGAGCGCCAGATAGCGGAAACAGCGGAACTTAAACGAAAGGCAAAGCATGCAGAACGCATTGCGGCGCATGCTCTTCTGTCGGCAGGGAATGGCGATGTTCCTGTCATATTCTCAGATATTCCTGCATCTTCGTTTGAGGATGAAAAGGAAAGGATGTTCCTTGCTCTTGATAGTGCAGGGCGTTTTCTCTTTCATGGCAGCGCAGCTCTTTTTGAGCGCCTGAAAACGGAATGCAATATAAAAGGCGGTGGCAGGAATGAGCTTTTTATGGGCTCATATAAGGATAATGCGGAAGAATTCATGAGGAAAGCAAAGGAGATACTGGATGGACGAGAAGAAGCATAACTGGTGGAAGATCCTTCTTCTTGGGCTTCTGTCATTTCTATTGCTGATTTGCGGATTTTCGGCTGCTGTATCGATTCTTGGAGAGGAACGCTACAACGATATCGTTGCATTTATAGATAATCACTTCGGACTTCCTGGTATATTCCTCTACGTCTATATCGTCGATATGCTGATTCTCCCGTTGTCTCCGGATTTTGTATATCCTGTCGTTGCCGGGATGAATCCGCTTGTGATAATCCCCTTGATCGGTACTGCGTCAGCACTTGGCGGGCTCTCCTCATATGGCGTTGGAAGGCTGCTTTTCCATATTCCGGTAGTAAAGCGCCTCACTGGAAAGGCTTATGATAAGTGGGGTGATTATATAAGAAAATACGGCTTCCCATTTGTCCTGATGGCCGGAATATTGCCCCTGCCATTCTCGACAATATGCGTTGCTGCAGGGGCTATGAAGATGAATCTCAGCAGGATACTCATATGCTGCTGTATGCGCTATGCACGAACGGCTCTCTATTTCGCATTCTTCAGGATAGGTCTTATGGCCTTTGCATGATTGATCACGAGCTCCGTGCGCATTGTGGCATCGCCTGTGTAGCCGGATGCATCAAGGAGCGCAGAGATTTCTTCTGCAGAGAGGTATTCAAGGATTCTGCTGTCATTCATCAGATTGTCTTTCAGTGGGTTGTCATGTCCTATCTGAACCTCAGCCCAAGCCTTAAGGCTCTCTTCCCTGATGACCTCATGCATCTCCTGCCTGTCTGCTCCTTTCTTCCCGAGCTCCATCAGGAGGCGTTCTGTCGATGCGAAGATGCCATAGTTCGACATAAGGCGCTCAGTAGCACTTTTATGGATGTTCATTCCTCCGATGATTCTGGATGCTGTAATCAGCATTTCATCGAGTGCGATGAATGCTTCAGGCATGAAGATCCTTCTGTTCGCGCTGTCGTCGAGCGTTCTTTCAAGGATCATCAGGGAAGCATTGTTCCATGCTGCCTGATAAGCACTTTCCACTATGCGTGCAAGCGAGCAGATCTTCTCATTGTTGATAGGATTGCGTTTGAATGGCATTGCAGAAGATCCCACTTGCTTTTTGCCGAATGGCTCTGATATTTCTCCGATAGGAGGAGATTGCAGTATGCGCATATCCAGGGAAAAGCGGTGTAGTGTCGCAGCAATCGAAGAAAGAACGGAGATGATTCTCAGATCCTGCTTTCTTGTATAAATCTGGGTTGCAGCATCGAAAGCCTTGATGCCAAGTTCTGCCATGACTTTGTCTTCAAGCGATTTCGCATCGAGCTTTGTCCCATTCAGCAGTACTGAATAGCTTGCAGCTGTCCCCACAGCGCCTTTCATTCCTTTTCCTTTTACTTTATCACGCACTTCTGCAAGATTTTCCGCATCATCTGCAAGATCCTGCAGTGTCTGCGAAAGCCTGTATCCTATGGTCGTTACCTCTGCAGGCTGTATATGTGTGAAAGCCATGGTAGGAATATCTTTCAGCTGTTCTGCTTTTTCGATGAATTTCCCTATAAGGTCATCAAGTCTTTCTGCAATCAATGACAGAGCTTCTTTGAATCTCACGGCATCTGCATTGTCGAGGGCATCCATGCTGGTTGCTCCCAGATGGATAATCCCTCCTGCTGTCGGACACTGTTCTGCATATGTCTTTATCTCTGCCATGAGATCATGATGTATTTCTGCCTCAATCTCCGCAGCCCTGTCTATGTCGATATCATCTTTATGGGCTTCAAGCTCTTTAACCTGTTCAGGAGTGACGATGCCAGCTTCTGACTCTGCACGTGCAAGCGCTATCCATACTCTCCTCAGAAGCTTTCTCTTGTGTGTCTCAGAGAAGATTTCCTTCATCTCTTTTGAGCCATAGCGCCATGTAAGCGGGCTTATATATGTATCGTGGCTGTATTCCATTGCTTCCTCCGATAGAATATTAGCATATTAAGCAATTCCAATCTGCATTGATGAAAAACTCTTGTAATCATCAAAGTTGATGATATACTTATCCTATAAAGTGGAACAAGGTTTCATTTTTTTCGGAGGTTGGGATTATGGCTGTTGTTGTATCGTTCGGTGAGATTATGGCACGCATAAGCACGGAAGGGTATTATACTCTCCGTCAGTCGCTTCCTGGCAACGTCACGCTGTGTTTTGCAGGTGCAGAGGCTAATGTCGCGGCATCTATAGCTCTGCTTGGCGGAAGCTCAAGATACGTTACAGCACTTCCCGAGAATGATATTACAGAGGCCTGTATCGGCAATCTGCGCAATCTCGGTATTGATACATCGAATATCCTGAAGAAGGATAGCGGAAGGCTTGGCATCTATTTCGTCCAGACTGGTGCTGACCAGAGGCCTGGAAAGGTCATATACGACAGGGATGCATCTGCTTTCTCTATGACCGATGGTGCGGAGTATGACTGGGACAAGATATTCGAGGATGCTGCTATCCTGCATGTGACAGGCATAACCCCTGCTGTATCAAAGAAGGCAGCAGAGGCTCAGCTTTACTGCATGAAGAAGGCAAAGGAACATGGGCTGATGATATCATTCGACTGCAATTTCCGCTCAAAGCTCTGGAACTGGGAACCGGGAACTCCCAAGGAAAAGCTTGCAGGCCGCGTCATCAGCGAGATGATGGATTATGTTGATATCCTCTTTGCTGCCAGAATCGATGCAGAGACGCTTTTCCAGATTCATGTGGATTGCCCAGACTCATATTCCAGGATTGATGAGCAGCCATATGTTGCAGAGGCGATAAACAGGAGATTCCCATCTGTAAAGCTTCTTGCTACTACCATGAGACAGTCCATAAGCGCGACATACAACAAATGGGGCGCGGCCCTTTATGATCTTTCGAATGGCTGCCAGTATGTATCTCCGTGCAACAATGGTGTTTATGAGCCATATGATATCACATTCATAGTCGACAGGATCGGAGCAGGGGATAGCTTTGCCGCAGGTCTTCTTTATGCTCTTCTTGATGAAGAACTTGGATCGGATATGCAGACAGTCATAGATTTCGCGACAGCTGCCTCATGTCTTTCCCATTCGGTCATGCAGGATATCAACTACGTTACAAGAGAGGATGTCATTTCCCTTATGAAGACAGGAGGGCATGGGACAGTCTCAAGATGATCTGAGAGTATAGACCCAATGCCTGTTTCTGAATTGCTTTTCGATTACTCCCTTCTTAACAAGTGCTGAAAGAAGCCTGTTTGCTGTCGCAGGAGAAACGGAAAGCATATTTCTTACATCTGCGTTGCTTATAGATTCATGAGATGCGAGGAACTTCAGTATCATAGTTTCTCTATCAGATATTTCGGCTTTGGCATTGCTCATTTTCTTATAGGATTCATTGATAGCATCGATTACTGCTTGCCTGTTGACCGGAAGCATGAATTCAATAAACGGAGTGGATTCTCCTATGCTATTGGATTCATTTATCGCATTGTAGTATTCACTCTGATTATCATGGATAATTGATTCGACAGGAATCCATGCGAAAGAAGGTTTCCATTTTGTCAAAAGCAACGTCTGCCATAATCTTCCCATGCGTCCGTTGCCGTCAGCAAAAGGATGGATTGTCTCAAGTTCATAATGGAATACTGAACTTCTGATCAGCATAGGAATATCTTCAGCCGATTTCACCCATTTAAACAAATCTTCCATGAGATAGGGAATGAGATTTGGTGCAGCTCAAAGATGGATGATGTCTCCTGTCTGATTCACAACTCACGCGCCTCTGTTTCTGAATCTGCCGGAGTCCTCTATCAGATTTCTTGTCATAATCGAGTGAGCATACAGCAGGTCATCAATTGAATATGGATTAAGCTTCTCAAGCAGGTTGTATATTTCTATTGCGTTTTCAGCTTCTGTTATATCTTTTGCAGGACCTGTGACGTGCATGCCTTCGATAATTGCGGTAATCTGGTCTTCAGAAAGAGTATTCTGTTCAATTGAAAGCGAACCATGGATTGTCTTTATGTGATTTGTTTTCCGTAAAACCGGGTTTCTGGAAATTTTTTCCGATGCTGTGAACTGCTCAATCAGCCCTGCTACATCTATAGCAGAAGCGACCATTTTACTTGTCAAGTTAAAAGGCGGGGTAGTTATCATATAAGAGCATGGGGCTGCATGAGCAGCCCCGGAAAGATTATCTTATGATCAGCTGGTCTCTTTCAGGACCTACTGAAATGTATGTGATATGGGTGTTCATCTTTTCCTCAAGGGCAAGGATGTACTTCTTTGCCTTCTTTGGAAGGGATTCCCATGTACGGCACTTGGTTGTATCTTCCATCCAGCCTTCATATTCCTCATAGATTGGCTTTGCCTGTTCCTGAAGCCTTGTCTCCGGAAGATTGCTGTAGTACTCGCCATTGATCATGTAGCCTGTGCAGACCTTGATTGTCTCGAATGTGTCGAGTACATCAAGCTTTGTGAGTGCCACATCTGTGACTCCATTCATATAGCAAGCATAGTCCGCAGCAACGGCATCGAACCAGCCGCAGCGTCTTGGACGGCCTGTAGTAACACCGAACTCTCCGCCGATTTCCCTGAGCTTGTCGCCCGTCTCATCGAAAAGCTCTGTCATGTAAGGACCGCCGCCGACTGAAGTAGAGTAGGCCTTTGCGACTCCTACGACCTTCGAGACAGCGCGAGGAGGGATTCCTGCGCCATTGCATCCGCCTGCGACAGTTGGATTCGATGATGTCGTATATGGATAGATTCCCCAGTCATTGTCTCTCATGATTCCAAGCTGACCCTCAAGAAGGATCTTTTTCCCGCTCTCTACTGCATCTCTGACAACAGGTACTGTATCGATGATCTTATCGCCGAACTCTGCTCTCCACTTTGCGGCAAGTGCCATAAGGTCCTCAAGCTTCACAGTCTCAAGACCATAGTACTCAAGATCCCTGTTCTTCTTCGGGAGGATTGCCTCAAGGCGAGCTCTGAGAGTCTCCTCATCGAGGATATCCGCAGCTCTGATTCCGATACGTGCTGCCTTGTCTGTATAGCAAGGTCCGATGCCTCTCTTTGTAGTACCGATCTTTGCCTTGTCGCTTCTCTTGTTCTCCTCAGCTCCATCGAGTGCCATATGGTAAGGCATGATGATATGTGCGCGCTCATCGATGAAAAGATTGTCGATTACAAGACCTGATGCGTTCTTTATCCCTTCGAGCTCTTCATGCATCCTGTCGAAGTTCACAGCAGTTCCTGCCGATACGATATTCATCGTCTCCGGATTGAAGACACCGCTTGGGATTATGTGCAGACCGAACTTGCCCTTGTCGTTTATGACAGTATGTCCGGCATTATCGCCACCCTGGAAGCGGATTACGATATCTGCATCTTTTGCAAGATAGTCGACTATACGGCCTTTGCCTTCATCACCCCACTGCAGTCCGACTACAGCGTTGACATTATAAGATTCCATCAAAAATCTCCTTTCCTTGCTTCTTGAGCTCGGCAATCATTTCCTTTTCCTTCTGAGTATGCTCTTCGATATCCTCAGCATCCCATGGATACTTGATCCAGAGGTCACCGATTTCCAGCGCCGGGAAATATCTCTTGATTTCAGGTGGGAACTCCACATCCTTCTTCTTGAGCTTGTTGTGGAGTACAAGCACTGCAATTTCTTCCGGCTGGTATGACAGAAGCTCTCCTACGCAATATGCGAGAGTGGCTCTCGTATCATCGACCTCATCGATCAGGAGGACTTTCTTTCCTCTGAGCTGCTCCTGCACCTCATCAATCCACTGTATTTTAGTTGGATGTGCCCTGTGCTTATGGTCCATTCCGTAGTAAGAGATGCCTACTGCAAAGATAGGACGATTGATAAATGTCTTGATGATTCTTGCAGGAATGAATCCGCCAGAGCCGATTGCGACAATCACATCAGGATCGAATCCCGATTCATCGATTCTCTCAGCAAGCTTCTTTATGAGCTTGTGAACCGTGTTGTAGCTTACGTAGAACTTGTCGTCCATTATCCCCCCTTACTTTTCTGGATACATCTCTGCTATATATGGCAGCGTTCTATGTCTTTCCTTATAGTCAAGGCCATAGCCGACTACCCATACATCCGGAATCTCGAAGCCCACATACTGCACAGGGACATCAACCTGATGGCGTTCCGGCTTGTCAAGGAATACTGCTGTAGCAACGGACTTCGTCTTCCTCGCATGGAAGGAATTGATCAGATAGCTGAGCGTGTTTCCGCTATCCAGGATATCCTCAACGATAAGGACATCATGGCCTGCCAGATTCTCTCTTGTGTCCATCAGTAGCCTGACTTCTCCACGCTTGTCTCCTTTCTGCCCATATGACGAGATGGCGATGAAATCTACGATATGGGGAATCGTGAGACTGCGGACAAGGTCTGCCATGAATATGAAGGAACCTTTCAGCACTCCGACAAGGATCAGCGGCTCTGTGATATCTTTGTAGTTTCTGTTGATCTCATCTGCCAGCTGCTTGACACGGCGCTTGATGCTCTCTTCGTCAATAAGGACTTTCTTCAGATCCTTTGCAAGGGGGTGGTTGTTTTCCATTGACGTCTCCCAAAATAAAGTGAACAAATCAATCTTATCGCATAGATTCATGTTTGAAAAGCTGAGCAGACCAACCTTATAATCTAGGTGAGGAGGCTGTTATGCAGAAGGTCGATTATTCTCAGCTTGAACTGAATCCGTTCCTTGTTTTCTCAGAAGATACGTTCCTGCTCAGTGCAGGAGAGAATGATGACTGGAATACGATGACAGCCGGATGGGGCGGATTCGGCTCTGTTTTCGGTGTTCCTGCCGCATATGTCTTCGTACGGAAATCAAGGTATACCCATTCATTCATCGAGCGGTATCCGATGTTCTCGCTTTCATTCTTCCCGAATGAGATGAAGATAGCCCTTGATTACTGTGGTACCCACTCAGGCAGAGAGGGAAACAAGGCAGCAGAAGCTGGTATCACACCATTTGCAATCGATGGGACAGTCGCATTCGAGGAAGCCAATCTGATAATGACGTGCCGGAAGATGCTCAGCGTCCCGATAACGGAAGAGACGATGATTGACGCGTCACTGCTGAAGTTCTATCCTCATGGCGACTGGCACCAGATGTTCATTGGAGCAATAGAAGGTGTCTATATTCCCTGAATGAGGCCCTGATGGATCTTTTAGAAGCTTATCGCATTATGTCCAGATCGCGCTTTTTTGAAGAGGGCGTCATCAGGATGTCTGAATACATACATGGCACTTATCATCTGGCAATAGGGCAGGAGGCTGCGCATACAGGGCTTGCCATGGCGCTTTCGGAAGAGGACTGGATAGTGCCTACGCACCGTTGTCATGGCTACAATGTCGCCAGAGGATCTGATCTGGGAGCAATGTATTCGGAGATGCTTGGCTCAAGATATGGACTTTGCAAGGGACTCGGCGGTTCGATGCATATGACTGATGTCTCCACTCATGATTTCGGATCTTCTGCTGTTGTCGGTTCTGGTGTAAGTCTTGCTGGCGGTATCGCATATGCCCTCAGTGAGCAGAAAAAGAATGGTATTTCTGTTGCCATCTCCGGCGATGGGGCATCATCAAGAGGAACCTTCCATGAGATGATGAACATGGCATCGGTGTTCAGGCTGCCGCTCCTTTTCTTTGTCGAGAATAATCATTACGGGATGTCTGCATCATCTTCGCGCATGATAAGCACTGGATCAATTGCATCAAGGGCGGATGGTTATTCGATGCCGTATCTTTCGATAGATGGGAATGACGTTGAATCTGTATATGATGCAGTGTCATACGCGAGGGAAAAGATACTTTCCAACAGGAAACCTTTCTTCATAGAGGCTGATACTTACAGATTCTGCGGACATAGCCGTTCCGATAAATGCATTTACAGAAGCAGGGAAGAGGAAGAGGAATGGCTTCTCAGGGATCCGGTCAGGCTTCTTGGAAATAGAATCATATCAGAAGGAATCGCAACCCGCCGTGAACTTGATTGCATTGCGACGGAAGAGCGTGCCGCAATTGATGATGCGATTGATGAAGCCATGTCAGGAAAGGACGATATCCTTTCAGTGGATGAGATGCTATCGCTTTCTTCTCCGGATATCCCATCGGCATGTATTCCTGCGGAAAAGCTTCATATGGCAGAGTACAGGGAAGCCATAGGAGAAGCCATTGACGAGATTCTTTCATCAGATCCGGATGCAAGGCTGATAGGCGAGGATATCGGTACATATGGAGGATGCTTTGGTGTCACCAGAGGCTTGCTTGATAAACATCAGGATAAGCTTCTTGAGACACCTGTCGCAGAAGAGGCATTCACTGGTATGGCTGTATCTGCTGCTGCAATGGGACTTCATCCGATTGTTGAAATCATGTATGGGGATTTCTCGACCCTCGCATCGGATGCCATCATAAATCATGCCGCGAAACTGAGATTCATGTCGGCAGGACAGCTTTCATGCCCTATGATACTGAGAGCTCCTATCGGAGGGATGACAGGCCACGGTCCTCAGCATACACAGTGTCTTGAAACAATGTTCCTTTCGATTCCTGGGCTCATCATCGTGGCTCCATCGGATCCGTATTCCGCTAAAGCCCTGCTGAAATCAGCGGCAATGAGCAAGTCCCCAGTCCTCTTTTTTGAGCATAAGGCGCTGTATAGGACGAAAGGCGAGACAGGAGATTCTTCCGCAGTCCTTCCTCTGGGAAAGGCAATAATCCACGGAAAAGGCGATAAGCTTCTCGTGGTCGGCTATTCGCGCCCGATTCATGAGGCAATGGAAGCGCTCAGTGCTTTCTCTGATGACATAACATTCATTGACCTTGCAACTATCAAGCCTCTCGATGAAGATACGCTTAAGAAGGAATTCAGAAGAGTCGGCAGAGTCCTGATCGTACAGGACACACCTGTCTTCGGAAGTGTTGGCGAGAGTGTCTTCCGCATCCTGATGCAGGGAAATGGATGTTCTGGTGATATCAAGATACTCTCGGCGCTTGACTCTCCTGTTCCTGCATCAGCTGCCGGCGAGAACATGATTCTGCTTTCAAGAGACAGAATCTATGATGCCGCTGTTGCCATGATGGTCTGATTCGCCTTGAATATGGTTTTGTTTGCCGCTATCATTTCATAGTCATTGAAATTACAGGAGTGTTTATGGATATAGATGTTAAGAACCTCCATCCGCTGGAAGTGAAGCTTCTCAGGCATGTGACGCTCGGTGAGGATATTACGCCGGAAGCTATCATAAGCGAGCTTGGCTATAAGGTCGGACAATCGAATCAGGCATTCTCATGGCTGTCAGGAAAGGGATTTGTCAAGGAGAAATCAAGATGTACGAAAGTAAGCTATGAGCTTACTGATTTCGGCCGCAAGGAGCAGGAGGAAGGACTTCCTGCTGAGAGGATCTATCGTTTTCTGAAAGAAAGTGGCCCTCATACGCTTCCTGAGATTGCCTCAGCACTTTCTCTTGAGAACAGCGAAGTAGGTTCTGCCTATGGACTCCTTTCGTCTAAGAAGGTCGCGGCGATGGATGGTGATAAGAAAGCCAGCATCATCTCAGATGTTCTTCCTCAGGATGTTGCTGTGCAGCGCTTGCTTCTCGATAAGGCGCTGGAATCAGGTTCGATTGCAGAAGATGAGCTTTCGGCTGATGAGAAGAAAGCAATATCCTCTCTCGCCAAGAAAAGAGGTGCACAGAACTCAGCTTTCCGCACGATTGAGAGGGACTTCATCGTATACGTCCTTACAGAAGATGGTGACAAGGCAAAGAAAGCTCTCCTTGAAGCGAACATAACAGGAGAGGAACTTGGTGTCCTGACTCCGCAGATGATTCAGTCAGGTTCATGGAAGAATGGCACATTCCGCCCATATGGCATCAATGCGCCGACATCACGTCTTATCCCTGGACGCAGGAATGCATATTCAAGCTATCTGCAGTGGGTGAAGGATAAGCTTACTGCCCTTGGATTCGAGGAATTCGATGGACCGCTTGTAGAGAATGAGTTCTGGAATGGAGATGCTCTTTTCATGCCGCAGTTCCACTCCGCCCGCGATATCCATGATGTCTACTATGTGAAGGATCCTGTGCATTGCAAGGCAATCGAGGAGCCATGGCTTTCTCAGGTTGCAAAGACGCATGAGGATGGCTGGACGACTGGCTCAAGAGGCTGGGGCTATACATTCGATCATGAGTTCACACGCCGCCAGGTCCTCAGAAGCCAGGGAACCGTCCTTTCTGCCCATCAGCTTACCAAGGCAAAGGTTCCTGGCAAGTACTTCGGTATCGTCCGCTGTTTCAGATATGATCAGGTGGATGCTACTCATGGCGCGGACTTCTATCAGACAGAAGGTATCGTTCTTGGGAATGATGTCAATCTCAGGAATCTTCTCGGACTTCTGAAAATGTTCGCAGAAGAGATCGCAGGAGCTGAGGAAGTCAAGTATGTGCCTGGCTACTTCCCGTTCACGGAGCCATCCATTGAGGTTCATATCAAGCATCCTGTCCTTGGCTGGTTTGAGCTTGGCGGTTCAGGCATTTTCCGTCCGGAGGTCACGAAGGCTCTCGGAATCGATGTCCCTGTCCTTGCATGGGGACTTGGCATCGACAGAATGGCTCTGATGCATCTTGGACTCAATGATCTCAGGGAGCTCTTCACTCCTGATATCGAGAGCGTAAGGACAAGGAGGGGTAACTGATGCCTAAGATCGAATCAACAGAGAATATGCTTTACACGCTGCTTGGCAGGAAGATGACAGATGATGAGCTTGTTGACATCTTTCCTGTCGCGAAGGCTGAACTTGATGGACACGATGAGAAGGAAGGCATCTTGAAGATCGAGCTCAATGATACCAACAGGCCTGATCTCTGGTCTCCTGCAGGTGTTGCCCGTGCGCTCAGGACTTATCAGACAGGAATCGTTCCTGAATATGATTTCTTCTCCACTGCTAATGATGAGAAGCCATCAGATGGCAGGGAAATCATCGATGATGAGTCTGCAATCGGAATCAGGGACTACTCAATCGGATTTGCCGCAAAGGGTAAGATTGTCACTGAGGATATCCTTCTTACGCTTATCCAGAGCCAGGAAAAGCTCTGCTTCAACTTCGGTCGCAAGAGGAAGACAATCGCGCTTGGAATCTATCGCTCTGATCTCATCAAGTATCCTGTGCATTATGCTGCGGTCGATCCAGATAAGACAGCATTCGTCCCTCTTGGAATGGATGAGAAGCTTACGCTGAGGGAAATCTGCGAGAAGCATCCGAAGGGGAGGGAATATGGATATATCGTTTCATCATTCCCGCGCTTCCCATATCTGTATGATGACAACAATGAGACGCTTTCATTCCCTCCTGTCATCAACAGCGCGAGAATCGGTGCTGTCGAGGTAGGGGACTCAGATCTCTTCATTGAGCTTTCAGGTCCTATTCTTGATGATCTTCTCCTTGCTGCGTCGATCCTTGCCTGCGATATGGCTGATATGGGATTTGAGATCCTTCCTGTGAAAGTCCATTTCGCATGCGATACGAAGTATGGTAGGTCTGTCACAGTCCCATATTATTTCCAGACTCCAGTGCATGCATCAACTGAGCTTATCTCAAAGAAGCTCGGTCTTGATTTCTCTGCAGATGGCTGCGTCGCAGCGCTCAGGAAGATGGGAGTCAAGGCGGAAGCGGAATCTGATGGTGTGACCATCACAGTGCCTGAATACCGCAATGACTTCCTTCATGCCGTGGATATCGCAGAGGATGTGATGATTGGCTATGGCCTTGATAATTTTGAGCCTGTTCTTCCTTCTGACTTCACAATCGGAAGGCTTTCGCCGGCAGAGGAATTCTCACGCAAGGTCAAGGAAATCCTTGTAGGTCTCGGATTCCAGGAGATGATGTACAACTATCTCGGTTCCCGCAAGGAATACATCGAGAATATGCATGTTTCTGATGAGAATGTTGTTTTCATCGCGAATCCGATGAGCGAGAACTACGAAGTGATAAGGCCCTCTGTACTGCCATCCCTCCTTGAGAGCGAGAGCGTATCAGGGCATGCTGTCTATCCTCATAATATCTTTGAGATCGGAAAGATCACAGTGAAGGATGCAGAGGACAACAGCGGTACAGTGACTATAAACAGCCTTGGATTCTTATCATCCAATGTCCAGATTGGCTATAACGATGCAGCCTCATATATCAATACTCTGATGTACTTCCTCAGAAAGGAATATACACTTGAGGAAGTAGAGGGTGATGAGAGATTCATCCCAGGGCGTGCTGCATGGATTGTAGTCGATGGCAAGCGTGTGGGAATCTTCGGTGAGACTCATCCTCAGGTACTTGAATCCTGGGGCTGTTCGATGCCTGCTATCATGGCTGAGATAAATATCGATAAGCTTATCTGATAGTCGGTCTTTTGAGACATACAGCAGTGAATGATCTGAGCAGGACTTCGGTCCTGCTTTTTACATTAGTATCTTTAATGTACGGTAAAGAGTTTTAGATATATTTCATTGTATATCAAGCAGATATCATTGAATAATGAAAATTTTGAATTATTTTCGATAAATGTGTTGACATATTTGTGGCTTTTCTGCAAAATAACACTCGCTTGTGGGAGTAGCGAAGCTGGTTATCGCGCTGGCCTGTCACGCCGGAGATCGCGGGTTCGAGCCCCGTCTCTCACGAATTCAAATAAGTCCTTACTCAGTAAGGACTTATTTCTTTTCTAGAGGG
>CALXLA010000020.1 GCA_944389075.1 uncultured Spirochaetaceae bacterium
CCTCCCTCATGCTCAGGATTATCCTCGGCAGGAATGACCTTGATGTCACTGAGGCAAGGACGCAGAGATGGATACAGAACATAGAGAACCACTCCGTCAAGCTGGACATAGCCGCAAAGGACAGCAAAGGGAAGCTGTACAACATAGAGATGCAGAAGGCATCTGGAAAGTCCCTGAGGAAGAGGGCAAGATACTACAGCGCCATGATTGATGCCAGGTCACTGAGGAAGTCACATGGCTATGACAGGCTTCCTGAGTCTTACGTCATATTCATAACGCGGAAGGATATATTCAGGAAGGGACAGGCCATATACAAGATAGAGCGGCGTATTGAGGGCTCATGGGAGGAATATGGCAATGGCACGCATATAATCCATGTATGCGCAGCGAATGCTGATGAGGATACGGCCCTTGGGCATCTTGTGCATGACCTTTTATGTACAGATCCGGAAGACATACATTACAATGAGCTCAGGGCTAAGGTGAGCTATTACAAGAACGAAAAGGAGGGGATTATAGAGATGACAACTGAATTCAATAAGATGCTTAAAGAATCGAACGACGAAGTCCGCAGGGAAACAGAGCTGAAGATTGCCCGAAGCATGATTGCAGATAACGTTATGTCGCTAGAGAATATTGCTAAGTACTCTGGCCTTTCACTTAATGAGGTTAAAGCCATTAAGAACAGCATCAATGTATAAGAAAGAAAAAGAGCTGTCCTGAAAGCCTTTATGCTTCCTGACAGCTCCTGAGATTGCTTTTCTGTCTATTACTCGACAACTGCAAGAATGTCAGAGTAGGAGAGAATCAGATAATCCTCGCCATTGTCCTTGATCTGTGTTCCGGCATATTTGTCGTGGATGATCTCCTGACCTGCCTTGACTTTGATTGTCTCATCATCTCCAACTGCGACTACTGTCGCAATCTGTGTCTTTTCCTGTGCTGTCTGAGGAATGAAGATGCCGGAAGCTGTCTTCTCTTCAGTAGCCTTAGCCTTTACAAGAACTCTGTCACCAAGTGGAAGAATTTTCATATTATCACCTCGTTGTATATTGGTCTCTGGACCATATAGGAATATACATATCGATCTGAAAAACGGCAAGTGGAAGATTTTCTTCATAAGCTCTTCACTTTTCGCGATTTCATATTATATTCCATGTTGTAGGTGCAGGATATGGAGACAATTGGCAGTACTTACTATAGGACAGGTATAAATGAGGCAAGGAAGGGAAACTTCGAGAAGGCATTTGATGCCTATTCCCTCGCTTTCCTCATAAGGAAGGGAAAGACAAAGCCCTCCCTTGAGTTCATCTCATTCTATAGGTATCAGCTGTTTTCATATCTCAAGGGTAAATGCTCGTTCATCCTCTCTCTTCCAGAGGGTGATATGATCACGGATCTTATCTGTGATGAATACCAGGACTTCCTGGATTCCCTTGCTGAATCTCCTTTCTGCATAACCGGAGATGGAAAGAAGAATCTTCTGGAGAGCGTGAAGATCGTGTTCCCGTGCCTATTTGACACGGAAGATGATGAAAGCGCCCTCTGAGTATCAAAATGACACTCAAACTACCAGAATGTTTTCTCTTGTGTCATTATGACGCTTTGCTTTCAATAACTACACATTTCATCTTATTATATATTTATATGCAACATAAATAATTATCTGTAATATTGTGAAGTTGGCACACTTTCTGCATGTCTATTTGTGTACTGGAGGTACGCAATGGACACAGCAAATATCAGAAAGAATGATTACCTTGACAGCGATAGCGATAACGAGGTCCTCTCTATATATCTTAAGGAAATAAACAGAATACCGCTTCTGACACATGATGAGGAGACAGAGCTTGCTATCAAGGCCAAAGCCGGCGATAAGGCTGCACGTGAGCGCCTTATAAGCAGCAATCTCAGATTCGTTGTATCTGTTGCCAAGAAGTTCCGTGGGCAGGGACTGCCGCTTCTTGACCTCATCAATGAAGGCAATATCGGCCTCATAACGGCAATAGACAAGTTCGAGCCGGACAAGGGCTATCATTTCATATCATATGCAGTATGGTGGATCCGTCAGTCGATTCTCAAGGCCATCCCGGAGAAATCAAGGGCTGTAAGGCTTCCTCTCAACAGATCCAATGAGCTTATGCAGATCCTCAAGGCAAAGAAAGCTCTCATGCATACGATGGAGACTGCTGAGCCAACTGTCGAGGATATTGCGAATGAGACGGGCCTTGATGCGAAGCTCATCTCTGATCTTCTTGCCGTAAGCAGCGAGATGATGTCATTCGACAGTCCCGTGAAGAAGGGTGAGGACGGCTCTTCGACATATGGGGATTTCCTTGAAGATGAGTCTGCAGGTCCTGAGACTCAGATGATGGACAAGGCTCTGAAAGAAGAGGTCAGTTCCCTTCTTGACATCCTCACGGACAAGGAGAGGGATATTATAATAAAGCGCAATGGCCTTGATGGAAATGAGGCTATGAGCCTGAAGGAGATTGGCGAGGGCTACTCCCTTACTAAAGAGAGGATACGCCAGATAGAGAAGAGGGCTCTGGAGAAGCTAAGAGCGGAGAGCATCCGCCGTGGAATGGATGCGTTCATGGCATCATGATCAGGGGAGGCGTTCAGCCTCCTTTTTCATTGCATCTGCTCAAGATGCTTTTTTATCGCCTCGACAGTTTCTTCAGAGATTATATGCTCGATGCGGCATGCATCTTCCATAGCGATTTCGTCGCTTACCCCGATTTTCTTAAGGAAAGATGACAGAAGCTTATGCCTTGAATATATTGATGACGCTATTTTCCTGCCTGCATCGAGAAGCTTTATGCTTCCTGTTTCGCTGTTTATCGATATATAGCCATTTTCCCTGAGGTTCTTCATGGCCCTGCTGACACTCGGTTTCGAGAATCCCATTGCCTGGGCAATATCGATGGAGCGGACAATCTCCCTGGTTTCCGAAAGACGCAGTATAGTCTCCAGATACATTTCTGCTGATTCCTGTATTATCATTTTTTCCGTTCCTTTTCCGATATTATACAGTATTTATGCGAGGAATAGCCATTGTATTGCAACAGTGAAACAATGTTCCATTTTTGTAATATCTAATTTCTGTAAATTTCAGCAATTAGATTGACCATCTTAACAGTTGTAATTACCATTGCGTTGTAATTTAAGAGGCACACAATGGAGAAAAAGAAAAAGTATGTATACTTCTTCGGCAATGGAAAGGCCGAAGGAACAGCAGAGATGAAATCACTGCTTGGCGGAAAAGGTGCCAATCTTGCAGACATGACAAGCATTGGGCTTCCGGTGCCGCCCGGATTCACTATCACAACAGAAGCATGTGCATACTGGGATCAGCATAATGCATATCCAGAGGGCATGAAGGATGAGGTCCTTGCTAACCTGAGAAAGCTTGAGAAGCTTATGGGAGCCAAGCTTGGAGATAAGGAGAATCCTCTTCTCGTATCTGTAAGATCTGGTGCAGCCCAGTCGATGCCTGGCATGATGGACACTGTTCTCAATCTCGGACTCAATCCTGATTCACTTGATGCTCTTATAAGAAAGACGGGCAACGATCGCTTCGCATGGGACAGCTACAGACGCTTCATACAGATGTTTGGCGATGTCGTAATGGGCGTTCCGCATGAGAAGTTCGAATATGCCCTTCAGGCTGTGAAGGATGAGAACGGAAAGCACTTCGATACGGAGCTCGATGTGGATAATCTCAAGGATGTCATCCGCCGCTATCTGATTATATATAAGAAAGCTACTGGCGAGGATTTCCCGACAGATCCTGAATATCAGCTTTTCAAGACGATAGATGCGGTATTCAGATCATGGAACAATGACAGGGCAATCAAGTACCGCCTGATGAATGATATCCGCGGTCTTCTTGGGACAGCTGTGAATGTTCAGTGCATGGTATTCGGCAATATGGGAGAGACATCTGGAACAGGTGTTGCGTTCACTCGTGATCCATCTTCAGGTGAGAACAGGTTCTATGGCGAATATCTGATGAATGCTCAGGGTGAGGATGTCGTTGCAGGTATAAGGACTCCTCAGAAGATGGAGACTATGCAGGCTGTCAATCCTGAGGCCTATGAAGAGCTCCTGAAAATCCGCAAGATCCTTGAGAATCATTACCATGACATGCAGGATATTGAGTTCACTATCCAGGAAGGAAAGCTCTACATGCTTCAGACAAGAAGCGGGAAGAGGACTATCTTCGCATGGCTCAGGAGCCAGGTCGAGATGGTTGAGGAAGGCCTTATCGATAAGAAGACAGCAGTGTCGCGTGTACCTGCCTCAGAATTCAACAAGCTTTTTGCGCCTGTTCTCGATACTGCATTCATCCGCGACAATTCCCTTAAGGAAGTGACTCATGGACTCAACGCTTCTCCTGGTGGTGCATGCGGCGAGATCTATTTCACAGCCAAGGATGCCGAGGAAGCTGCGAAGATGGGCAAGGATGTCCTTCTCGTCAGGACGGAGACATCTCCTGAGGATATCGGAGGAATGGCTGTATCAAAGGGTATCGTGACATGCCGTGGTGGCATGACAAGTCATGCCGCTGTTGTTGCAAGAGGCATGGGATGTCCTTGCGTATCAGGCTGTGGCGAGATCCATGTCGATGAGATAAAGAAGACACTTGAGGTCGGTGGCAAGATCCTCTCAGAAGGCGATTACATGGCAATCGATGGATTCACAGGTGCTGTTTATGCACAGAAGATACCTGTTCGCAATTCTGAGATCATGCAGGTTCTCGAAGGCACTATGAACGAGAACGAGTCAGTGCTTTATCAGAACTACAAGAAGTTCATGGACTATGTTAACGAGCTTAAGACTATGTCTGTACGCACTAATGCAGATACACCTGCTGATGCTCATCATGCTGTTCAGCTTGGTGCTGAAGGCGTAGGACTCTGCAGGACAGAGCATATGTTCTTCGGTGGTTCAAGGATCATTTCCATGAGGAAGATGATTCTCGCCGATACATATGGAGAGAGGCAGATCGCGCTCTCCGAGCTTCTTCCTATGCAGAGAGAGGATTTCATCGGAATCTTCCGTGAGCTCAAGGGACTTCCTGTCACGATCCGTCTTCTTGACCCACCGCTCCATGAGTTCCTTCCGAATGACCACACATCACGCCATGAGATGGCTCTCCAGCTTGGAACGACTGTTGAGGCAATCTCCAAGAAGATCAACTCTCTCCAGGAGTTCAACCCGATGCTCGGTTTCCGTGGATGTCGTCTTGCTATTGTCTATCCGGAGATTCTCCAGATGCAGGTTAGGGCAATCATCGAGGCTGCAATCACAGTGAAGAGACAGGGACTCGATGTACATCCAGAGATCATGATTCCTCTTGTAGGTATCTATAAGGAATTCCAGTTCTGCAAGGAGAAGGCGGAGAAGGTCATCCAGCAGGTCTTCGATGAGCAGAGCCTCAAGGTTGAGTACAAGCTTGGTACGATGGTTGAGGTTCCAAGGGCTGCTATCACAGCAGATGAGATTGCAAAGGATGCTGAGTTCTTCTCATTCGGTACTAATGACCTCACTCAGATGACTTGCGGCTTCTCCCGTGATGATGCGGCATCATTCCTTACTCACTATGTGAATGATCCGGACAAGCAGTTCTACGCATATGATCCGTTCCAGACAATCGATTTCGATGGCGTCGGGAAGCTCATAAAGATGGCTGTGGAACTTGGTCGCGGCGTAAGGCCTGGAATGAAGATGGGTATCTGCGGTGAGCATGGCGGTGATCCAAAGTCAATCGCATTCTGCCAGAAAGTAGGACTTGACTATGTATCCTGCTCTCCATACAGAGTGCCTATTGCACGCCTCGCAGCAGCACAGGCAGCTATTGCAAATAACTGATTGATTCAGCAATGAATTGGAGCGTATCGATTTCCGGTACGCTCTTCTTTTTGATTCCTGACTCTGGTAAATATCACTGACAAGGCTGCAAAACCTGGAAAATAGTGCAGTCTGGAGCTGTAAAACCTGGAAAATAGTGCAGTCTGAGATTGTAAAACTTGGAAAATAGTGCAGTCCACAGAGAATAAGGATGCGATAATCAGGCTGTTATTATTGTGTTACAGGGGTCACGAAATCAACAGTTGGATAAACTTTAGAAGTGTCCATATGTAAGCAATTTGGGCGATAATTGATGAAAAACAGCATGTATATTTTGATTCTTCAAAAGCATTGAATGAATGGATCCATTTGCCTTCATTCCTGTTTTCTATATATCTTATATATTGCTTAATATACTTAGCAACCAGTATGGTGGTGCTTGACTAAAAGGCGATAATTGAGCCCATATTATCCTGACAATTTTTATGTTTTTGTTGGGAATAAGCAGAAAGTTTATTATCCCTGTTGATATTACTAGAGATAATAGGCATAATCAGCCTGAAATGTTCGATAACTTTTTGTTTTCGGAAATTACACGCAAAGGAGCATAGATGAGAATACAGCATGCACTGAGGATATCAATCAGCTTGATTGTTACTTCATTGATTCTAGTGATTTCTTCATGTGCCGTAACTCCTGATTCTACTAACGAGCAGTATAATCCCCAGGGGCGTCCTCTTTCACCTACGGGCCTTAAGGCTACGAATGGATATGAGGATACGATCTCGCTTACATGGGACAGCGTCGAGGGAGCAGATACATACTCAGTCTGGAGGATTCCAAGCACTCAGTATGGAGGCATTTCGGCAGAAAGCATCGTTGATGGTGATAATGTATATTCATGGCTTGCTTCCAAGCAGTTCACACATCTAGGGCAGACGACATCTACTTCATATTCAGATTCGTCGTCACAGTCCGAATCATTTGTTTATACAGTTGTCGCAATTAAGGAAAATGATAGCAAATCAGGATCCTTGCTGTATTCGAAGCCAAGTGCATATGCAGAAGGCAGCTCGCTTGATTCAAGCGAATCTATAAACATCGATGCAATAGGAACTGATTCCATCATCAACATATTCTGGGCTATACCGAATATGTACTCAGTGCTTTCTGATTCACAGGAAGTGCTTTATGATGATTACTCATTCACTGTCAGATATAAGAAAACAACAGAGACAGAGTGGAAAACAGCTGTAGAGGGGCTTAAAGCAACATCATACACAATCGATAACGCTTTGCTCGCACTTGATCCTGATACAGACTATAACGTAATGATTGAGGGCCAGATTTACGAAGGAGACTCCGTAATCAATACTCCAACAAGCCCTATATATACAGTCCGTACTGATTCAACGCTTGCACCTGCTCCTATGAAATCAGTGACTGCATCGCAGGGAACACTCAGCGATGGGGTTGAGATAACATGGGAATATCCTGATATTCCAGAAAGCATAAGCGCGCTTTATCAGAAAGGATATCAGGTTGAGAGACTTGATGATAATAGCCAGTGGATACCTGTCCTTGAAGTCGGTGATTGTACTCCTGGAACAGAGTCCTGGACTGATACAAGCGCTGAAAGCAACACACAATACAGATATAGGGTACGTTTTGCTTATATTTCCCAGGATGGCGATGCGTTTATCATGCAGCCTGATACAGCTGTGATTACTGAAGCATCTACAACTGGATGGAAGACATGGACCCCTACTGATATCACTGTAAAAGCTGGTGATGTTACAGGAACAGCTCCAGAGCTTTCAAGAGAAATCAATATAAGCTGGACATATGATGTGCCTGAAGAGGACAATTCTTCCTGGAAAATCCTAATCAACGACTGGTCTCAGAGTACAGGCAAGGTCTCAACAACAGAGGAGGAGGTTGCTGAATCAGATCAGCATTCCTTCACGATAAGTGTCAATGATGATGTATATCATTACTTCACATTTGAACTTGTACATATAGTTGAAGATAAAGAATATGCCTTTGACGTAAGCGGAGATGAGGATGAGGCTATACATTTCAATCAAAAGAATGTTGGGCTTACTTCATTGACTGCTACAGATGATCTTGTCGGTATTATAAAACTCACATGGACTCTTGAAGAAGGGCAGACTCTTGAATCTGGTACTACAGTAAGCATATCAGAGGATAATGGTGACTATGAGCCTATAACCGGGTTCGTTGATGAAGGCAATGGAACATATCATTATGATTATCAAGTTGGTGATTATGATTCTCATAGCTACAGGATTTCCATTGGTAATGTCTACTACAGCGAAGTTGCGGAAGGACGTGTCCTTAAAGCTCCCAGTGTGATAACCGCAACCGATGGTGAATACAGTGACAAGATTGTCATCAGCTTTGATTACTCTGACTATGATAATGATATCCAGTATAAAGTCACTGCAGGCAATGAGGAATATATATTTGATAGTTATCCTGCGGGCGGTCTGAGCATTGAAATTGTAGACGATACTTCAGATGGCACAATCCGTGATGTTTCAATGGCTGGCACTGTCTATGATATTTCTGTATCTGTTGCAAATAAGAGCCAGGCCGTCTGGTCAGAACCTTCAGTATCTGATCAGGGAAATATCCTTGGCGGTGCTGCAATGAATGTCACTGCCGGTATGTATGAGAATCCTGAGGAATTCACATTCTTCTGGGAAAATCAGGCAACAGGTGCGACAAATTATAGTGTCTATATTCTACGTGATGGAACGTGGCAGAGTCTTTCAGGTTCACCAGATATTTCCGTCAGTGAATATTCTGTACCTTATGGAACTGCAATCCTGAGAGGAACGACAGGCTATGCGCTTTCAGATGAGTATCAATTTAAGATTGTCCCAAGGAGAGACAGCACTATAGCAGATCTTGATTCTGTGCAGCCAGTTACTGGTGTATTGTTCTGTCCTCCAGCAGATGTGACAGCCTCAAAGGGAATATCATCCGACAGCATCACTATTGAATGGGGCACTGTGCAAAATGCTTCAAGCTACAATATCTACAGGACAACTATTGATTCGAGCGATGATATCGATTCATATGAACACATTGTTAATGTAGTAGGCGAGTCTTATGAAGACAGATCTGCAAATAATGGTGAATATGCATATGTAGTCACATCTGTCATGAATGATGGAACTGAGTCGCTGAAGCAGGATCCTGCATCTGGTGCATATCCATTCCCGATGGAAGAAAACATGTACAATGAAGAAGAGAAGAGCAATGTTGGCTATCCTCTTATGGCTCCTTCACAGCTTGCTGTTGCTTCTGTCACAGGTCAGGATGGGAAATATGCTGACTATGTGAGAGTTGAATGGGTAAGATCGAAAGGTGCAACATCTTATGTGATTTCAAACAGCATTTTTGAAGATGACAGATATAATACGGATCGTATCATAGATGTCTCTGGCCTTGATTATAGCGCAGATAATCCGAATAACGAAGTCGATGGAAAAGGCTATCTTTCCTATGATAAGGAAAGCGGAAGATATACTTACTATGATGGACGCGGAATAATGAAGGAATCCGCCTCGATATTCAACTACTCAGTCCAGGGTATGCATGGCAATTCTGTTTCCAGTACAGCTGCTAACAGCAATATAGTCACAAGACAGCTTAATGCATATGAGTGGATTAATCTTGTGAATATAGAGATGCAGAAACATCTAGGAATTGCAAATGAGCAGTTTGGAGGAGATTGGTTCCCACCTGATTCTTCTATAGGCGTTTTTTATTCAGAGGTTCATGTATATCCAGCAGAAGGTGAACCAGATATCAATGTTCACATAAATTCTGCAAGAGGTGGTGGTGTTAATTATTACAACCAGAGTTCAAGTCCAGGAAAGATTGATTTCAGGGATTATAATTGTGAAAATTTCAGTGGTTTTGTCCTGAATTCAAATGAAGATGGCGCGGATATCAGACTTTGGGCAGATGAATCAAGCGTAACTCCTTATGTTAATGTAAATAGACTAGCATACATAGGTTACACAGATAGTAATTCTACAAATGAAGTATTCATTACTTCTGATGATTCTGGTTATAACACTGTTACTGTTACATACAACAATATCGTAGCAAATGGCTACGGTGGTTTCTATTCAGTAACAATTAATGGTGTGGATGCAGATCCTGTGGAAAATTCAATTGAAAATCGCCAGTATCTGGTTGCGCCATTTGAGGGATAAGCAGATGAGAAGAATATTTTTTGCAATCATCTGTGTCGTTATGCTTTTTGCTTCATCTTGCAACTGGGCAGTTTGGAATGATCCTGCAGACATTCCTGATGGAACAGGCAGTACGAATTCAGGCTTCGCTTTCTCAGGCAAAGCTCCTTCCGGGCTTTTCGCTACAAAAGCGCGCTATGCAAATGCCGTCAATCTGACATGGGACAGCGTCAATGGTGCAAGCTACTATGAAATCTACAGAGCCGAAATGGATAGCCCCGATGAGTTTATTCTTGATTCTGATTACGAAAGGCAGTCTATTGCTCCAATAGATGCTGCATATACAGACTATGAAGTGGAGTCTGGCAAGTTCTATTCATACAAAGTAAGGGCAAGGAGTACTTCCAATCCTGATATCATCGGAGCATTTTCTGATACTGTCAGAGGCTGGGTTCTTATGTCTCCGTCTTCAATTACTGCATCGCAGGGTACTTCAGAAGATTATATCCATATAAAATGGTCTTCAGTTGAATCTGTAAGGGGATACAGGCTTGAGTGGAGAGAGTCAGCAAACAGCGGTGACTGGAGCGTTGTTGTTCCATCAGGTTCATCATCAGATTACATCTTCACGCAGCAGACAACCGAGTACAGGTTTGTACCGACTGTGGCCCAGCTTGGTAAGAGCCTGTATTTCCGAGTCAAGAGCGTTTCATCTTCAGGTGATGAAAGCACTGATCCTCTTTCTGCTGTCGGATATACTCGTGTAGAGGGTGCTCCGGAAGCTCCCGCGAATCTGACTGCGTCGCAGGGTACATCAGCAACGACAATAACTCTCACATGGGATGTTTCTGACGGTGATGAAGATTACTACTGGGAAATCTACAGATCCGCCGCTGGTGGTTCAGAAACGCTTATTTGCTCTACATATAACAATGATGTCGGCCCTGATATGAGTGGTGGTCACTGGACATACAGCGATAGCAATGGGCTCAATCCTGGTGTCAGCTATACTTATTCAGTCAGAGCTCAGGCAATGGTCAATGGGGAACTTGCTAATGGTCTTACATCTACAGTGGAAGGTGGATGTCTATTGTCGCCACCACCTGTAAGCAATCTTGAGATTGTCGCTGAAAGCGGAAGATCAGGATTCCAGTTTGTCGTAGAAGATGCTGTCGGAGCACAGGATAATTGGGAATACATTGTCTATGGCTCAAATAGTGCCAGTGGCCCTTGGTATGAACTTACAAGAATTAAAGCATTGTCTTCTGAGGAGGATCGCACAGTATTCTCTGCTTATGATGCAGCTTCTTCAGCTAGACGCATTGAAGTCGGGCCTAATTCTTATCAGTATTTCACAACACAGACATCTGCTAATGGAATAACAAGTCTTCAGCTCCATGAAACAACTATAAATGATGGAGAGAGAAAGCCTGTTGAGTTCACGCCACCTCAGGCTGCGACTGGCTATACAGTTACTGATAATATAATCCTTTCTGGCACTTCTGCATCTAATGGTATCTATCCGATAGGCATTATTGCAGACGAAGATCCGCTCGTTGATTACTACAATGTGAGGATCTGGTATTCCCAGCCATCTTCAGTAAGTCAGACGCCAGATGAGACTGCCAGAGCAAATCCGGAACGTTATGGCGATGGCGTGATTGTACTGAAGAATGTTGCGACGCCAAGCGTTGGAACGAGATATTGGATTGCGATTCAGGGAGTCGATGTCCTTGGAAGAGCAGGTTCCTGGAGTTCCTATGATTCAGGTTATGGTGCAATAACAGATGAGAAGCTTATACTTCTCATGCAGGCTTATTGCACAAAGCCATGGGAATACATTGATACTCCTATTCTGACCCAGAGTCCTGGTTCTGCAGAACTCAATCAGGCCTGGAAAGACAGCCAGATTTACAAAATGGTATCAGCTGCTGGGCTCAGTAGCCTTGGCAGTGCTTCTCAGAGAAGCATCACAGGAGATGGCGGACTTATATCCTACAATGCCAGAATGGCTGGAATCGGAGGTGCTGTTTCATTCACATACTCCAATTTCGGTGAAACAACCTTCCTGAAAGTCAGCGATGGCTTCTCTATGAATGTAGATGCGTCAGGTACAGGCAGTGCTTCTGGCTCACTCACTCTTACTGGTTGGTATCCGGCAAGCATCGGACTTACGAATATTTCTGTAGTAAGCCAGAAATTCGTAGGTACTTATACAGTGACTCAGGATGGAAGATCCTCATCCGAGGTTTCACCAGATCAGGGAAATACGCTATGAGAAGAATAACTTTCATACTTGTCTTGCTTATCATCATTCTTTCTTCATGTGCACAGCCCGTACCGAATATGCTTTTAGGCGCATATGAGCTTCGTTACAATAACAATCCTATTGCGGCCCTTGCACTCAAAGCTGATGGTACGTTCATATACGTCGAAACAATAACTGAGGCATCTGAGTATCAGGTGAGGGTGGACGGAACATATAAGGAGACTATTGAGGCATATAATTATCTCAAGTCCTCTGGAACTATTGATTTCGCTGTTCCTGATGATGGTGTTCCTGAAGGTATCGAAGGTCTTCTTATTCCGGTTGGATCGACTCGCTACGGCTTTTATTGGGTAACTGATAAGGATAAGGGTACGCAGAAGATCACTCTTATAGGGAATTCCAGCAACAGCAATGAGAATTATACATTCTGGTATATTGGTTCTTCAGATTCGCTTGATTCTGAGGTATCTATCTTACCTGATGATATGAGATCCCTGAAGGAGGCGATTATATGAAGAAACTGATTCTGTTTTTTATTGCAATTGTCCTGATTATTTCGCCTTCCTATGCTGATGGCGAAGAATGGTGGGAGGCGCCGCTTCCTCCAGCATCATTTTCCTATGATCTTTTCCTGAGGGCAAATCTAGTCAGAGGTGATGATGTATCTGTCGGAGGCGGTATAAGTCTTGGACTTCAGACCCCGAATTTCAAATTTGAAGCATATTGTCTTGCCGATTGGTATCTGAATCCTCTTGGGGGATCAGGAGGAGCCGCGACTCTTGAAGTTTCTGTTGAGCCTGGTGCTTCTTTCTACTGGCAGTTTCTTCAGGTCTGGCGGACAAGGCATTATCTTGGCATAGATATCGGATACTACATGCAGCTTACTTCGATATACCAGAATCCGGCTGCTGGTGTATTCATGGGGCATAATGGAATTGTCCTGCGCCCTAAGTATGTTACTGAATTCCAGATAGCGAAGCACTATAGCATGTCAATCGGGATATACTATCAGGTAGCGGTACTTCCTGATTACAGCGATTACAATGGTTTTGGCATAATGGTATCAATTCTCTGAGCATATGGCAGTCTGAGAAAAACAGGCTGCTATTTTTAACAGATATTTATACAAACCACTTTACTTTTGTACGTTTTCTTTGTTAAATCGCAACTAGAGGAAGAAAAAGGGTGAAAACAATTAGGAAATTTCAGATTTTTGCACTGGTACTTGTGGTTTCTCTGGCAATATCATGCTCACAAGGCGGTCAGACTACTTATGGATCGCTTGAGGTTATGATATTGTCTTCTGCAAGTACAAAGACAATACTTCCAAGCGAGATTCCCGATGCTGATACATATGCATTTGCTCTCAAGAGGCTGGATGGCGAAGGCGGGGATATCACAAAGAACTTCAGCCTTTCTGAAAACGGAAGCTACCTAGTCGAGGACATTGCGCCGGGTACATACAGTATTACTATCGAAGGACTTGCTGATGACACTCCGATATCAGTAGGTGTTATTGATAATGTTACAATCCAGGCAAATCAGACTACAACTAAGAATGTACAGATGAGGCTTGTCTCTGAAGGTGACTATACAGGCTCTGTTTCTATTACATTCGACTTAACTGATGTCCTTGATAATCCCAATATTGCTTCAGCAATGGAAAAGAACGGAATCAAGTTTGTACTTGAATATACTTACAATGGAGAGAAAAAAACAGTTGAGAGCACTTGTTCAAAGGAAAGTAAAATAACATTTAAGGCTGATGGCATTCCTGTCTCCACAAATCATTTCTTCACATATTCATTAGTCACATGGGATGGTCTTGTCCTCAATCCTGCTCTTGTTACGGAAGCTGCCCAGATCTATTCAGGAATAACATCAACTCTTGACGGTGATAAGGATGGCGTCGTCCATGTTACTGACAGTGATATCGCAGAAGCGCTCAATGTCTATGATGTGACATGGTCAACATCAGATGCATCTACAGTAACAGTCAATTGGAAAAATCAGTATTCCTCAGATCAGGGATGTCTTTTCGAGACAGTTAAAGTTGCGATCTGGTCTGGAGATAATGAACCTGCCAATGAAGACTATGAAGCGGTTACTGTAAGCGGTCCGACTGGAAGTCATCCGTTTACAGAATTGACTCAGGGTACTGATTACAAAGTATCTTTTATAGCTGTCACCAAAGATGGTCTGGAGTCTTCTCCGTATACTCCGGATATAATCATAAATACAAAAGTTCCTGTCGAGAGTGTTACAATCAATTCAACAGCTGTTCCTAAAGAGATAAACATAGGCACAGAATTCACGCTCTCAGCAGATGTTTATCCGGCGGAAGCGACTTATCAGGAAGTGACCTGGAGCGTTACAAGCGGAAGTGATTTCGTAGAGATTCTAGAAGGAGGCACTTTTCGTGCTAAAGGTATCGGAACAGCGGTAATCACAGCGACAAGCGTAGATAATAAAGATGCAACAGCATCCTATAATGCAATTGTCAAGCTCACTGCACCGCAGAATGTGCAAGCAACTCTCAATGCATCTGATATCACTGTCACATGGGATGATGTTTCTGACGCTGTGAAGTATGAGGTCTACAGATCCGAGGGCTCCGGCTTTTCCAAGATAGGTGAGACAACGGATGCTAAAGCGTCCTATACTGATACGTCTATCAAAGCATCAGCAGAGTACAGGTATCAGGTTGTTGCCTTGGGGGAATCTTCTGAATACAACAGCGGAAGAAGCTCAGAATCGGATATTGTCTATGTTTCAGATAATTTCATCACAATCACTCCTCCTGATTTAGATGATTATGGTGATTACGCCATATCATTCAGCAGTAATCCTTTGATTTTCTATCCGGATACAGAGGAAATTACTATTACGGCAGAAAGTGATGTACCGAAACCATTATATAGCTGGTATATCAATGGGAAAATTGTTGAAGACAATAATACAAATTCTATAACAATCAGCAGAAATGATGGCGCTTATAAGAATAATACTCTGACAGTCGTTATCACATCTTCAGACTCGAATAAGAGTTATTCACAGAGCACTTCATTCCAGGTTCTCCCTGATACTTATAAATCAATAGCCTCGATTTCTGATGAAGGAGATGATAACACAATAACATACAATTCTGATCCAGAGCAGAACCATGAGCAACTCTCTGTAATATTCAATTCAGACGGTAATATAGAAGGTGATATCAAATGGTCATCTCTGAATATGGATATTGCAACTATTGATGATGCTGGTATAGTTACGCCAAAAGCAAAAGGTGACGCTGTGATCAGAGCAACTTGTCTAGCAACAGGTGATTATAAGGAAATTACTCTGGCCATAGTTGTTCCAACTGAATCTGTCTCAATCACAGACCCTGAGAGGGAATACCTTATAATCTCTGGTGACAGAGCCGGTGTTACTATAAATGATGCAGGACAAGCTCTTTTGAGTCTACAGCTTTCTGCAACTGCAACTGGCCTTAATAGTGTGGAAGGCGGACAGACAGATCCAATTGTATGGTCAAGCAGCAATACTGCAGCAGTAACTGTAGACTCATCGACAGGCTTGCTCTCAGCTGGCACTCAGTCAGGTGTCTCTACAATTACAGCAACATCCGGGAATCAGTCTGATACATATAAAGTCTATGTGCTTCAGCCTGATATCGACTTTGATAATGGAACGATTGTGACGGGTGGTAGCTATCAGGTTCTAGGTGCTGGGATGCCAACATTTGATTTGTCTTTGAGATTCAGATATCAGGAAAACAATGAATACAAGGATTATTTCGGCATAGATGATAGTGAGGCAAATTTGGATTGGAGAAACTCTGGATATATAAATTATTGGTGTTTTGATGGTAATACCAGCTATACACATGATGGAAACGAAACTTTTGCTACTGATATTACTGTTTGGACCACCGAGAATACCGATGGCTTTAAGGGTACTATTCGTAGAAGGACAAATGCGTCCAAATATAATGTTACTGCTGTGATAAGGACAGAATCAGAAACTCCTGTAATGGTACTTTCGTTTGAAGCAACACCATAATAGTTATTATTCTATAACTTAGTGGCCTGTCTCTTTTTGAGCAGGCCATTTACTATACAAGTATCTTTATCTTTTATTTATCTTTTATTAATACCTCTATATCCAAGTTCTTTTATAATTATCCTGAATTCAAAGATTGATATTCGTTTATTATCAATATCCAATGATATTCATGAACTCTGTTGATTATGCAAACGTTAGCATGCATAATCATGCCTGAACGGCTTAGGATCTCATGGCAATGAAGCGTGCAGGACAGAGAAGACAGTTGGTATCCAGACTATTCAGCTTGTGCATTGTTTTATTCATCCTGCTTATATCCTCATGCAAGATACCTGATACAGATTTCATGAGGCCGGCTGCTCCAACAGGAATCAATGCCACAAATGGCTATGATGGCGTAATCATGCTGACCTGGAATGAGGTTGATGATGCGATTGCATATTCTGTATGGAAGATTCCAAGCGCACAATATGAAGGCATTTCATCAGAAAGCATCGATGAGACAGATGATGTCTATACCTGGCTTATCGGTAAACAGTTCGAGTGCTTAACAGAGACACCTTATGCAGCATATACAGATATCGTTTCACAGTCTGGCGCTTATGTATATGCAGTTGTGGCAATCAAGGAAGATGGAAGTGGTTCTTATCTGTATTCAGTACCTAGTGAATATGCGGAAGGAAGTTCCATAACTGCAGATGAATCCATCGCTATTGAGGCTATAGGTACTGATTCATTCATAGACATATCATGGTCGGTTCCCAATATGTATTCAGTACTTTCTGATAATGAGCAGATCCTATACGATGATTGCTTATTCACTGTCAGCTATAGGAAAGCAACTGAGGCTGAATGGCATATAGCTGCAGATGGAATCAGGGAAACTTCATATCAGATAGATAATGCATCGCTATCGCTCGATGCAGATGCTGATTATAGGATAATGATTGAAGGGCAAATCTTTGAAGATGGTTCTGAAATCAATACCATAGCGAGTCCTGTCTATGCGGTGAGAACTGATTCCAGACCATATCCCGTTGCAATGAAATCAGTTTCAGTGTCTCAGGGGACCATAAGAACAGGCATTGAGATTACATGGGAATATCCCGATATTACGGAAAGCATACAGGAGCTTTATCAGTCTGGCTATCAGATTGAGAGGCTTAATGCGGACAATCAGTGGGCTGTCGTGCTTTCTGCTGATAAATGTGTTCCGGGAGAAACAAACTGGATCGATTCGACTGCTGAAAGCAATAAGCAGTACAGCTACAGAGTGCGTTTTTGCTATGTTTCCAAAGATGATGGCTCTGTGATAATGCAATCAGATGCAGATCCGATTACCGAAGCATCTGAGAAAGGTTGGAAGACATGGGTTCCTGCCGATATAAGCGTCATCGCTGGTGATATCAAGGGGATGGCACCAGCTCTTTCCAGGAATATCGAGATAAGCTGGACGTATGATGTTTCTGAAGAAGATGGTTCTTCATGGAAGGTCCGCATCAGCAACTGGTCGCAGCTGACAGGAAACGTCAGTAAAAGAGAACTCAATATAAATGCTCCTTTCGATACGTTCTACATAAGCGTGGAAGATGATGCGTATCATTATTTCACATTCGAGCTTGTGCATATGGTAAACGGAGAGGAAATCGCCTATGGGGTATCCGGTGATGAGAATGAGAGCATCAGCTTCAATCAGAAAGCTGCGAGACTTCTTTCTTTTGCAGCATCGGATGATCTTGTCGATGCGATAAGACTTGAATGGACATTTGCAGACGGCGTTACGCTTGCTCCGGAGACTGTCGTGAGAATCTCAGAAGATGATGGTGACTATCTTCCGATAACAGCAATTTCCAGCAACGGGAATGGCTCATACTCCTATGTGCATTCTGTTGATGACACAGACTCTCATAGCTACAGGATTTCTGTAAATGATGTATTCTTCGATGAGGTGGCCACTGGCAAAGTACTTAAGGCTCCCTCAGAGATACATGCGACAGATGGGGAATACAATGACAGGATCATCGTAACCTTTGATTCTTCCATTTATACCGATAGGATAAAGTACAAAGTCAGGGCAGGGGATGAAGAGCTCATATTCGAGGAATACCCCGAAGGAGGCTTTGTTATCGCAATAGAAGATGGAGCTGCTGATGGTACTATCCATGATGTTTCGAAAGCAGGCACTGTCTATGATGTCACAGTATCTGTCGCCAATAAGGATCAGGGCATATGGTCAGAGCCCGCTCCATCTGATCAGGGAAACATCCTTGGCGGGGCAGGGATGAACGTCAGAGCAGGAATGTATGAGAATCCAGATGAGTTCACTTTCTCATGGGGAAATCAGGCAATAGACGCAACTGACTATGATGTCTATCTGCTTCAGGATGGTCAGTATGCAAGACTTCCGGTTTCTCCGGATGTATCGGCTTCAGGATGTTCCATTCCATATAATTCTGTGGCAGGCGGCGATAGTTTCTCGGATGTCTATACATTCAAGATTGTACCGAGGAGGGGAGATGTATCTGCGCTGCTTGATTCTGTCGTGCCTGTTTCCAGTGCGTTGTTCAGTTCTCCAGATGAGCTGGAAATATATGCTGACTCAGATAGTGTAGTCGTAGAATGGGATTCTTCTGTTAATGCATCTGCATATGCTGTGTATAAAGCACCTGCCATATCAGCTGATGATCTGGATGCATATGACTTTGTGACGATGGTTTTTGATAATCACTTCGTTGATAAGGATATAGATGGAGAATATGCCTACCTTGTCACATCTATAGCAAAAGATGGAAAGACCGAATCACTGAAACGGCTGATGACAGGAAATTACCTGGAAGATGAATATTTTGATATTCCTCTGGAGAATGAAGTTATGGCACCTTTTCCGATTCTCGACAGTATGACAGTTTATCCTGATATTAAATTGCCTGATTTTCCATTCAAGATACCAATGCATATAATCCATTAGAGGAGTATATGATATCAGCATTGGATTAAATGAAAGGTTAGCCCCAGTTATAAATCCCGGAACTTACAGTACACAGCATAAATTTATTTACGGAGAATCTTGCAATATTGATTTTTCTTTTAATAAAAATAAAGCCAAAGATGGGAGTCGAACCCGCGACCTGCTCATTACGAGTGAGCTGCTCTACCACTGAGCTACTTTGGCATTGCCAATCTGGCACTTCTGGGATTATGCACGCAAAACAGTTTTAAGTAAATAGATTTCAAAAATCTTTATAATATATTTTGATCGTGATGCACAAATAAGAGGGGGTTATATGTCATATATAAGCCTTTCTGTGTCTTATGCATTTGACTGAATCATCTAAACAGTATTATCTTAACTCCAATAAGTCAGGAGGTCTTGGATGGAAGAAATATTTCTGGATTCTGTAGAAGATCTCGGAGCTAGTTTCTCGTTTCTCAATGAGATTACCGAGAAATCCAAAAGCGATGGTGTCCAGATGGGAGTACCTTGGACGCAGAGTGTCTATGAATATCTTTTCGAACTTCCTTTCGCTCAGGATTTCGCAATGATATTCGATGGACTTGAGCCATTTGATTCTTCAGATCCACAGGATTTCGATATTAAATAATGATAGTACTTGGCATTGAAACAAGCTGCGATGAATGTTCTGCAGCAGTAGTTAGGGATGGACATGAAATCCTTTCGAATATAATAGCAACTCAGATAGAGCTCCATAAGCCATATCAGGGAGTTGTGCCTGAGCTTGCATCTCGCCTCCATACGGAATGGATAGCTCAGGTGGTCGAGGCTGCAATCGCATCCGCAGGGATTACGAAGAACGATCTGGATGCAGTTGCTGTCACATCGCGACCCGGGCTTCTGGGGTCACTGCTTGTAGGCGTAAGCTTCGCGAAGTTCTATGCAAAAGCACTTGGGATCCCGTTTATCGGAATCGACCATATCAGAGCGCATCTCTATGCGTCGCAGATCGAGAATCCGCTTGAGTATCCGTATCTTGGGGTACTTGTATCCGGTGGCCATACTGTAATCTGCAAAGTCAACTCTTATGATGATGTTGATGTCCTCGGAACTACAATCGATGATGCAATAGGCGAGGCTTTCGATAAGGTCGCCAAATTCTACGATCTTGGTTATCCAGGTGGCGTTGTCATTGACAGGCTTGCCAAGAATGGCAATCCGACAGCATTCCTTTTCCCGGGACCTTCCCTTGATAAGGATGAGCACATGTATGACATGAGCTATTCAGGTCTGAAGACTGCTGTGATCAATCAGAAGGACAAGTTCAGGACAGAAGGTGCCGAGGATACTCCTGAGAATATCGCGGCATCATTCCAGCGTCAGGCTGTAGGCATACTCATGAAGCGTGTGAAGCTTGCTCTCAAGGATACAGGACTCAAGCGTGTAAGCGCAGGTGGCGGTGTTGCTGCGAATTCGCTTCTCAGGGCTGAGCTCAAGGATCTTGAGAAAAGCGGATATACAGTGACATTCCCATCTCTGAAGCTCTGTACGGACAATGGAGCTATGGTTGCAGGACTTGGATACAGATATCTTATGGACGGCAAGAGCGATGATGACTTCCTTTCAGCATCAGCTCGTGTTACTGCTTTCAAGAAGTTCTGATGCTAATTCGTTATCATGAAATATGTTAAGAAAATGTTATAAATATTTTCGAAAATGTATTGACATATTCCTGATAAATCCATATCCTTGCTAAGGATTCAGTAGATTTGGGATGTGGTGTAACGGTAACACTGCAGATTCTGGTTCTGCCTTTGGGGGTTCGAGTCCCTCCATCCCAGCAAGATGGTTCCTTCGTCTAATGGTTAGGACAGGAGATTCTCAGTCTCTAAATAGGGGTTCGATTCCCCTAGGAACTAAAAGCCTAGTTCTTCAAGCAGGAACTAGGTTTTTCTTTATCATAAAATTCCAAGCATCCTGTCTGCATTCCTGTAGTATTTCCTGTAAAGGCGGGGAAGCTTCTCCGCAGGAATCCTATTCTCATGGAGTTCAGGAAGATTGTAAGAGCCATTGACCTTCCATCCGTTTAGCAGCCCGAGGGATATCGCATTTTCCGGACAGTGAAATGAGCATCTTGTACATAGTGCGCAGCCTTTGTGGAATACAGGCCTGTCATTTTCCATTGTGATTGCTTTCATGGGACAGTGCGATGCACATCTGCCGCAACCCGTGCAATTGTCATCAGCTTTCATCAGCGCTCCCTGAAATGAAGCATATGGCCATTCTATTCTGAAAGCTAACGAGATGAAGTGCCTTACAGGCATGAGAGGGAATCTTTCCTGTATTTCATTCTCCAGCGATCGGGCGTGGATGGCTACAAGTCTTCTCATATACCAGAGCATATGTCCAGCCATCTCGTCAGTATGCCGGAAAATCATATTGTAAGGCATTACGTAATGTCTTTCTGAAAGGGTAGTGAATTGCGAAAGGATGTGACGCAGCGGAATCGATGATGAGTCGTTGAAGCAGAGACCTTCGCCTCCTGTGTGGAATATGAACATCCTGGCAGGCTTTTTCCTGCTTAGCTTCCTTGCGAATGATACGGCGATATGCGGTGGATTGAATGCATGGACAGGATAGCCGAATCCTATCAGGTCCGCATCTTCATCTGCAGGTTCCGTATCCTTTTCGATCTCTATGATGGATACTGAGAATCCTTTGAGCTCCTTTCTGTATGTCTCTGCCACAAATAGCGTGTTCCCTGTTCCTGAGAACACATAAATCACGCATTTCCGCACATGATTAGATTAGCCTTCCCACGAACGCTTTGCAACAGCTTAATTGTTGACAATGAAAAGAGCAATTGCTAACATAGCCACGGCTTGAAAGGCCTATCATAATCACTGGAGAAGCAATGATTACAGCATCTAATGTCTCTCTCTCTTATGGGACGCAGGTTCTATTCAAGGAAGTCAATATCAAATTCACGCCAGGCAACTGCTATGGCATCATCGGAGCAAATGGAGCAGGCAAGTCAACGTTCCTGAAAATCCTGTCAGGCGAGATTGAGCCTGATACAGGCGAAATCATCATCACCCCGGGTGAGAGGATGGCCGTTCTCAGGCAGGACCACTTCGCTTTCAATGATTACCGCGTAATCGATACAGTCATCATGGGCTATCAGAAGCTCTATGATGTGATGAAGGAAAGGGATGAGATCTATTCAAAGCCCGATTTCTCGGAGGAAGATGGGATAAGGGCCGCAGAGCTTGAAGGTGAGTTCGCGGAGCTCGGAGGCTGGGAAGCAGAAGCAAATGCCGGCCAGATGCTTGATGGTCTTGGAATCGAGCAGGAGCTTCATGAGAAGAAAATGAGCGAAATCGAGGACAATCTCAAGGTCCGCGTGCTTCTCGCTCAGGCGCTTTTCGGCAATCCTGATATCCTTCTTCTCGATGAGCCTACGAACCATCTCGATCTTGAGTCCATTCACTGGCTTGAGGATTACCTCGAGACTTTCAACAATACAGTCATCGTAGTTTCTCACGACAGACACTTCCTCAATACTGTCTGTACTCATATCTGCGATATCGATTATGGCAAGATCCAGCTTTATGTCGGAAACTACGATTTCTGGTACATGTCATCACAGCTTGCCGCAAAGCAGATGAAGGATGAGAAGAAGAGAAGGGATGAGAAGATCGCAGAACTCAAGGAATTCATCCAGCGATTCTCCTCAAATGTCGCAAAGGCAAAGCAGGCAACAAGCCGCAAGAAGCTTATCGACAAACTTACGATCGATGACATAAAGCCATCATCGAGAAGGTTCCCTTATGTTGCATTCAAGCCTAACAGGGAAATCGGCAATAATGCGCTTGAGATAAAGAATCTTTCGAAGACAATCGAAGGAGAGAAGGTCCTCGATAATCTTTCCATTCTGGTCAACCCAGGCGATAAGATCGCATTCGTTGGTCCTAACCACTATGCGAAGACTGTCCTCTTCCAGATTCTTGCAGGCGAGATGGAGCCTGATGAAGGCACTTACACATGGGGTGTCACTACGTCTCTCTCATACTTTCCGAAGGATAACTCAAAGATGTTCGCGGATAATGAGTCCATTGCGGACTTCCTTCAGAAGTATTCCAAGGAAGATGATGACACATATGTGCGCTCGTTCCTCGGAAGAATGCTCTTCACAGGCGATGAGGCTCTCAAGCCATGCAATGTCCTTTCAGGTGGTGAGCGGGTAAGGGTAGTGCTTGCCAAGATGATGCTTGAGGGTGCTAACTGCATGATATTCGATGAGCCGACATCCCATCTTGATCTTGAGGCTATCCAGTCGCTGAACAATGGCATAATCGATTTCAAGGGCGTTGTGCTCTTCAATTCCCATGACCATCAGTTCGTTGACTCAATTGCGAACAGAATCATCGAGTTCACACCAGCTGGCATCATAGACAGAATGATGAAGTTCGATGATTACATCAACGATGAATCGGTAAAGGCTCTCAGGGCAAAAGCTTATGAGAACGAGAAAGGAGTTGTTCTTCTCTGATGCTTGTAGCTGCGGATATCGGAAACACGAACATAGTGCTTGCCATCTTCGATGATGGCAGGTTTGTCAATTCATGGCGTGTCTACACGGATGCGAAAAAAACAAGCGATGAGTACTTTGTCGTGTTCAATGCCTTATTCCGTGAAGGCGGTGTGAAAGCTGGGGATGTATCTTCCGCTATCATCTCATCCGTTGTTCCGAATCTTACGCGCTCTGTTGAGAAGAACCTGAGAAGGCTTTTCTCCGTAAGCCCTCTGATCATAACCCATGATGTGGAAACAGGATTGGTGAAGGATTCGATTCCTGCTGAGCTTGGTTCGGATCTGCTGTGCAATCTTTCTTATGCACATAATCAGCATCCTGACAAGGATGTCCTTGTCGTTGATTTCGGAACAGCCCTTACGCTGTCAGCTGTAGATAAAGAAGGGAAAGTCGTAGGATGTTCCATTGCTCCCGGGCTTGTGACTGCTGTCAATGCGCTTTTCGGCAGCACAGCGCAGCTTCCGCAGGTTGAGCTGAAGGTCCCTGAGAAGGCTATGGGCAGAGACAGCCAGACATCCATCAGGGCAGGTATCATGATGGGATATGCAGGACTTGTCGAGTCCATGATAAAGCGTACAGAGGAAGAGATGGCAACAGAGCTGTATGTAATAGCGACAGGCGGACTCAGCCAGACGATATCACCGCTGATTCCGCGGATAAACGAGCTGAATCCTTATCATACGCTCTGCGGCCTCGATCTGATTGCAAGGCTCAACAGGAGCTGATGAATCCATCGCTTGCGATAGTAATCTCATCGCCATCGGTATCGGTGGCGATTATTTCTGTCGTACTGCTTCCGAATGGTATGGTAATCGATGCGATGCTGTCATTTGCCTTTGAGAGGGCTTCCTCTGTAAGGATCCCATCAGGCTTCGGACCGCCCAGAGTAAGCGAGAATGTCCTGATCCTGTCCCATTCAGGGATTGCATAGAAACCGCTGTCAAGGCCTATGAAGTCAGACATGATCAGCTCAGATACCTTTCCTGCGTTCTCATCCTGTTTAAGATACCACTCGAAAGGGAATGATGCGCTGAAGTCAGAGAGCTGCCCATCTTTGTATGAGAGAGTCAGATGCCTCTCTGGCTCTGAGAAGAACATGAATGGCTTGGTAGCTGAGACAACGCCATTCACGCTGCTGCTGTCTATCAGTCTCGAAATCTCACCAGAGACCACGGAAGGAACGAATCTCCTTCCGTCAGCAAGCTCATAGATACCTGTCACGAACTCTGTGCCATCAAGGAAGCTGAATGAAATATCAGTACCATTCTCATCGAAGATATGGCATCCTTTTAGCTTCAGACTGTTCATGTATGTGCATTCCTCGATGATTTCCTCATCTCTTTTCCTCAGGAGCTTCTGGAAATCATCATCTTCCAGGAAGAGAAGCGATGATATGAGCTCAAGAGATCGCTCATCTGATATATTGTCCCAGTCTTCAGACGGGACAGGAGCAGACGCAAAAGGCACCGCCGCCTTCCTCATATCGAGAGGCTCTGCAAGATGTCTGTATTCCTGGAGTATCCTAAGAGGCAGTGTATCAATCTCATTATCCCTTTCACGGTTCCTGAATACAGGAAGATGAAGCATGGCTGTCGGGCTGAGGCCGATAGGGAAGTCTGTCTCTGCCTCTTCCTTTTCAGTAACCTTGCCATTCTCGATATACTGGATATATGTGCCATTGCCTGTCAGGGCTTTTGCCTTCTTTGCGATAAGATGGGCAATATCGCTATTGGCTTCTTCTGTGTTTATCGAAAGGACATCTCCCTTCCTGAGTCTCAGTGCATAGCCGAGAATTACATCTGCATAGCGGTCGATAATGTAGTTCATTTATATTCCATTTAAAAAAGCTCCCCTGAGAAGAGGAGCTCGTTCAAGCGACCGACGGGAATCGAACCCGCATCTTCAGCTTGGAAGGCTGAGGTAATAGCCATTATACCACAGTCGCACAACCAACAGGCAGTACATTACACTAAGTGCGGAAGTGTGTCAATAACCTTTCGGAAGATGTCTTGATCAATTCTGTCACTGACCTGATATCCTGTACAGACAATCAACTACTGATAATGATCTGATGTCAGCCATATGCTGTTATCAATTATAATTGATACCTGTATATAGTTTATAATTGCAAATATCTATTTGATGGCAATAAGCTGAATTCACAAAGTTGTGCAATACAGGTATATGCTTTTTGTAGCCGACATTGTTAATCTTAAATATGGAAAGAGGCACTGCCGATAGACGGCTGACCTCACAATCTTAGTCTACAAGACCGTCCAGATGTGCAAGATCTTGGGCGGCCTTACTTTTTCAGAACAATTATTACCAGACTGATGATGGAAATCACCAGTGACAGCAATTCAAAGTCCGTCATAAGCGTTACCTCCTTTACCATCCAGAAGACAGATCCGGAGGCATCCTCTTCAAATCCCCATACGAGGCGAAGAGGTCAGCTACCTACCATCAAAAGACAGTACCTTGGATAGTAATATGGGAAAATACTGAGTCTGTCAGCATTGAATGTTGGATTAGTATGAGGAATCAGCCACGATTGCAGCGACTGATTCCTTGGCTTAATCTATTGGCGTTATCACGAAGAGATCCGAGCTGTTGTCAAGCATCAGCCTTGTATTCTCATCAAATCCGCGTCCCATGAATGTATTTGGCAGTGCTATGCCTGCCTTTTTCAGGACAGAACCGGATACTGTAATTGAGAATGGCTTATGCTGTACCTTGCTGTAGGATTCGCCAAGCTCTCCAAGATCTTCAGGACTTATGTATTTTTCCCTTCTTTCTATCCTGTAGCTCTTATTCTCATCAGCAAATGGGATGATCAGCCGGTGATGCCTTCCGATGTTGACTCCATTTCTGTCCTGGTATTCCATGACGATGATCTCATCATCTCCTTCAATGCTCCAGAATATGCAGTCTTTATCGAAAGAGGGGAGATGCCTGAATCTTCCAAACTGGAAAGTGCGCCTGTGGGCTTTGTAGAATGAGATCTGATTCTTTATCGCATCCATTTCATTCTCATTCATTTTCAGTATGTTCAGCTCATAGCCAAGGACTCCGAATGCCGCTGGCCCGAATCTGTCATCAAGTCCGCTTTTCCTGAGGCTCTGATGGTTAGGGGAGGCTGAGACATGGCAGCAGATCGCGCTAGGAGGGAATCCTCTCAGCGTGCCTTGCTGGATATCGATTCTTGAGCGTATATCCGTATTGTCGCTTGTCCATCCCTGATTCATGAAGGAAAGCATACCCGGATCGAATCTGTTGCCGCCTGATGCACAGAATTCGAAAAGGATTTCAGGGAAAGCAGCCTTGAGCTTTGACATAAGCCTGTATAGTCCCTGGATATACCGGTGGAACAGCTCGCCCTGATGTCTGAGTTCCGGATTCGAGCTGTAGTAATCGCTCATGTTCCTGTTTGCATCCCATTTCACATAATCGACATTCTTTGAAAAGACCTTTGAAAGACTGTCGAAAAGATAATCGATGACGTCTTCCCGGCTCATGTCCAATATATACTGATGACGGCCAGGAGATGGGGTTCTTCCAGGAATCCTGATTACCCATTCAGGATGATTCTCATACAAAGCTGAATCAATGCTTATCATCTCAGGCTCTACCCAGAGGCCGAACTTGAGTCCCAGTGCATGGATTTTAGCGGAAAGCCCTTCGATTCCATCCGGAAGCCGATCCCTGTTCTCAAACCAGTCGCCGAGTCCTCTTGTATCATCTGTGCGTCTTCCGAACCATCCGTCATCCATCACGAAGAGTTCTATGCCGGCTTCCGCCGCTTTCTCTGCGAATCTGAGAAGCTTATCCTCCGTGATATCGAAATAAGCAGCTTCCCAGCTATTGAGAAGGATAGGGCGCTCCTTTTCCTGCCAGCATCCTCTGGAAATATATCGCGAAAGGAATCTGTGGAAATTCCAGGATACTCCATCAAGCCCTTCATCAGAAAGCGTCATTATGGCTTCAGGTGTTCTGAATGACTCGCCATCCTCCAGAACCCATGCGCTTCCTGCAGGATTGATGGAAGAGAGTATCCTGCACTTCGAGAACGGAGATTTCTCGATCCTCTCCAGATGGTTGCCCGAATATATCATATTGAAGCCCATGACAGTACCACTGCTGTCATCTGCATCAGGCCTTGCCACGAAGAAGAGGCTGCTGTGCTCGCTTGATGTGAATCCTATACGTGAAGCTATATGCTCGGTGCCGATGATTCTCCTTCTGTTCTCATGGCGCTCCCTGGCCCAGGCTCCATCGAATGATATCAGATCCCAGAGATCATCATCTGTATCAAGCTGCATCGAGGATACAGTCCTGATGACAAGCGGCTCATCCATTGAGTTCCTCACTTCAGCAGAACGCAGGATCACATCTTCTTCAGGATATACAGTATAGAATAGAGTCACTTCGATAGGTTCTATGGTGTCTGAAAGCTTCAGCTCAAGTGTCTCAGTATGGTCAGAAGAGAGCGCATATGGTGAATCGGTAAGATCTTTTCCCTTGTATATCCTGTGGCTTCGGTAGACAAGATCAAGTGTTATCAGCCCATTTCCGTATTCTGCTATAAGAGCACTTTCCCTTGTATCCCCTTTGCCAGGAGCTGAATATTCATAAAGGATATTAGAAGGAAGGTAAGCAGGATTTTCCTCATCTGCGTAGGTTCCATCGCCGATCTTTATATCTCTCGGACCTGCTATTGCTGCAATATCCTCGGAAGAAGGGAAAATCCTTCCTGTGTATGATATGTGCTCGGCATGTCCTTTCTCATCGATTCTGAATATATATGAGGTATTCTCCGTCTCAAGGAGGAATATCCCATTCTCTGTCCTAATCATATTTGTCCCTTCGGAAAATGCCGGGGAATACCCGGCATATATCAATCATACATTGAGTCAAGCGCTGTCTTCAGATCTTCCTTCAGAAGCTCAAGATCCTCGATTCCCGCATGGATTCTTATCAGTGATATCCTGTCATCAGGAATAGGCTTGCCTGGAGCAAAAACCGTTGCATTCGGGTCTATGAGGCTTTCATATCCTCCCCAGCTCACAGCTCTCTTGAAGTACTTCACATTGTCCGTGACCTTCTTCACTTTCTCGATATCCCTTGTCTTCAGCCTGAAAGAGAACAGCCCGCTTCCGCCTCTCAGCTGCTTCTTTGCAAGCTCATACTGACTGAATGATGGAAGCATGGGGTAGAGAACCGCCTCGACATCATCTCTGGATTCGAGATATTCTGCAAGGCCAAGCGCATTCCTGTAATGGACAGGCATCCTGATTTCCAGATTCCTCAGATTGCGCATGATGAGCCAGGCCTGAAGAGGATCAGGAACCGGACCAAGAGGAAGGAACTCAGTACTGAATATATGCTGGATATCCTCCGCGCTTCCCATTATCGCTCCGCCGATTATGTCGGAATTCCCGCCGAAGTACTTCGATGCGCTGTGAACGACGATATCGATGCCGAAGTCTATTGGATTCTGGAAGATGGGGGTTGCCCATGTATTGTCGATGATTGTCTTTATATGATGGCTCTTCGCAAGCTCAGCGACTTCCCTCAGCGGCTGCAGCTTGAATGTGAATGTAGCAGGGCTTTCAAGATAGATGACCTTCGTATTCGGCCTTATGGCTTTCTCGAAATCCTCTATATCCGTTCCTTCCACAAATGTGACATCGACGTTGAATCTCTTGAGATATGTCAGCATCATATAGCGTGTCCAGGAGTATGAATCCTGTACGACAACGCAATGATCGCCTGACTGTACCTGAGAAAGGATCGCGCATGAAATGGCTGCGACTCCACTTGATACAAGCTTTGCTTTCTCCGCGTGCTCAAGAGCCGCGAGCTTTTCCTCACAGAGATTCACCGTGGGATTGTTTCCTCTTGAATAGAGGAAGTTGTGAGTCTCATCCGCAAGTGCATTCCTGAACTCATCGAATGATGAGAAGCAGAAAATCGATGTCTGGAAAATAGGAGGGGAGACCGCCCCTCCAGGAAGGTTCCTTTCTCCCATATGGAGAAGTATCTCGCTTACATTGCTCATCCTTTCACACCTCCATCTGTAAGGCCTGCAACGATGTACTTCTGTCCGATGCCGAATACTATCATTGTCGGAAGAAGCGCGACTATGATTCCTGCGCTCATCACTCCCCAGCTGATGCCTGTCTTGGATATGAACGAGTTAAGGGCTACAGGAACTGTCATCTTGGAACTCGAGCTCAGCACCGTGACAGCTATGAAAAGCTCATTCCATATATTGATGAATGCGAAGCAGAATATCGCTGCCATTCCGGGAAGAGTCACAGGAAGTATCACCTTGACAAGAGCCTGGAAAAGATTGCATCCATCTATCTTCGCAGCTTCCTCAAGGGATGCGGGGATTCTGTCGAAGAAGCTCTTTCCCATGATTGTGCAGAAGGCCACGACTGTCGCGACATATACGAAACCGAGAGCTATTCTGCTGTTGATCCATCCAAGTGATGAGAAAATCGTGAAGATAGGCACCATTATTATGAACGTAGGGATCGTCTGCGTGAAATACATTCCGAGCTCGATCGCTCCCTTTGCCCTCTTGTTCGTGAATCTTGAGAGCGCGAATCCGCTCAGGATCGATATGACCATGGCTCCGAATGCCGCGGAGAGGCTTATCACGAGAGAGTTGCGGAAGTATGTGCCGAAATCACTGAAACTGAAAAGTTCCCTGTAGCTGTTGAGGCTTGGTTTGTCAGGCCAGTACTTAAGAGGGAATGTGTAGATTTCAGTTCCGTCCTTTATGCTTGTGACGAATATCCAGAAAAGCGGCAGTATCGCGGCTATCAGGAATATCGCCAGAAGTATGAACCTTGCTATCTTTGCTGCTATTTTCTTCTTCCGGTTGATCATATATCTGCCTCGCTTGATCTGGTGAGCTTGAGATAGATCACCGAGTATATGAAGAGGATGAGCATGATTATGACGCCAAAAGCAGAGCCCTGGCCGTAGTCATACTGCTTGAATACCTCATTTATCATCTGGGTAGCCAGTATGTTGGTACTGTTGACAGGTCCTCCATTAGTCATCGCATAGATGATGTCCGGATAGTTCACTATCCACATGGTCCTGAGAAGGATAGTGCTTATTATTGTCGGCTTGATGTAAGGAATCGTGACGTAGAACAGCTGCTTTACGGCTCCGCATCCATCAAGCACGGATGCTTCATACAGCTCATTCGGAACAGACTGGAGGGCTGCAAGGAGCATTATCCCGAAGAATGGAACTCCGTACCATATGTTCGTGATGATCACGCTGACCATTGCCAGTCCCGGAGTCGAAAGGAATCCGATCGGAGTGTCTATGAGGCCAAGACGGACAAGGAAATCATTGAAAAGACCGAATTGCCCGTTGAAGAGCCATGACCAGATCAGTCCGATGGCGAATCCTGAAAGGGCCCATGCATAGAAGACGAGCCCTGAGTAGATGCCGCGTCCCATGAATGGTTTCTTCAGCAGCAGGGCAAGCGTGAAGCCTAGCAGGAACTGGAAGATGAGCGAGAATACAAGCCATATCAGCGTATTCCACATGATCTGCCAGAAGTCAGTATATGGATCCGTGATGATGGCCTTGAAGTTGTCGAGCCCGATGAAATGGAGATTCGTCAGGTCGAACATGTTGTAGTTCTGGAAAGCCATTACGACTCCACGGACCAGCGGTATATAGAGAAATGCGAGAATAAACAGGAATGCTGGAACCATCATCAGCAGATACCACTTATTGCGCATGATTCACCCCCTTGGAAAATAGAAATGCCACGCACCAGGGGCACGTGGCATCCGGATCTTAGTAACCCCAGTATTCTTTGAATGTGTTTATCGTGTCTTCTACGCTGACATTGCCCATGAGCATTGCCTGCATGCCCTGTTCCTGGATCTGTGCCCATGCCGGGTATTTCTCGGAATCGATCGGGAACTTTACGAAGATCGTATCTTCAGCGACGAGCTCATCAGCCCATGCCTGATACTTGTCAGAGCTGAAGTAGTCATCGTTGTCATAGATTGACTGGAAGACAGGAAGCGGTCCGTAAGCCTTGCAGAACTCTGCGTTCTTCTCTGCACCATTGAGCCATGCGATGAAGTCCCATGCCTCGTCAGGATGCTTGCTGGTCGTGGAGATCGCAAAGCCATTGTATCCATAGTCGAGATATCTGTATCCGCTTGTTCCTACCGGAAGAGGTACTACTGTATAGCAGTCCGGATCAAGCTGTCCTTCGAGAGAACCGATGACGTCAGGATCCTGCACGAGGAATGGGGTAGTGCCGGAAATGAAGCCGTTGATCTGCTCGTTGAAGCCCCAGTTGATTGAATCTGGTGGACAGCCGTTCTTGAAGAGATCCACATACTGCTCCATGGCCTTCTTGCCATTCTCATTGTCAAGCCAGTACTTGCCATCTGTTGTCTGATAGCAGTTCTCAGTGTCGATATTGCCGACATTGCCGAACATAAGGACATCGCTGATCTTGAATGTATTCGACTTGCCTCTGAGAGCGTAGCCGAACTGATTAGGAGCCTTCTGAGAGAGCTCTTTCGATGCTTCGTACATCTCATCCATGGTAGTAGGAATCTCTATGCCATACTGCTCGAGGATATCGGTCCTTACGAGAAGAGCCTTGACGTAGAGGCATGATGTGAGAATGTATGGAGTATCATCGACATTGCGTGCGATCTCATGCGCGACAGGAAGGAAGTCATCGCTCTCTTCCCAGTTTTCGAGATACGGCGTCAGGTCGAGGAGCTTTCCGTTGTTCACGAACTGCTTCTGGGTGTAGTCCCTGACTTCGATCACATCGAGTTCCTGATTGCTGTTGAGCATCATCGAAAGTCTGTTGTCAGCCTGCTCATAAGGTGGGCTGATCAGCTCAATCTCGATATTCGGATTAAGCGATTCATATTCTGCGATGAGATCCTGAAGAACCTGTGTCCTTCCCGGGCTTGTCATCGTCTCGAAGAATGTGAGCTGGATCTTTCCTGAATCAGAAGCCGCTGATTCACCTGATCCCCCAGCAAATAGAAGAGCTGCCGCAAGAAGGGCAACCAGCAGTGCTGTCGCTTTTTTCATTAGTTTCTCTCCTTTTTCCTGTGATTCTACCGCCACAAGAGCGTATCCGCAAGGAAAACAATCTGTTCCGATGCTGAAGCTTCACTTCCGATGCATAGCCGTGGGACCATGAATCCGTATAAATCTGATGTATCAATCATTTTGCCTCCAATCCTGACAACCCCGGCCTGCAGATGGTCAGGAAAACAAAAAGCGCCACAGGGAAACCTGCAGCGCCTTTGCCATTCTGGGCAAAGAATAGGCCCATCTGCATTTCCAGGTCATTAGCAGAAGCTGCCAGTATCAATCTTTTTTTTTGATTGTAAGGAGTGTGCGTTCTGGATATTCTGTATTGTCCATATCTTGCTTTGCATATAGAATCAGGTCAGATTATTCAACGGAGGGCCCATTATGGGAGAGCGTGGAGAGGTCTTTTCGACCAAGCTTATCAAGGATGACCGCACATATTTCTTCAATGTGAAGGAAAATATCTATGGCGATCTTTTTCTGAATATCGTAGAGTCGCGTCCGACGAACACAGAGGGCAGGTTCCTCAGACAGTCTGTGATTGTCTATCAGGAGGATATGGGGGAATTCATCAAGGAATTCCAGAAATCCATTGATTATATCAAGGCGCACGGAACAAGGAAGAGAGAGGATACAGGCTTCCAGAGAAGAAGGCGCAGCAGCCAGCCTAAAGAAGACTGAGCAGATCTGGTTCATCATCCTTTTCAAGACCTGTATGGAATGTCATGCGCTGGATGGGTGATGGACCATATATCCCAATGGCCTTTATGTGCGCTGCCGTAGGATATCCTTTGTGCTTTGCATAGCCATATGCAGGCCATTTCCTGTCTGCAAGGACCATCAGACGGTCACGCTCATTCTTCGCAAGAATCGAGGCGGCCATTATCTCCGGGATCTTCGCATCGCCTTTGACTATCGCTCTGCATGGGATATCCACATCAGGGCATTTATTTCCGTCGGCAAGAAGCAGCGTTATTGCGGTCGTTCCCTTTATTTTCTCATAAGCCAGCTTCATTGCGAGAAGCGATGCGTTGAGTATGTTTATCCTGTCTATTGTCTTATGGCTGACAGCGGCTGTTGCCCATGCAATTGCCTTCTCCTTGATTACGCTCTCAGCTTCGAGCCTTTTCCTTTCGCTCATCTTCTTGCTGTCGGCGAGCATGAAGAAAGGGAAATCCCTGGGGAGGACCACAGCTGCAGCGACTACAGGACCTGCAAGCGGGCCTCTGCCGGCCTCGTCGGTTCCGCAGATCATCTCATCGTCGCAAATATCGAAGAGCATGTTTTCCATAAGCTTTCCAAATGCTATAATCAACGGCAGTTTCTTTCAAGGAGGACCGATTGTTCCTAAAATCACTTGACCTATATGGCTTCAAGAGCTTCGCAGACAAGACCCACATAGATTTCGCAGATGGAATCACATCGCTTCTTGGTCAGAATGGCACAGGGAAGTCAAATATCGTCGATGCAATCAAATGGGTTCTTGGCGAACAGTCCATGAAGACAATCAGGGCAGGCAAGAAGGAAGATGTCATCTTCAATGGTACTGATACAAGAAAGCCTATGAACTTCGCCGAAGTCACTCTTGTAATCGATAACTCTGAGCATATCCTGCCTACGGATCTTCCAGAGATTGAGATAAAGAGAAGAGTATTCCGTTCAGGCGAGCCCGAATGCTATATCAACAAGCAGAGATGCCTTCTCAGGAACATAACGGAGCTCTTCTATGATACAGGCGTCGGCAAGTCCGCATATTCCATCCTTGAGCAGGGGAAGATCGACCAGATCCTTTCCACGAAACCTGAGGACCGAAGATACATCTTCGAGGAAGCTGCTGGCATATCAAGATACAAGAAGGAATGCGCAGAGGCCCAGAACAAGCTCGATCATACCCAGGACAATATCAATGATATCGAGATACAGGCCAGGGAAATAAAGAGGATATGTGACAGGACGAAATCCCAGGCAGAGAAGGCGATAAGAGCCCGTGAGCTTGATAATGAGATATTCGATCTCGATGTCCAGTACCATCTCGGGCAGCTGAGGACATATACCCTGATGAATCAGGAAAGGGCCAGGCTGAAGCATGAGGCTGAGCTGAAGATAGAGGAAGCGAAGGCAAGGCTCGCCGCCTTCGATGACGATATCAATCAGGATCAGGAGACACTGAAGGCAAAGAATGAGGAACTCCATTCCCTTGATATCTCGATAACGAAGGATAATGGTGATATAGGCATCCTTGAGCAGAGGATCTCCAACCTCAATGACAGACTTCAGGATTTCGCCATCTCCGAGCGCACAGCCAGGGAAAAGGCCGAGGCTATGAGGGAATCCCTTGAGAGGGAGAAGGCGAACAAGGAAAGCTATGAGGATGCTGTCCAGGAGAATATAGAAAGACTCGAGGAATCCAGGAAACAGCTTGAAAGCCTTAAGGCCGAAAGAAAAGCGACAGCAGCGAAGATCTCATCGACCGAGGAAGAGATCGCTGCTATAGAAAAGGAGAACGCGGAGCTTGATGAGAAGCTCCAGCAGCTTTCCGCGGATCTCAAGGCCGTCATTGAGGATCTCATAAGCGAGGTTGATGAGAAGACAGGCACGGAGTATTCAGCAGAGCGGAGGGGCAAGGCCGAGAATGCCCTTATCGCAAAGTGCGAGGAGCTCAGGAAGCTTGCATCTGATAAGGCTCAGTATATCTCTTCCCTGAAGAAGGATGTCCCGATATCAAAGGAAATCACTGAAAGGGATTTCAGCAGGCTTTCCGAAGGCCTCGATGAGCTTATTGCGCTTTTCTCGGAGTATAAGGCCTCGATTCCGCCTGTCATAGATACGCTTCTTTCCCCTGAAGGACTCATAGGCAAGAAGAGGGATATCGAGAAAAAGGAAGCTGAGGCCAGACGGAAGATGATGGAGAACAGAGTTGCCGTGACAGTATCGCAGGAGAGCCTGAGGGTGATGCGTGCGGATCTCGATTCCCTGACTGAGACGATAGATGCGGCCAGCAACCACTATTATGAGCTTGAGGCATCTGTGAATTCTTCCAAAAAGATCCTTGCCAATATGGAAAACAGCATAAAGGAGAAGGAAGACTCCTATTATGAGATGCTTTCGCAGGCTGAACGCGCCAGGGATGGCATGGAGGAGGTATCGTCAGATCTCCGTGCGCTTGATGCGGATAAGGCTGCGATGAAGGAAGGCATTGAGAAGAAGAAGGCATATCAGGCAGAGCTCAGCATCCTTGTCGGCGAGATGAACAGCCAGATCATGAAGAAGAGGCAGGAGAAGGATAATCTCAATACTGAATATCTGAACGCCCAGAAAGTCGCTTCAGAGCAGGCTATCTACCTCAGCAATTCCGATCAGCTTACAAGTACCGTAATCCAGAACTTCTTCAACAAGCATGGACGCAATCTCGGCGAGTTCATGGAAGAATACAAGGATAAGGAGATCCCTTCCGAAACCGAGACGCTTAAGACACTGAAGATAAAGCAGGAAGAGCGTGAGAAGTGCGGAAGCATCAACTACATGGCCGAGGATGAGTACAAGGAAGCGCTTGAGCAGTACAAGTTCTATGCTAAGCATCTTGAGGATCTCGAGAAGGCGCGTGCTGATCTCAAGGATGTCCTCGACCAGATAACGGCAAGATCAGTAGATCTCTTCACTAAGACTTATAAGCAGATAAGCGAGAACTTCCAGGCCATGTTCAAGAGACTCTTCGGAGGCGGAAGGGCAGAGATAACCCTTGAGGATCCAGAGAATGTCCTTACATCTGGAATCCAGATCCTTGCGCAGCCGCCAGGGAAGAAACCTCAGTATCTGAGTCTGCTTTCAGGTGGAGAGCGTTCGATGACAGCTGTTGCGCTTCTCTTTGCGACCTATCAGGTAAAGCCATCTCCTTTCTGTATCCTCGATGAGCTCGATGCGGCTCTCGATGACAGGAACATCGGATACTTCCTTTCCGTGCTTACTGAGTTCTCGAAGACGAGCCAGTTCATCATCATCACGCACAACAGGCATACTGTCACCGGTTCCGAGCAGTTCCTCGGCGTCACCCAGGAGGAGGCGGGTGTTTCGAAGACAGTCAACTGGAGGCTTGTGAATGTCGCGGGAAAACCTGCGATATTCGATGAGAATGACAAGGTCGTCAATGTGGGTGAGTGACAGGTCGATTCTTGACAGATAATACCTCGTTAATGTATAAGCAATGATGTTGCCTTGTTGGCAAGATAGGATATGTTTGACAGTATTACCAGCAAATTCACAGGGATAATGAGAACCCTCTCCGGAAAGGGAAAGATCTCAGAGAAGAATGTACGTGATGCGGTTGATGAAATCAAGGAAGCGCTCCTTGATGCTGATGTCAATCTCAGAGTAGTCCGCCGTTTCGTCAATTCAACTCTTGATGAGGCTCTTGGGGAGAAGGTGCTGGCAGCTGTCAATCCTGGCCAGCAGTTCACCAAGATTGTCTATGACAAGATGGTCGAGCTTCTCGGAGGTTCTGAGTCGGCATCGCTGAATCTCAAAGGAAAGGACACAACCACCGTAATCCTCCTGATGGGTCTTCAGGGCTCCGGTAAGACAACAGCTGCGCATAAGCTCGCATACAGACTCAAGAAGAGCGGAAGGAACGTGATGCTTGTTGCTGCTGACCTTGTGCGTCCGGCGGCTATCACACAGCTTCAGGTCCTTGGTGAGAAGGTCGATGTACCTGTCTTCACGATTCCAGGCGAGAAGAATCCGGTAAAGGTCGCAGAAGCGGCTGTATCGAAGGCACGCCATGATCTCATCGATACTGTAATCATAGATACCTCAGGCAGAATGCATCTTGATGAAGCGCTGATGAATGAGATCCAGAGCGTTGCGAAGGCTGTAAGGCCTGATGAGACGCTTTTCGTTGCTGATGCAATGACTGGACAGAGCGCTGTCGAGATCGCGAAGGAATTCGAAGAGAAGGTCGGTATCTCAGGTGTCATACTCACCAAGTTCGATTCCGATACCAGAGGCGGTGCCGCGCTTTCGCTGCGATCGGTTGTCGGCAAACCTATCAAGTTCATCGGTACTGGCGAGAAGATGGAGGATCTTGAGCCATTCCATGCAGACAGGATCGCATCGAGGATCCTCGGCATGGGTGATGTTGTCTCCCTTGTCGAGAAGGCTCAGGAGCAGTTTGACCAGAAGCAGGCAGAGAAGCTTGCGAAGAAGATAGAGAAGAACACATTCGATCTGCAGGATTATCTTGAGCAGATCGAGAATATGACGAAGATGGGAACCGCTGATAAACTCATCGAGATGATACCAGGCGCCAAGGGCAATGTATCCGAGGAAGACCTGAAACTCGATGAGTTCAAGAAGCAGGCATCCATAATCAGATCCATGACTAAGTTCGAGAAAGAGAACTACAGGATCATCGGACCTTCGAGAAGGAAAAGAATCGCAAAGGGTTCTGGTACATCTGTGGCAGATGTCAACAAGCTCTTAAAGCAATTCGAGAAGTCCAGGCTGATGATGAAGAAAGTCATGACGAATAAGAAATTACAGGCTGCATTCATGAAGCAGTTCGGTATGTAGCCTTCAAGCAGTATAAGGAGAATTCACGTGAGCACAACAATGAGACTCAAGCGCTTCGGCGCAAAGAAGAGACCTTACTACAGGGTCGTCGTACAGGACAACCGCCTTGCAACATCCTCAAGGACAATTGACGAGATCGGTTTCTATCGCCCAGTCGAGGAAAAGGACCAGATTGTCATTGATGCAGAGAAGGCAAAGGCATGGATCGCCAAGGGTGTCGTAGTATCCCCGACTGTAAAGGATCTTCTTAACTCACAGGGCATTTCCATTAGCCGTAAGGACTGATGTCCGGAGGCATCTATGGAGAAGGAACTGATTGAATTCATCGTCAAGAACCTTGTTGATGAACCTGATCAGGTGACAGTCAATGAGATTGAGGGCGAGAAGTCCACGATCCTTGAACTGCATGTATCTGAGTCAGATGTGGGCAAGGTCATAGGCAAGCAGGGAAGGATTGCAAAGGCAATAAGGACTATCCTTTCCGCTTCCGCAACGAAAGACGGCAAGCGTGCCGTTCTGGAGATTCTTGACTGATGCCGGCCTCCCTTCTCACAGCTGCGACAATCGGCAGGACACATGGCCTTGAAGGCTATCTGAAGATTTACTCCCTTTCAGGCGAGTATGACCACCTGATGAGAATCAGGGAATGCGTCATCGTAAGCAGAGATGGGAAAGAATATAAGGCTGCCATAGATTCTGTCAAAATCACGGGGGACACTCTCCTGATGAGATTCAGAGGCTATGACAGTCCTGAAAAAGCCAGGGTGCTTTCAGGTGCGAAGATTATGATAAACCGCTCTGATGCACCCAAGCTTGAAGAAGGCGAGATATATGTTGCCGACTTCTACGGCCTGAGCGTGATGCATGATGGCGTTGCCGTAGGCGAGATTGTCGATACATCAGAAGGCGCGCAGGCGCTTCTACTTCACATACGGAAGGACGGGAAGATCCACCTTGTCCCTTATCTTCCTCAATTCATAGCTCATCCTGATATCGAGAAAGGCACGATAGAGCTGCTGATGCCTGAGCTTCTTGGCTGAAATGCATATTACCATCCTCACATTGTTTCCTGAAATGATCCATCCTTTCTTCACCTCCTCGATAATGAAGAGGGCAATAAGAAAAGGGCTGATTTCCTATGATGTGATTGATTTCAGGGACTTTGCCGATGGTGTGCATAAGAAAGCTGATGACATTCCATATGGAGGGGGAGCCGGGATGGTGATCATGGCAGAGCCTCTGTCAAAGGCTCTGGACTCTGTCAATGCCGCGGGAAAGCGTGTCGTGTTCCCGACGCCTTCGGGAAAGCTCTTCACTCAGAGCTATGCGGAAGATCTCGCGAAAGAGGAGGAGCTCATCTTCATCTGCGGGCATTACGAAGGAATCGATGAGAGGATTTCCGAGCTGTATGTCACTGATGAGATTTCGATCGGGGACTACGTGCTTTCATCTGGAGAGACTGCATCGATTGTCATCATCGATGCGCTTTACCGACTTGTCGATGGGGTCATAAGCAGCGAGTCTCTGGAAGAGGAGAGCTTCTCATCGCCGCTTCTGGAATATCCCCAGTATACAAGACCTGAAAGGTATTGCAACAAATCCGTGCCTGATGTATTATTATCCGGTCATCACCGCCATATCGCCCAATGGCGTCTTGACAAACGGCTAGAGAAGACGATGCACTCAAGGCCGGATATGCTCATCAATGCCTCTCTCAGCATGGATGAACGGAAAAGACTATTGCATATTTTGGATAAGGAAGACCAGAGATGGACATTATCAAAGCTATAGAAGCTAAGCAGATCAAAGAGAACGCTGAGAATTTCAGCGTTGGAGACACAGTACGCGTTTCTTTCAAGATCGTTGAAGGTGCAACAGAGAGAATCCAGGTATTTGAAGGTATCGTCATTGCAAAGAACAACTCAGGCATCCGCAGGACATTCATTGTCAGGAAGATCAGCTATGGTGTCGGAGTAGAGAGAATCTTCCCGCTTCACTCTCCACGCGTGGAGAAGATCGAGGTCGTCAGAAGAGGACGTGTCAGAAGGGCAAAGCTCTACTACCTCCGCGACAGAGTCGGCAAGGCAGCTAAGGTACCTGAACTCATCATCAGGAAGAATGCATAAAGCGATGGACAGCGCAGGCTGTCCATTTCTTTTATTTTCTGTTTGCTTTATTATCTGCGTATGAAGAAAAATAGCAAAGCCCGCTTTGAGAAGCCTAAGGCCAGAAAGAAGAAGGATCCTGTTTCAGGTTTCACATCGCTCAATCAGGTGACAGGCGTATCAAAGCCTAAACCGCACCATTCATCGATTCCTGTTGCAGAACCTCTCAAGGTCTCGGAGCCATATCCGGATTGTGCATATTGCGGAAAGAAGATAGATAGCATTGCATCTGCATTCAAGTCTGCAGATGGGGGATATGTCCATTTTGACTGTGTCCTTGAAGCACTTGCCGAAACAGAGCATCCTGCTGACAAACAGAAGATCTCATATCTTGGATCGGGTATATTCGGTGTCGTTGAGATGAATGAGGAAGGGAAATTCGTCATTGTGAAGCGCATTCCATTCGAGACAGCAGAATCGTATAAGTCGATGAAGGAATATGTCTCAGGGCTGAAAGCATGAAAAGGGCAATGTTTCCCGGGACATTCGATCCCATTACAAAGGGGCATCTGAATATAATCGAAAGAGCTGCATCTCTTTTCGATGAGCTATTTGTCGTTATATCTGACAATATCTCAAAGAAATGCCTGTTCACGCCTGAGGAGAGGAAGGAGATGATTGAGGAATCGATTCCAGATCTCGGGAATGTGTCTGTTTTCATCCACCAGGGACTTACCGTGGATTTTGCCTCAAAGCATGATGTCGATGTCATCGTGAGAGGCGTACGTGCCATGAATGATTTCTCATATGAGTTCGAGCTTGCCATGACGAACAAGATGCTCAATCCGGATGTAGATGTCGTATTCATCCCGACAGATCCCCAGTATTTCCTCCTCAGGTCTTCCCAGATCAAGGAGATGGCGGAGTTCGGTGCGGATTTCTCGCCTATGGTGCCTGAGCCTGTAAGAAGAAGACTGAAAGATAAGTTCTCAGAGCATTGAGGCTAGTGCCTGGAACAATGGAGCAAGAATCAGGGCGGGAAGGAAATTCCCGCCCTTCGTGTCCTTTATCCCCAGAAGCTTCAGTGCAATCATTATCAGGAGAAGGCCTCCTTCTGCGCTGAGCGCACTGATTCCTGTTTCACCTATAAGCGATTCTATATATCCACCAAGCAGTGTGAAGAAGCCCTGATATATGATGATTGATATTGCAGAGAGAAGAGTTCCGAAGCCGTAGATAGCTGAGAATACTATAGCAACCATGCCATCCATTACGGATTTTATGTATATCAGGCTGTAATCTCCCTCGACGCCTGCCTGTATGGAGCCTACGACTGCCATTGCACCTGCACAGAACAATACAGATGCATTCAGGAATCCCATGCCTATGGAGCCGCCTGCGTTCCCAGCCTTTGCGCCAAGCTTCTCGCCAAGGCCATACACACGCTCTTCGATTCTCAGCAGCGTACCTATGATACCACCTATTGCCAGCGCAAAAAGAGCGACAAGGACAGATGGTATTTCAAGTGACATCTGTATACCAAGCATGAGAACGACTGTTCCTGCCGCATACATTATGACTTCCTGAAGAGATGATTTTATCTTCCTGCCGAAAAGAAGTCCTATGACCGAGCCAAGCACTACAGCTAACGCATTGATGAAAACCGCACCCATAGCAGAAATGATAAGAAAACAGCCTCTGACCTTCAATCTCAGAGAACACATTCCGAAGAAGATTTATGTAAGATAATGCATTAAATACAATAGTATTCAATAAAACATGGTAGTTGCATGTAAAATCTTTGAGTGCGTGAAAAAGTCATTTGCTGACAGCGGTGCTGGATTTGCTGTCTGCCTGATAGCGACAGCGAATCCGAAAATTTCAGAAGCTGAGATCGGTATTGCGAAAGCAAAGGAGACCGTAGCTGATGGCATCATCGGCGTCGGCGGCGGAGCTGCAATGAATTTACTTTGCATATTTTTGATAGCTTTCATTTGATTGTATGCACAAATTGGTGCATAATATTGATATCAGGATGTAGTGATGCAGTTTGAATGGGACGAGGAAAAGAACAGTGTGAATATTAAAAAGCATGGTATCAGCTTTGAATTCGCAACTGGTGTATTTTTTTGATGAATACAGGATAGAAAGAGTTTATCTTGCCCATTCTGATGATGAAGAACGTCTATTCACAATAGGCAAGGTTCGATCAGTATTATTTGTTGTCTTCACAGAGCGAAAGGAGAATATAAGGATTATATCGGCAAGAAAGGCAACAAAGGAGGAAGAGAATGAGTACTATAAAGAGAATGACATTGGAAGAGGCTAGGGCATATAAACCATCTGCAGAAGAAGTCAAAAGAATGAAGGAATTCGTAAATACAGATTTTTCTGATTGCCCTGCACAGACTCCGGAGGAATTGAAGCTTTTTAAGAGAGTCGGGACAATTTATAAACCGACAAAGAGGCATGTGACGCTTAGATTGGATAGTGATATTCTTGCGATCTTCAAGGCTGAAGGCAAAGGATATCAGACCAGAATAAATGAAGCTCTCAGGGAATATATATCAGAACATCCTGAAATGATAAGGACCTGATTTCCCGATTTTTCCGATCTGCGCTTATAGAAAAGCGCACCTCTATTGCGGCGACTAAATTCCTATGTGTTTACCTTATTCAGGAATAATTCATTGTATTGCATGTATTTGTATAAAAGTTGCAAAATATTGCCAATACTGATTGACATAATCATGAGTTTCAGGTTTAATACCATTGTTCAAACGGAGAGGTTCCCGAGCGGTCAAAGGGGGCAGACTGTAAATCTGTTGGCTTAGCCTTCGAAGGTCCGAATCCTTCTCTCTCCAATCAATGAGTGGACACCATTTAACTGGTGTCTTTTTTTTTCAGCCTTTGATATATGCCCTATGCAGTAGGATGAAGATTGTAAACAATCTGCTAAAATTATAAGCTATTCCAGCAATGTTTTACGATCAGGGATTGAAATTCAGCTGTCAGATGTGCAGGTACTGCTGCTCAGCAGAGCCTGGATATGTCTATCTTTCCGAGCAGGAGATTTTCGATATCGCGCAGTATCTGTCGCTTCCGATAGACCAGTTCATGAAGATATACTGCAGGGCCATCGATTTCGGTGATGTCTGGCAGATAAGTCTCAGAGAAAAAGAGAACTATGACTGCATATTCCTCTCGGAAAAAGGATGCAGCATATATCCTGTGAGGCCGAAGCAGTGCATGAACTATCCATTCTGGCCGTCCATCATGGAGTCAGAGAAGGCATGGAAAGAGGAATCCATGCATTGTCCTGGAATAGGGCAGGGCGAGCTTGTCTCCAAAGAGGAGATAGAGAAAAAGCTTGCGGATGCGTCACAGCCTGTGGAAATTTCAAAAAATTAAAAGAGGAATGAAATCCAGAGTTTTAATTATATAAGTTCTGATTTATTTAATGGTGGAATCGGATGGCCGGCTTTGTGAATATTCATGTAAATGATGGGAAGCCAAAGAAATTCTGGAATTGATGAATATGCAAAACACTGTGATCATAGAACATTATTTAATGACTTAATGTACAGTTTTCATTATATTATACAATGGAGAGCAGGTTGCCTAAATATACTGACAGTACAATTGCAGAGATTAAATCAAAGCTCAGGATTTCTGAGCTTGTACAGTCATATATACCAGTCATCAATAAAGGCGGGCGATTGTGGGCCAAGTGTCCGTTCCATGGAGGCGGCAACGAGAGGACTCCTTCCTTTGCGATAAACGACACAGATGGGTTCTATCATTGCTTCGGCTGCCATGAATCCGGCGATATGTTCACATTCCTGATGAAGATGGAGAAAATGTCGTTCTCTGAAGCTGTCGAAGCGCTTGCCGCAAGAGCCGGTGTTGAGCTTGAGAAAGATACGAATCCAGCTGCAAAGAAATCAGCGGGGGAAGCAGAGACCCTCTATGATCTGAATCAGAGGCTTCAGGGGACTTTCCATCATCTGCTTGTGAACTCAAAAGAAGGAGAAGAGGCCCGCAGATATCTTGAAAGAAGAAAGGTCTCATCGGAAATGATCGAGCGCTTCCAGCTTGGATATGCGCCTAAAGGTTCGGACTGGCTTTACAATTTCCTTTCGGGAAAAGGATATTCCGATGAGATACTCAGGAAATCCGGGCTCTTTTCGCAGAATCATTTCCCTTATTCCCTGTTTCAGGACAGACTTGTCTTTCCTGTTAGGAACAGGGGAGGAAAGACTATCGGATTCTCAGGGAGGGATCTCTCAGGAAAGGAGAATGTGCCTAAGTATGTGAACTCTCCGGATACCCCGGTGTATTCGAAGAAGCATAATTTCTTCGGGCTGTATGAAGCTCTTGATGCGATCAAGAAAGGCGCCATACCTGTGCTTGTTGAGGGCAACTTCGATGTTGTTGCGATGCATCAGGCAGGAATATCATCAGCTATTGCATCGTTAGGGACTTCCTTCACAGAGGAACAGGCACTTCTGATTGCGCGCTATGCAGAGCAGGTGGATGTCATGTTCGACAGTGATGAGGCGGGGCAGAAATCTACCGATAAGGCATTGCTGCTCCTGCACTCAAAAGGCATGGACTCATCCGTGCATCAGCTGTCATCCGGCAAAGATGCCAGCGAGATCGTTGAGAAGGAAGGTGAGAATAGGCTTTCGGAGGAGTTTTCGACAGCTCAGCCAGCCTTTGAGTATCTTGTCCGAAAGCATCAGAAGATGTATAATATAAATTTGCCTAGAGGAAAATCTGAATTTCTTACAGCGATTGCTCCATTCGTGCAATGCACTGTATCAGATGTCGAGAAAGATGGATATATTTCCTATCTGGCTCGGCTTTTGTCTGTCAGTGAGGAAGCTGTACGCAAGGATATCGCCTCTAGCGGACAGAACAGGATCAGGGAGGAAAGAGAGCAGGCCGCAGAAAATACGGCTAAGATATTCAACAGAGCTGATGTTTCCATCGATTTGTTTGCGATGCTTTATCTTGCGAACCACAGGAAGCTGTTTAGACAGTACAGGAACAGGATATCGTTTGCGGACTTGACGGATACTGAAGCAAAAGTCTTATACGTTGCGCTGGAAAACGCAATGAGGAATGACATCACCAGCAATGAGCTTTTCCTATCACTCATCAATGATGAGAAGACTAGAAATGATGCTGCCACTTCCTTTGAGCTCGATGAGTATAGAAATGGGAAGGTAAGTGCACTTGATGAAGTAACAGATAAGATTGCTCTCAGAGGACTGGAAGCTCAGAGGAAGGTGCTGTCAGATCAGTTGTCATCCTTTTCTACTTCGATGGATAAAGAGCAGATTGCGGACATACTCAGGCGCAAATCCGATCTTGACCATGAGATAGCAGTCAGAAGAGGGGAACTTTACAAAAGAACACAGAGCGAGGATTGAATGGCAGAACAGAATCTGAAGAATACGGCATTCTATAAGCAGCTTACGGAACTGGCAAGCGAACAGGGTGAGATATCTCTTCTTGATATCGTATCAGCAATGAAGAAGCATAAGGATGCTCCTACTGATATTGATGCAGTTGTGGAAGCTCTCAGATCTGATGGCATACAGTATTCCGAATCGGAAGACGATGGCCCTGATTACTATGAAGAACCTACTGAGAACGATCTGGCGGAATTCGAGGAAGACGGTGATTTCGAAGATGCCGACGATATCGATGACAGCGCAGATGATGAGACAGAACCGACCGATTCCGAGCTGAAAGACATCGAGGATGAAGAGGATGATGACGAAGAATCCCCATCGAAGAAAGACAAGGATGACGATGAGGATGAGGACGAGGACGATGATGAGGAAGAGGAAGAAGAGAACATCAACGAGTGGAAAGGCACCGATGATGATACGGAATCCTCAGCAGAGCGGTTCATAGATATCTCTGCATTCAGCGAACATTCGACAGATCACAAGCAGCATCAGACAACCCAGAAATTCGATTCATCCCAGGATGATCCCATAAGGCTGTATCTCAAGGAAATCGGCAATGAGAACCTTCTCACAGGCGAGCAGGAAGTCGAGCTTGCCATGCAGATGGAAAAGGGACAGCAGATTGTCGAATCTGTCATCAGGGAATCAGGTATCTTGATTAAGTTCTTCTCGGAAGTAATCGAGAAGATGAACATGAAGATCGAGGAGGATACCGAGGAATCGCTGTCTACTGTCGAGCTCAAGGAATTCCTCTCTGTCCAGAAGAGATACAACCAGAGCTATCGTGATGCCCTTGGCAAGGATATTCCTAAGGAAATCGAGGAATATCTTGAGCAGAAGGACAGGATGATTCTAGCAGGAATGTCCCCGGAGGAGAGCGCAGAGGTCTATCGCATGAGAGAGAGCCTTCTCGATAAGCTTGGAGGGCATCCGGACGAGTCCTCTCCGCTTTATGAGGGCAAGAAGCGTTCTGACTTCCCAAGCAGGGAGGAATGGATTTCATTCTGCCGTGAGAAGAGCAGGGAAGCAAGGATAAGGAGCATCGAGAAGAAGCTTGATGAGATCCGCAGAGCTGAAGATGATGTAAATGCGAAAATCGCTGATGTCGTACAGCAGAAGGATAAGGCTTTCCGCAAGGATCATAAGGATATGAAGAAGTCCGATCTGGATAAGGAAATCCAGAAGATCCATAAGGCCGTGAAGGAAGAGTACTCAGCGACCGAGGCAGAGCTTGGCAAGAGATATCAGGATTTCAGGGCTGAGCTTGAATCCATGGAGAAGAAGCTCTATGTCCCTGTCATGGACTGGGTTGTTCCTTTCGAGTTCCAGCCAGAGGAGATTGAGGCTCTTACTGACTGCTTCATCAAGGCGAAGGATAAGATTGTCGAATGTACTGCGAAGAAAAAGCAGTACGAGGAACACCTCAAGGTCTCATCCACAAAGGAGCTCAGGCAGCTCGGGCGCGACCTTGCGACACGTGGCAAGGCTCAGCAGATAGAGGAAGCGCTTGGATTCTCCGCGGATGTGATCAAGGAAGAGATCAGGGAGCTCCAGCTTACGGAGAAGGAGCTCCGGACGATTGAGAATGACTTCGAGTGCAGTTCCGATGATATCATCCAGGCGGTGAAGGATATACAGACAGGAAAGCGCATCCAGAAGAGCGCGAAGGACCGTCTCATCAAGGCGAATCTACGTCTTGTCGTATCCATTGCGAAGAAGTATACGAACAGGGGGCTTGCATTCTTCGATCTTGTCCAGGAAGGCAACATCGGCTTGATCAAAGCTGTCGAGAAGTTCGAATATGAGAAGGGCTTCAAGTTCTCCACATATGCGACATGGTGGATCAGGCAGGCCATAACAAGGTCCATATCCGATCAGGCCAGGACAATCAGGGTACCTGTCCACATGATCGAGCAGATCAACAAAGTAGTCAGGGAGTCCAGGGTGCTCATGCAGTCTCTGGGACGCGAGCCTAGTGACAAGGAGATCGCAGATCATCTTGGATGGCCAGAATCAAAAGTCAAGAATGTCAAGTCTGTCGCACGTGAGCCTATCTCCCTTGAGACACCTGTAGGAGAAGAGGAAGATTCCGTCCTTTCTGATTTCATTGAGGACAAGGATGCCGAGAATCCTGCAAACCAGACAGAGTTCGTGCTTCTGCAGGATAAGATCCGTGACCTCCTGTCGACTCTTCCTCAGAGAGAGCAGGAAGTCCTCAGGATGAGATTCGGGCTCGATGATGGGTATGCTCTTACTCTTGAGGAGGTTGGCCTTTACTTCGATGTCACAAGAGAGAGAATCAGACAGATAGAGGCAAAAGCCCTCAGAAGGCTCAGGCATCCTAAGAGAAGCCGCCAGCTGAAGGACTGGAACTGATTGTCGATTGTACAAACATCGGAATATCTGTAGAATATCGTAAGTTTGAGGAGAAGCAGATGTCGGAAAATGATAAGCTTGAATGCCTTAGAAGGCTCCAGGATGTCCTGAGCAGGAAGTTCGAACTTGAGAATCAGGTAGAGACTATACCTCAGAATCTCAGGCATGAGGAACATATACTTGAGCATGAGACAGCGAAGCTCAATGAGCTTGAAGAGAAATTCAGGACGGTCAATGAAGAAGTGAAATCACTCTCTATCAAATACGATGATGCCTTCAACACAAGGACAGGCTATGAGAAGCAGATGGAGTTCCTCAATACTCAGCGTGAGTATGAGGCGATGTCCAAGCAGCTTGATGAGGCAAAGGTCCAGGAAAGCTCTCTTCTCAGACTGAGGAACTCCAAGATCCAGGAGACAGAGACTGTCGGCAAGGAGCTTGAGGCTCAGAAAGTCATAGTTGAGGAGCAAACTGCAAAAGTCAGCGAGGAGAAGGGAAGGATTGATTCCATTCTCGATGATGTGAAGAGGCAGATCGCAGAGACTGATGCGGAGTGCGAGGAAATCAAGTCCGGCAACATCTCAGAGGATCTTTTTGAGAAGTTCTCCAATATCGTGAAGAAAAAGAAGGGCGTAGGCATCGTTCCTGTCTATGGTCAGGTCTGTATGGGATGTGATAGGGTCCTTCCTATGCAGTTTGTCATAGATCTCAGGCTCAAGATGCAGCAGAACGAGATTGAGTACTGCCCATACTGCTCCAGGATCATCTACTATGAACAGCTTGATCCGGAGATGGAGAAGAACTATATCTTCGAGCAGCTCGAATCTTCCAAGAGCGAAGGCAAAGGCTCTGCAGAGAGTGCTAAGTCTGATTCCGATAGCTATGATGAGTCTATGGGAATGGAAGATGGCTTCGAGGATTTCTGAGGTAATATAAGGCCTCTGAAGCAATCGCCGAAAGGAGGAAAGTCCGGGCTCCACAGGACAATGGTGCTGGTTAACGGCCAGGAGCGGTAACGCTACGGAAAGTGCAGCAGAGAACAGACCGCCTACGGGCAAGGGTGAAACGGCAGTGTAAGAGACTACCGCCTGGACAGTGATGGACAGGGCATGGCAAACCCCACCAGGAGCAAGGCCAAGTATGCAGCTGGCTGGTCCGGCTATAGCTGCGGGTAGGCTGCTTGAGCGGCAGGGTAACCTGCCGCCTAGATAGATGATTGCATAAACAGAACCCGGCTTATCAGGGACCTTTTCATTTTATATCAGGGTACAGCAATGTACCCGTTTTCTTTTGATATGCTATCCTTCTGACATGAGAAGATTATTTCACTCTTTGATTTTGCTGATGCTTCTTTCCATGCAGCTGGCTGCAGCAGAAGATGCATTTGAGCTTAACAGCGTATATTATACGGATCATACAGATTCAATCATATATACATATATACATAAGAAGACAGGACTTAGGGTCATACATGAGGATAATGCAAACGGGATATATTATCTTGATCTGATATTCCGGACTCCCATGCAGGATGAAGGCGATCTGAACCATGTATTTGAACATACAGTGATGTCGGGAAGCCGTAAATATCCATCATCCTATCTCTTCTTCGATCTTGTGGACCGGAGTCTCGGAGCGGATATCGGAGCAAGTACATACACGGCTTTCACTGAATATCATTTCTCAACCCCAAGCAGGGAACAGGCATATATCTATGCAGATGTGCTGTTCTCGCTTATAGATTCTCCTGATCTCATCAGCAATGAGAACATCTACAGAAGGGAAGCTGTCCGATATGACCTTGATTCAGTAGATGGCCAATTTGTTCCAAGTGGCACCGTATTCACAGAGGATATCGGATATATAACCTCAGATCCCCATAATATCATCAATGGCATATTGGATTCCCTCTATCCCGGATGTTATGCGGCAAACACCGTTGGCAGACTGCCTCTTAACCTTGAGAAAAATACATATGACAGAATCCTGGAAGTATTCGGCGAATACTATAACTGGGACAATGCGGTCTTCTATGTTTATGGCGATATCGATATAGACCGCATCCTCGGACTTATCGATGAGGAGTATCTTTCGGATACAGACAGGATCGGCACTGATCTTTCCCGCTTCACCGATGAGGAAATACCTGCAGGATATGATGAGGCCGAAGTACAGCTTCCACGTGTCGCAGGCAGCAATGGATGCGAGTACATCTCATATGCATTCGACATCAAGGATTTCACGGTTTCTGAGCGCTATATGCTTCAGATGATACTTCAGCTGCAGAACAGGCAGGGTTCCATACTCTGGCAGGAGTGCAGCAGGCTTTCGATACCGGACGTTCCACATGCATATATGGACATGGACACGCTGAGACCATACATCTGCTTCCAGATCAATGATACCGATGTGGATTATGCCCAGTCCTTCAGGGATGCTGTCGATAATACTATCCGGAGAATAATGGAAGGAGGAATTGAAAGCGATGATATAAGAAAGCTCTTCGATGATCAGATCCTCGCCATTAACCTTTCCGAGAATAGCGGATCTCTGTATGACATGAACAAGAACATCGTTGCCGCCTCATATCTGGCAGGTGATGGAAACCCATTCAGGGATTTCGATGATGCGCTGCGGATGCTGAAGGATGAGCCTGAGGTTTATCAGGAGCTGTTCTCGCGCATTGCTGATGATGACAGAAGACATGTGCTCATTTCGTTTACAGATGATTTCGATGGCTATGGGAGAGCCATTGATGACATAAGCGCATATCTTGCTGAGATGAAAGATTCCGCGACTGATGCTGAACTGGAGAAAGCCGTCGCCGCGACAGAGGATTTCCAGCAGTTCATGGATATTTCCTACAGCAACAGCGAAGTCGGCGTTCCATTGAGCGATGTTGATGATTTCGTATTCAAGTACGATCCTGAAATCGTCGAGAAGGAAGGTGTGAGATATTGCACGCAGAGTGTTGATGACGATGAATTCATCAGCATATCCATCGCGTTCGATACAAGTGATATCTCCAGAGAGGACAGATACTATCTGGGGCTTTACGACATGCTCATCTACGGCATCTCATCGGAAAACATGCCAGCATCCGAGAAAACGGATATGATGGTATCACTGCTTCCGGGATTGAATTCCTCATTCAAATACAGAAGCGATGGAAAGCCGGTTATCGAATTCACGGCTCTCATACCAGCCGCGCATATAGAAGAGTCTCTGGATCTTCTGGCCGCTATTCTCGCTGAGTCTGATTTCAGCGATGTGGAATCAATAAGCAGGGTTCTGAACATAGAGGCGCCCTCATTCCGCTATGCGGATTCATTGTCCAGTACCAGCGCTGTATTGATTGCTATGGCTTTATCGAAAGATCATGGGATGTATGGATATGATATCGAGGATGATGGCTTCTACGATTTCCTCACCGGTATCAGCGAGAGCCTTTCGGAGACATCCCTGGTGGATGATATGGCCAGGATTTCCGCTGATATCCTGGAAAGGAATGGAACATCGATCAGGATCATAGGCAGCGATGAGAACATAGCAAGGGCCGAAAGCAAAATCTCGGAACTGGTTTCCAGACTTCCAGCAGGCGATAATCCGGAAATATACAGCTATCCTGAGTTTCCGAAGAGAATCGCATTCATAACTGATGCACCCACATCATCCATCGGAGCTGCCTTCCCGCTTGATGGCTTTGAAGGAAGATGTGCACCATGGCTGGGCGCATTCTCAAGTCATCTGCTCCTGCCGCTCAGGGTTTCCGGAAATGCATACTCAGTACAGGCTACATATGTGCCTACAAGGAATATGGCGATATTCGGCGTATATGTGGACAGAACACCTGAGAACTCTTACAAAGCCATTATGGAAGGATGCGACAGGCTAAGGGCTATCGATGTCAGCAATGATGATATCCAGGCATATGCGCTTTCCGCACTGGCCCATCTCATGAGGCATGGAAGCGAATTGTCAGATATGGCATGGGAGGCTGAAGCTTTCGAGAATATCGATAAGGAAAGACTTCTCGGTCTGTTTAATGATGTCAAGCTTGCTGATGCGGATGACAAGGATGAAGCCATCGATGCCATAGAGCAGGGACTCGATGATTGTTCGATTGTCATCACGGGACCGGAAAATCTGGTCAGACCGCTTTCAGGTTATTTTGATGTCACAATAGACTTGCGATAACAGTAGTCAGAAGGAGGCATGAACCCGGTCCTCCTTCTTTTTTCCGGCAGCTGTAGGCTTCGGGATATCACGTCCAGATCAAGCCTATGATATGGCAATGAAAAGCGATGGCGTGATTGTCGGGAGCGCAATTGTCAGACTATGTGAGGAATATGGCAGAGATTCGGTTCCATATGTATCTGAATATACGAGAAACATGAAGGAAGCCGTAAGACGGGCTGGAGAAAGAGACGGCAGCAGCCAGCATTAAAGGCTGCTGGCCATCATTCCATATCCTTTATCTCATCCCAGAGCTCATTCATTTCAGCTGCATGTTCCTTATCAAGAGGTATGGATCTTTCCGATGCAAGGATAAAAAGCTTCTGGAATCTGTCTATGACTTTTTCATTAGTTCTGTGAAGAACCGTATTCGGCCGGATCTTCATGAAGCGGGCAAGGTTGACCACAGAGAACAGGAGATCCCCGAGTTCTTCCTCGATATCATCCTTGTTTCCTGATGCTATTGCTTCCCTGACTTCATCAAGCTCTTCGCAAATCTTGTCAATGACACCTTCTGTGCTTTCCCAGTCGAATCCGACTTTCTTCAGTTTCTTCTGTATCTCATAGGCCTTTTCGAGAGGCGGAAGGGTAGTGGGAATATGTCCAAAGAAGTCCGATGCCTTGTCCTTATGTCCTTCGACATTTTCCTTTACGCTATTCCATAGGGAAAGGACTTCATCTGCATTCTGAGCCTTTTCCTCTCCAAATACATGGGGATGCCGCCTTATGAGCTTGTCACAGACTTCATTGATTGCATCTACAGGAGGAAAGTCACCAGCCTCCTCATGTATCTTCAGATTCATGAAGACATTTATCATGATATCGCCGATTTCCTCCCGTTCTGAAGCGATGTCATTCTTAATGACGCCATCAAGATATTCGTAGCTCTCATCAATCAATGATTCCGTAGTTGTCTTGTTTGTCTGGACACGATCCCATGGACAGCCGCCAGGAGCCCTTAGAATCGTAATTATCGTATAAAGCCTGTCAGCTGCTGAGCTGAAATCGTTCTGATGCTCTCTATAGTTATCGATCATAGAATCGATGATATCACTTAAGCATCATGCTGAGAAACAGCGCATGTAATATCTTTCCTGATAACTGATATTAATTTGTAAAATATATGCAAAGATTAAATATATTAATTTTAAATTCAGATTATAAAATCTAAACTTTATAATATATGAATAAAATCTGATATATCAATCATGATGCGTGATTCACTTGCAAAAGGCCATGAACAAGGCAGAAAGCTGCTATCTCACCGCTTTCTGTATCATGGGGCAGTAACATGGTCAAAATGACACGAAAATCACTTGAAGAATATTTTAGTTGACAGAATATACATTATATCCATGAAATTTTCAGAGTTTTTTGATCAGATAATCGGAATTACTGCAGTTGATAACAGAATCCTCTAGGAAATGGCTTTGCAAACGTATTTACTGTGACTGTGGGCTGGATCCGTGGTGTAATTTAATATATTAATATTTATTAAAATCTAATTAGATTATTTATATAAATATATTTGTAAACAATGTATTTATGATATATTTTATTCTGAATCTGAGAATATAACTAGGCATTCAGAATGCTATCTCGTTGTCACCTGATTGCGTATGAGCTGATTAAATACATTATATAGATGTAATTATCTGTGTTCTATGGATTTTTATCGGATTGGATGATTCATAAATAGTAAGCAAATTATATTTAGAGTAGGGGCTTTCCCCCTACCCTTTTGCTATTGCATTCATTGAATTGATGGATTGTACAGTTCCTCAATCGAGAAAAGCTTTATATCATCTGATTTGCTGGCTATTTCTTTAAAATCGTCTTCAAAGCCGGATTTTGAGAAGAACCAATAGGTGCATTTCTCATTTCCTCCCATTTCGGCTGCATATAATCGCATAAGATCCAGCTCTGACAATGGCATTTTGCGCTCTCTGTATTTTGCGCTGGCAATAATTGACTCTCTGCTTATTGCAGACTTTGCAACTACGTCTATTTCGATTTCTTTTTTCAGATGAGAGCTTCCTCCCCACCATGTGCCAACTTCTCCAAGCGGAAATGGAAGTTCTGCATATTTTTCGATGAACTGACGGACGATATCTTCAAAAACCTTACCCATGAAATCGTTTAGATAAGGTTCTACGACTTTGTCGTAAGCGTCCGGCATACGTCCTGATACAATTGTCGAGATATTTCTGGCTACGAAGAATGAATGGAATCTGAAGAACAGATCGCAAATCCTCCAGATGCCTTTCTTCTCTGATTCGCCAATAGGAATGATTTTATCGATGATTCCTACTTCACGGAGTTTCGTAAGATAAGAAGGAAGTGAACCTGACTGTATGCCGGCACGGCTGGCTATATCAGAAATCTTAGTACATCCTGATGATATTGCATTCAATATGGAGCTATATGTAGATACATCGCTGAATTCTTCCTTCAGGTAATTCTCCCTTTCATTGAAAAGTACTGAGTTCATATCGAAAATGTTGTAAAGCAGATTTTCTTTCAAAGTTTCCCTGTCATCAAAAAGCTCCAGATAACGAGGGACACCTCCGGTGATTCCATAAATCAGTGCTTTGTCCTGAGCGCTGTAGGATGGAACAAACTGTGTACTGACATAATAATCCATAGGCTGAAGCCTGAATTCACCTGTTATTCTTCCATGAAGAGGACTGTTTCTGCCAAGTACCTCATCTTCCATGAATGGTATTGATGATCCTGAAAGAATGAGAAAAAGTTTTGAGTTCTTTCCCTCATGATCCAGGATATTCTGAAGTACAGAGGAAACAGCATTATCGTTTTTCTTCGCAAGATAAGGAAATTCATCCATCACGAATATCAGCCGTTCAGCCGATGCATAATGCACAATAGCACGTAATGCTTCAATGAATGATGAAAAAGAAACAGAATATCCGATATAAATGCTTATTTGTTTTGAAAGCTCAATCAGATTATCTTCTTCCGATGATTTCTGGCAGGCAAGGAATATGTATTTCTTATCGCTAATGAATTTGTTTATCAACGTAGTCTTGCCTACTCTTCTTCGGCCATATACTGTCGCGAATTCAAGCTTTCCGCTAGCATACATTCTTTCAAGTCTTTTTAGTTCGCTGTTGCGTCCAATGAACATCATACACCTCAGACTTGATTATATTATTAAAATAATTAACATTCAAATAATAATTATCAAAATGTTATAAATAAAGGTAATCATCAGTTGTCATGATTCTTCCGTGCACTGGTGTCAGATAAGAAAGTATTTTTTCAGCTTCCATTGCAGTTTCGTTGCTGATACCGGATACAGCATCCCTGAGATATATAAATTCAAGACCTTCATCGATGCATGAGAATGCTGTGGACAGCACACAGCATTCAGCGACGACTCCTGTGAGGATGATCCTGTCATATTGCTTTGCAAGCTGTCTCAGCTCATCATTCCCGAAAGATGAATAGACTGATTTATAGAATACCTTGTGATTATCGATGTAAGGAATGAATTCATCCATGAATGCATTTGCATGCTCATCTTCATTTATAGCTGTATTCACATTGTTATATTCAATCCATCGCCCTGCTGGGCTTTGCGGTGCGATGAATGCTGTGAAGACACAGTTATGGCCGCTATCAAGGAGTCTGAGGATATTCTTCTTTGTACGTGCAAGATCAGAACAGGCCCATGGCATATCCTCATTGTAGGCATTCTGCATATCGATAATAAGCACAAGATCCTTCATGGCTTCAATATAGCATGAATTGATCTCAATCGCATGATTATCATTAGCCTTGAATAGCCACAATGAGCTAAACTATCACAGAGGTGGAAGATGAGTGAAAAGATGCCGCATATCCAGCTGGACTCTGATGTGAATGCTAAATATGCAATACTGCCGGGAGATCCGAAAAGGACGGAGAGAATAGCGGCTTTTCTCGCAGATACAGATGATTATGGGATGAGCCGCGAATACAGAAGCATTGCAGGTTCATATAAAGATACCAGGATCCTTGCAATGTCCACTGGTATGGGAGGTCCTTCTGCCGCGATAGCTGTCGAGGAACTCAGAAAGATAGGTGTTGAATGGATCATAAGGATCGGAAGTGCCGGAGCTCTCAAGTCTGGATTCTCCATCGGAGATCTTGTAATTGCCACAGGTGCCATAAGGACAGAAGGCACAAGTTGCGGGTACATTGATCCAGAGTATCCTGCAATTGCTGATTACAAGCTGCTATCCATACTCGATGCAAAGGCTGAAGAGCTTAGCATGCGGTACAGAATGGGAATCTGCAGAAGCCATGATACGATGTATGGTGACCGCAATCCGGAGCTTTATGACAAATGGTCGAGGACCCCTGCCCTCGCCTCTGATATGGAAACCGCTACAGTCCTTACTGTCGCATCGCTCAGAGGAATGCATGCAGCTTCTGTACTGAATATCGTGTCGCTTTTCAAAGATGACGTGCCGGCTTCTGTCGGACGCTATGCAGGGAATGAATCGCTTGCTATGATTGGTGAGAAAAATGAGATAATCCTGGCCTTGGAAGCTCTTTCGGCAATTGGAAAAGGAGGACGTAATGTCAGATAAGAACATCTTCAGGACAAAATTCGATGTTGCGACTATTGTGCTTATTCCTGCTTGTATAGGAATAAACTATATTGGCAAGCTTTTTGCTGCTGCTCTCAAGCTTCCGCTATGGCTTGATTCAATTGGAACATGTATCGGCGCATGTCTCGGAGGTCCTGTGATCGGAGGAATCTGCGGAGCTGCGAACAATCTGATTTACGGCCTTACCACAGGTGATTCAATTACGCTCATCTATGCACTTACAAGCCTTTTTATCGGCTTCTTTGTCGGCATAATGGCAAGATGCGGTTTCATGAAATCATTTGGCAAAGCCATCCTGACATCGCTTGTCGCGGCAGCCGCTGCCATTGTGGTCTCCACACCTCTGAACATAATCTTCTGGGGCGGACAGACCGGCAATGTATGGGGCGATGCCGTCTTTGCAGCAGCTCAGGCCGCTTCACTTCCTCTCTGGCTTTCATCGCTTGCTGATGAGATAATCGTCGATGTTCCGGATAAGATCATCACACTCATACTTGTCTATATCATACTCAAGGCTCTCCCTGATAAGCTCACGACGCTTTATGAGGAAGGAGACAGAATCGAGAGGCTTGATTAGTGAAGTCTATCAGCTTATATAGGGACAACGGGACGTGGCTATGCCGCGTCCATCCATTTACGAAGCTGATGTATATAGCATCAGCTATACTTGTTCCATTGCTGATTGGCTCTCTGTGGGCTTATGCAGTCTTCATCGCATTGGATGTCATAATCCTGCTGTCAGGCAAATCTCTCAAGCGTGCTCGTGGTCTTGTCATATTCTCACTGACGATAATCCTCACGATATTCATAATCAGAGGTCTTTTCGATGAGGATAATATAACTCCTCTTTTCTCTATCGGCCCTGCTGTATTCTATGTGGAAGGTCTGATGAAGGCACTTCATACCGGATGCGTAATCATCAATATGCTGCTCTCCTTCTCCATCCTTGTCCTCACATCCAAACCTGAGGATATCGCGGATGAGATGGAAAGGCATGGTTTCTCTCCGCGATTCAGCTATGTGATATCATCCGTATTCAGCATCATACCTCAGATGATGAGCACTATGAGCACGATAACGGATGCTCAGAAAAGCCGTGGAATGGAAACGGAAGGAAGCCTCTCGAAGCGCATGAAGGCTTTCATACCGCTTATAACGCCAGTTGTGACAAGCTCACTCATCAATACAAGGGAAAGAGCCATAGCGCTTGAGGTAAGAGGTTTTTCCTCTGCTAAGAAGAGGACATTCCTCAATCCATGGAAGAAGCACAGAGGCGATGCGGCAATGACAATCATAATGCTCATTACAGTCATAGCAACGGCAATCTGGAGGTTGGCAACGTGGCTTTTATAGAGATTGAGAATCTCAAATACAGATATCCTAAGGCAGAAAGGCTTGCGCTGGATGGCATTTCGCTTTCCATAGAGAAAGGCAGTTTTGTCGGAATCATAGGCAGGAACGGAGCCGGCAAATCAACGCTTGCAAGCGCTATCATCGGTCTCGTCCCTCAGTTCTACAAAGGAGCCTATGGCGGTAAAGTCTCCGTCGCGGGAATGGATGCCGCCACAGTACCTGTAGGAGAACTCTCAAGAAAAGTCGGCCTTATATTCCAGAATCCTTTCAATCAGCTGTCAGGAGCAAAGGATAATGTCTATGAAGAGACATGCTTCGGCATGCAGAACTTCGGCATTGAGCCTGATGAGATGAGACGGCGCGCAGATGAGACGCTGAAGATGCTTGGCATCTATGATTTCAGGGACAGAAATCCATTTGACCTCTCAGGCGGCCAGATGCAGCGCGTGGCCATAGCTTCGATCCTTGTCCTCCATCCGGAGGTGATAATCCTTGATGAACCTACGAGCCAGCTTGATCCTGCAGGTTCTGATGAGGTTTTCAAAGCTGTTGAGCGCCTGACAGAAGAAGGCATCACAGTCATCATGATTGAGCAGAAAATCGATAAGATTGCTGAATATTCTGACAGGATGATACTGCTTGATGATGGAAAACTCATTGCTGATGGCACTCCTGATGAAGTCCTCTCAAGAGAAGGTCTCGATGCTTATGGAATCATCCCTCCTGCATCTGTACGCATCTCAAAAGCATTGGGATATAAAGACGGGCAAGGCTTCTACCCTGCTACTGCAGACAAAGCCGTGAAGCTGCTTTCTGGGAAGATACAGTTCAAACAGCACATTGAGGATGATAAAACTACTCAATCCTCAGAACGGATTTCCGTTCAGAATCTGTCATTTCACTATCATGAAGGCTTGGATATCCTTCATGACTTCTCTCTTTCACTTGATGGCAGGACTACTGCGATCATCGGCCAGAATGGCGCTGGAAAGACAACGCTTGCAAAGCTTCTGAAAGGTCTTCTCAAGCCATCAGAAGGAAAGATTCTCCTCGATGGGAATGATATCTCATCATCTACTGCTGCATCGCTCGCAGGCAGTATCGGATACGTATTCCAGAATCCAGATGACCAGATATTCAAGCCAAAGGTGATTGATGAGGTGATGTTCGGTCCTTTGAATATAGGGATGAATGATGAAGAGGCAAAAGAAAGTGCCATGGAAGCGCTTTCAATGGTGAATCTCGCCTCTGCATCTGAAAGGAATCCTTATGACCTCGATCTTCATGAGAGGAAGCTTGTTGCGCTTGCTTCAGTCATTGCCATGGATCCCGATGTGATAATCCTTGATGAGCCTACTATTGCGCAGGATGACAGCGGAAAGCAGCTTATTCAGAAAATCATCAGAGGACTCAGGGATAATGATAAGCTCGTAATCTCGATCCTGCATGATATGGATCTTGTAGCTGCATCCTTTGAGCGTGTGATAGCAATGGCTTCAGGCACCATAATCGCAGATGGCACTCCCCGTGAGGTATTCAGCAATGAGGATGTGCTCAGGAAAGCAGGTCTGGAACTTCCTCATATTACAATGCTTGCAAAGAAGCTTAGCTCTGGATCTGTAGTGCTTTCAGATGAGGAGTTTTTAGGATTAGTTGGCTCTTAACGCACTCAAAATGCTATCTGGGAGTCTACAATGGTCAGAGGAATAGTGGAGACAGATGTGTAGCCATTATAAGCAAACGAACATGATGCATAAATATAAATCGAAGGCATCTGAAAATATGATGCAGCATCATTATAATCGAATTCTCTTTTTTCGCTCCTACCCTGCTCTTCTATATAATAACTTATATCAGTCATGAATGGCTCGCCATTCGTCCTCAGCAATGTGTAGACCATTTGGTAGGAAGTATTAGGATTAAGCGTTAACTGAATTGCAAATCCTTCTTCGTATTCAACTGTAGAAATTGAATATGTTATTGTTCTGTCATATCGAGTTTGAGTATCGACAGGAAAAGAATCAAGGCTATCTGGAAATTGTGGGCGCAAATTTGGTTTTTCTGCATCAACAAATTCGTATAATCCAATTCTGGAACTTGTTGTCGAGCTTCCAACGGCATCAATTGGATATACAGTGACAGTTGAAATCGGAGGATCGTCTGTTCCTACATGTATCGTTGTATTTGGTATTATATTTCGAGTAGTATTAACAAATTGAGAATTATATTGGCTTATTAGTGATGAGGAAGCATTTCCACTGACAAGGCCTGTCTGCGGTGCTATAGCATAAAAGAAGTAAAGCCGCGGAAAGCCATTTTTAGGATCAAGATGATGTACTTCATCATCGCTTGCATAACTCAGATTGAAACATATTGCACCATTTGTAATTGTGTACTCGTTATTGCGTTCCCATCTGAATCTACGTTGAATACCACAGGTAGTAAAAAGAAGAAGGACAGCAATTACTAAAGATGTGATGGAGATAATCCTCTTCATGCTTTTTCCCATTGCTGTCCATTATAAGATATTAATCTGCAGAATAAACGATTAGTTCATGGAAATCAGATGTGCTTCTGCAAGTCTTGCATATTCGCTTGCACTGCCTGTTGCAGTCTCAAGATAGAGACCTGTAAGCTGTTCGAGCGTTGCGACTGCGAGATCTGTGTTCCCTTCTGACTCATAGATTCTTGCTGCATTGTAGAGTGCCTTCGGTGCAAATGCGGATTCATCGCCATATGTATCGAAGACCCTGTTGTAAAGAGCAAGCGCTTCTGTATTATTGCCAAGGTTGTCATAGCATGCTGCAGCATTCATGATGCAGAGCTGTGCCATATAGGAGTCACTCATGGCATCTGCAATGCTCAGATACATATCAGCAGCTTCCTGATAATTTCCATTCTCATAAGCAGCATCAGCAAGAAGATACTGAGCCTTCGCGCCTGGATATGTATCAAGACCAAGAGCTACAAGTTCATCTGCCTTTGCATTGAAGGATTCAAGAGTGGATGCATATTCAGCTGTTGATGAATCCATTAAGGCAAGAGAACTGTATTCGGTCTCTGCATCAAGCAGAAGATTGAACTGAGCATCTCTCTTGCTCTCCAGAGAAGTGAGAACTATAGCAAGAGCTACGGCAACAACGATAATAACAACGAAGATAACGACTATCAGCTTAGCGTGATTCGTAAGAAAAGATGTAAGCGAATTCGATACCTTCTGAGAGCTTGTGAGTTTGTTCTTTTCGGCCATCAATCAATAACTGCGGGCTTTCACCCGCAGCTCCTTTCTTACTCGTCGTCTTTCTTGGACTTGAGCATATCTGCAAACGGGTTGTAGGTATCATCCTCTTCCTTATCGTCTGCCATATACTTAGCCATCTCTGATTCCTGAGACTTCTTGATCATCTCCTTGATTGAAAGGCTGAGCTTCTGTGCCTGTGGGTTGATATCGACAACCATGGCTGTGATTGGCTCACCGATCTTCTCCTTGTATGACTCAAGAACCTTGTCGTTGTATTCTTCATCTGGTCCTACGAGGTTGTACTTTGAGATAAGGCCCTCGATATCGCCAGGAACTTTGACGAATACACCGAAATCAGTTACAGAGGAAACTGTTCCCTGGATTGTGGAGAACTTTGGATAGTCCTTCTTGAGGTTGCTCCATGGATTTCCCTCAAGCTGCTTTACGGAAAGCCTGATCCTTCTGTTCTCTGGCTCAACACGTGAGACAACGACATCAATCAGATCACCTTCCTTGCAGAACTGCTCCATGTTCTTGATCTTCTTTGTCCAGGAGATATCGTCGATGTGGAGGAATCCATCGATGCCATCCTCAAGATTGATGAATGCACCACTGTTAGTGACCTTCACGACTGGTCCCTTCACAACCTTTCCAACAGGATAGCGATCGGAGATTGTATCCCATGGGTTCTCCTGAAGCTGCTTGAGTCCGAGGGAAACCCTCTTCTTATCAAGATCATAACCAAGAATCTTTGCCTCTACGACATCACCGATGTTCACGATATCCTTTGGATTTGTGACCCTCTTTGTCCATGAAAGCTCAGAGATGTGTGCAAGGCCCTCGATGCCAGGCTCAAGCTCGATGAACACACCGAAGGATGTGATCTTTGTAACAGGTCTCTTGACGACATCGCCGACCTGATACCTTTCCTCGAATGTTGTCCATGGATCCGGAGTCATATGCTTGAGGGAAAGATTGATCTTCTGAGTCTCTGGATCGATATTGATCAGACGAAGCTGGATAACCTGTCCCTTCTTTACGAAATCCTTTGGTCTTGTGACGTGGCCCCAGGACATATCATTGATGTGGAGAAGACCATCGAAACCGCCGAGGTCGATGAATGCGCCGAAGGATGTGAAGCTCTTCACCTCTCCCTGAACGACATCGCCGATCTGGACTGTCTGGAAGAAAGCATCCTTGTTCTCTTTGATCTTTCTCTCAAGATACTCGCGTCTTGAGACGACACTCTTAAGCTTTGAGCCAGCGTGGAATTTGTCGATTACAAAGTAATCTGTCTTACCGATAAGTGACTGTGGATCCTCAACGCGGACGATATCTGCCTTAGAAAGCGGGCAGAACCCCTTGTAATCAGCTCCGAGGTCAACCTCATAGCCACCCTTGATCACCTTGATGAACTTGCCAAGGACAGGAGATCTGTCTTCAGCTGCCTTTCTGAGGATTTCTGTCCTCTCTTTTGCTTCAGCTCTCTTCTTGGACACAACGACCTGACCGCGTCCATCATCGAGCTTCACTATTGTAACAGCTACCTTGTCACCGAGCTTAGGCAGTTCCATGAATTCGTCTACAGGGATTTTTCCTTCGCTCTTATAGCCGATATCAACTAAAACTGATTCGTCATTTGTCTGTACTACAGTACCGGTTACGATCTGACCGACTTCCAATTCGGGAATTGACATAAGATGCTGCTGCAGGTAAGACTGCTTTTCAGTCATCTGAGTTTCATTTTCCACTTCGCTTGCTCCTACCAACTGATTTACCGATTAGCACGTGCTTTTCACGGCTTTTATCACTTTCTCACAAACTTCATTTATGGTCAATAGAGTTGTGTCAAGTACTATCGCACCATCTGCGATTTTCAGCGCTCCTGTCTTCTTTTCCCTGTCCATCCTGTCACGCTCGAGAATCGCTTTGAGGATAGCTTCCTTATCAAGCTCTGGCTGGTCCTTTGCGCGCCGCTCTGCCCTCACCTCTGGATCGGCATCGAAGTAGAACTTTAAATCGGCATCCGGGAATATGACTGTCGTCGTATCACGTCCTTCCGTTACTATATCGAGCCCCTCTGCCAGCTTTCTGACTGATGAGTTGACCATCTCGCGGATTCTGGGATCCGAGCTGACCTGAGAGGCATAAGAATCGACCTGCGGAGTATGAAGCTTGTCCTCGACGCATTTTCCATCGATGCAGATAAGACCATCCTTGACTGTTATCGAGATAGTCTTCGCATTATCATAGACCTTCTCTCTGTCCTCAGGATCTATTCCTCTTTCAATGGCAGAGAGAGTATATGCCCTGTAGAAGGAACCGGTATTGAGATAATAGATACCAAGGCGGCGGGAGAGTTCTTTCGCTATTGTGCTTTTCCCGGATCCCGCTGGACCATCAATTGCGATTACCATCCCCTCTCCTCTGAACAGATATCCTGTTCTTTCCTTTCTTTACGTTGTCCTTCCCGGAAAGGAGCATTGATATCTCCTCCCTCGTCAGATCCCTGAACTCGCCCGGCTCAAGAGTCCCGAGCTTCACGCCTCCGATTCTGATTCTGGTCAGTGATTTAACATCATAGCCAAGATAGGAGAATATCTTCCTTATCTCCCTGTTCTTTCCTTCGATGAGCGTGATCTTCACGAACTGCTTCGTCCTCGGAATGAGATCATACCTGCGGATCCTGTATGGACGCGGCATATCTATATAGATGCCATCCAGTGCCCTGTTGAGATCAGCTATCACGACATCCCTGTCGAGTTTGACGATATACTCCTTCTCGACTTCATAACGCGGATGCATCATCTTATTGGCGAAGTCTCCGTCATTTGTGAAGATGATCAGGCCATTTGAATCCTTATCGAGACGTCCGACATTGAAGAGAAGCCTGTTGTCCGCGATATCGATCAGATCCCTTGCGTACTTCTCCTCATTAGGGTCATAGTTCGTGCAGACATAGCCCCTTGGCTTATTGAGCGCTATATAGTACTTCCTTGTCTCCGGCTCTATTGTCTCATGATCGACCTGGACGACATCATCCGCACCTACCTTGACGCCCATTTCCCTGACGACTTTATTGTTGATCATGACACGGCCCTGCTTTATAAGCTCCTCGCAGCTGCGCCTTGAGCCTACTCCGCACTTTGCCATATAGGCCTGCAGCCTTATCGGATAGAAATCATCATTCATCTTCATTCTCCTCATCCTCCGTCAATCCGAACCTGATTCTGTCGATCTCCGAAAGCTTCGGCAGATCCTGTATCGATGTCAAGTTGAATTCGTAGAGGAACTTCCTTGTCGTATAATATAGGCAAGGATGCCCTTTTGTCTCCTTGCGCCCTCTTACCATTATATATTCCTTGTCACGAAGAAGCTTGACAATTGAGTCCGAGCCGACTCCCCTGATCTTCTCGATATCAGCTCTGGTAATCGGCTGCCCATATGCAACAATCGCAAGTGTTTCCATCGCAGCTCTTGAAAGCCTTCTGTCAACCTTGCGTCCGTAGCTCTGCTTGAGCTGCGGATAGAGGTCAGGCGCCGGCATGAATGAGAACATCTCATTCTCATCCTCAGTCAGTATCAGTCCGCTGCCACGCTCCGAATAGTCATCCCTCAGCTCCTGAAGCGCATCCTCCACGATATCAGGCTTCAGTCCTGTCAGTTCCGAAAGCCTGTCAAGCGATGTCGGTACATTCTCGACAAAGAGAATCACCTCGCAAAGCCTTGCTTCCTCGCTGAGCATCTCACTCTTCGCTGTCTTCTTCATCTGCATCATCTCCAAGATCTATCTCTTCTTCCTCGCCCACATACTCTTCTGTCCTGGATGCTTCCTCTTCCTTCTCTTCCGCTTTCCTGATTGCGTCAAGGGCTTCCTGCGTAAGGACTGAATAGCTTGAGGCTTTTCCTTTCGCTGGCTTCAAGCCGCTTCCATCCTCGAAATCATGAGCATGGCGCTCTGTAAGGACATCGTCCCAGTCATCTGGCCTTTTCCTCAGCCAGATTGTCCCGAACTCGCCTTCCTGCTCTATGAGGATCGTCTTCTCCATGGACATCTTCAGAATCGCGAAGAACGCGGTGATTATGTGCATCACCAGGTCATCTGGATTGTCCGCATGCCCGAATAGCTCCATGAGATCCACACGCTCCTTGACATCGAGAAGCTCAAAAAGCAATACCTCCTTCTCCTCGACAGAGACGACTTCGTGGATATTGAACATCTTTCCTTCTGAGTTGCTCTTGAGCCTGAGCTGGACGTATGTCTCGCGAAGCATCTCGAGAGTAACGCCATTGAAAAGCTCGCTGTCATCATAAGGCACTGCGAAGAAGTTCTCGTTCCTGCTTACATACAGCCTGTCCCCGGTTCCTCCATTCATCAGGAGATCCGTGTACTTCTTGTACATCTGATACTCGATAAGGCGCTCGACAAGCTCTTCTCTGGGATCCTCATAAGTCTCATCGAGCTCTGTGGTGACAGGAAGGAGCATCCTGCTCTTTATGTACAGGAGCTCCGCGGCCATCTTGTAGAATTCGGAAAGCTCTCCAAGCTCAGCCTCATGCACAGAGATATATTCCAGGAACTGTTCGGTAATGAGGGAAATGTCAATATTATAGATATTGATCTTGTTTTCCTGAATCAGATACAGAAGCAGATCCAGGGGTCCATCGAACTCCTGGATATGGAACTGGTGCTTTTCTTTATGCGGTAAGAGGTTTTCAGCCATGGGTGATGATTATACATTCTCGGGCTTGCGCTGTGAAGGGAACATCATATCCCTGAGCTTAGCCTCAAGCTCATCGGTAAACTCCTTGTTCTCATTGAGGTAATCGATGGTCTTCTCCCTTCCCTGCCCGATCTTCTCGCCATTGTATGAGTACCATGCGCCTGACTTCTCAATCAGATCATACTTCAGGGCCGCATCAAGTATCGAGCCTGTGCGTGAGATGCCGGAACCGAACATAAGGTCAAGCTCACACTTGCGGAAAGGAGGAGCGACCTTGTTCTTGACGATCTTGATCCTGATCCTGTTGCCGGTGACCTCATCAGCTGTCTTGCCGATTGATTCTATACGCCTCACATCCATCCTGACGGAAGCATAGAACTTCAGCGCATTGCCGCCAGTAGTAGTCTCAGGATTGCCGAACATCACACCTATCTTCATCCTTATCTGGTTGAGGAAGATTATCGTGGTATTGCTCTTCGAGAGTATGCCTGTGAGCTTTCTCAGCGCCTGGCTCATGAGCCTTGCCTGAAGTCCTACATGGCTGTCTCCCATATCACCTTCGATCTCAGCCTGAGGCGTAAGTGCCGCAACGGAATCAACGACTATGATATCCACAGCGCCTGAGCGGACAAGGGACTCAGTAATCTCCAGAGCCTGCTCTCCTGTATCAGGCTGCGAGATCCAGAGCTCATCGATATTAACTCCGAGATTCCTGGCATAGACAGGATCGAGCGCATGCTCTGCATCGATGAATGCCGCGATGCCACCTCTCTTCTGGCTTTCCGCTATTGCCTGAAGCGCAAGCGTTGTCTTCCCCGAGGACTCAGGTCCATAGATCTCGATTATCCTTCCCTTAGGATAGCCACCTACCCCGAGTGCCTCATCAAGGAGTATCGATCCTGAAGGTATCACCTCAACATCAAGGATATCCTTGTTATCGCCAAGCTTCATCAGAGAGCCTTTGCCGAACTGCTTATCTATCTGCAATCTGGCAGCTTCCAGCGCCTCGCGCTTTCCTCTTTCCTGATTCTCGTCTGTATTCTTCGCCATTTATAATCCTCCTGCTTACTTTACGCTCTGATATGCTGTTCCTGACAGTCAGAAAAGGTCCCCGGAGTCTGCGATTATCGTCACAGGTCCATCATTCTGATAACGTATCTTCATATCTGCGCCGAAAATACCTGTCTCAACCTTGAAGCCTTTATTTCTTAATATGGAAATCGCTTCATTGTAGAAGATTTCCGCATCCGCCGCACCCATGGCCTTGTCGAACGAAGGTCTCCGCCCACGTCTTATATCAGCAGCCAGCGTGAACTGGCTGATGAGCAGGACAGAACCGCCGACATCTGCCAATGACAGATTCATTTTATCATTTCCGTCGCGGAAAATCCTGAGCGATGATATCTTCGAGATGAATGGCTCGATCATATCCTCCCTATCTCCTGCTTCTGCGCAGAAATAGATGAGGAGGCCCTTCTCTATCTCGCCTGTTACTTTCCCGTCCACTGTGCATGATGCATCAGAGACGCGCTGGATCACGGCTTTCAATTCCTGCCCTCCGCGCTCTCCAGCATCTCATCAAGGAAGCCGACCTTATCGGATGCACGGAAGAATGACGTCCCTATTGCCGCAATGTCCATACCGGCTCTGTAAAGGCTTCCGATATTATCAAGGCCGATACCTCCATCTGCCTGTATGCGGAAGGAATAGCCGTTTTCCTCCCTGAGCTTATCAAGATACTCTATTTTCTCAATCATCGACGGGATGAACCGCTGGCCACCCCATCCGGGATTCACCGTCATCACAAGCACATAGTCCGCAATCTCAAGAAGCGATGTGACTGCATAGGCAGGCGTTCCCGGGCATATCGCGACACCGGCCTCAGCTCCGTTTTCATGAATCAGATCAAGGCATCTGTATATATGCTCGGTCGCCTCATAATGCACAGTCACGATTCCGGCCCCTGCATCGCAGAGTGATGGTATCATGTTCTCCGGCTTCTCCGCCATGACATGGACATCGAATACCAGATCGGTTTCGGGTCTGAGATCCCTTATGAATTTTGCACCGAAAGTCAGCTCAGGTACGAAATGGCCGTCCATGACATCCAGATGTATGTAATCAGCACCAGACTGGCTGATGGTCTCAGCTTCTTCCTTTGCTTTGGAGAAATTACCGCCAAGGATTGATGGCGAAAACAGCAGATTGCGAACGCTCATATGACGATTATATCAATATGCATGATATTTGCCAAACTGAAAGGGCTGTGCTATCATTTATGTATAGCCGAGCAGATGGTCTGCCCGGTGCTTTATTTTTGACATCAAGTCGCAGATTAAGGAGGCGGCACATGATAGATTTCAAAGCATTGCTTAATGAAGAGAAGAATCTTGGCAAGAATCCGGCGGCCCTGTATAAGACAGAGGCTTTCCAGAATCTTGATTCTCAGCTTGAAGCGCTTTCTCCTGAAGAGAAGTCAGATACAAGAAGCCAGGCCCTTGAGGCTCTTGAGGAACATAAGGACAGCATAATCCTGCCTTATATCGCGGGAAGGCTTCTCCTGATGCTCCGCCCTCATGAATACAACATGAGGCTCAACAACATCCTTCTTTCGTTCTATGAGGCACGTAACTGGGATGTGGTCAAATATATCGGAAACGTAATACTCTCCGTATCAGAGTCTTCGAAGGCGCTCCGTGTCCTTGGCGATGTCGCTGGACAGCAGGGCGATGAGGACCTGAAATGGAATTACTATGAGCGTCTTGTAAGGACAGACAGCCAGGACCATGACATCATCGTTGAGGTTGCTGACCATTATGAGAGCATCGGCGATAAGAAGAACGCCATGAACTGCTATCAGAGGGCACTCAACCGCCTGATGAAGAGCGGAGAGTATGAGAATCTCGAGAAGATATTCGCTAAGCTTCTTGCAAACGGCAAGAGCGATTTCCCATTCTACTCATCATTCCTCGAGACTCTTTCAGAGAGCAGTAAGGAGACTGCTCTCAAACTCTACAAAGAGCTCCATGGCTACATGATGAATATAAAGAGGACAAGCGACAAGGACAGCACTGAGTATGCGAGGAACCTCGACAACCTCATCGAAGTCACAAGAAGGATATTCATGATCGACAGAAGCGATGACAGCATCAGGGAGGATCTTCTCGATGTGCTGAAGGGAAAGTACCATGCCTCCCCACGTCTTGGAGAATGCCTCAGGCGCTACAACTTCGCAAAGTCAGACAATCCTGTTAAGTCTCTCGATGATTTCGAGAAGGATATCTCATTCGCACCTGGTACATATGTATTCCAGAAAGCGCTGAACAGAGTCGGACTCATCATTGATGTGAAGGGCGGAAAGGTCTCTGTACGTTACTCTGCTAGCGATGTCCAGAACATAGATCTCGATGCGGCTTTCAACAGCCTCAATCCGCTTACGAAGCAGAATCTCAAGGCCATAAGGAAAGGTGTGCCTGCTGAGAAGATCAAGGCGAAGATAATGGGAAACGGCGGAATCGAATGGCTTGTGAGGACTCTTCTCTACTCTGCACCTGAGCACCAGGCAGGACTCAAGGATATGAAGGCCGAGATCGTACCGTCAATCCTCAAGGAAAGCGAATGGAAGTCAATCCTCGATAAGATCAAGACTGAGCTCCGGACCAACAGCCATGTCCTCATACTCTCTTCGGGACGCACTGATGTATATCGCCTTACAGCATATCCTGTGACTCCTGAAGAAAAGACGCTGTATGCGTTCCGCAACCAGCAGATCTTCACTGAGAAGATATCGATTCTTTCCGATGCTCTTGAGAACCAGTCCCTAGATATCTCAAGCGATGCTATCCTTGAGATGGTATCGTTCTTCGAGCAGACGCTGGACAATGAAAAGAGACCTATGCAGAACAGGATTGCCTCTGCGCTCTTCCTCGACTGGCTTTCGGAAAAGGGTGCTGCAGTATCGTTCGACACATCTGTCGATACTCTTATCCAGATGATGAGCGACAGCGAGATAAAGGAAGTGTTCAACTACCTTCCTGTCTTCCTCAAAAAGGAGTTCGTCAATCATGCAGCAGAAACGAAGAGAGCCGCAGACCTTCTTATCCTCGTATTCCCGAGCTACATCTCTTCCTATATTCCTTCCAAGCTGAAGAAGATAAACAAAGGTGCTGACTTCATTGCATACGCCAGGAAGTGCCTTGAGTCCTACAGGGACAATGTGCCTGCATTCGTATTCTTCGCGACGCAGTACCAGTTCTCCCCTACGGATATCAGGAAGATAGGGATTGACTGGAACAGGATCATCAAGTCAGAGCTTACCGCGCTCTCCACAATCAGGGATGACGGAAGCAAGGCAAAGCTCCGCAAGGATCTTCTCGATGACGGAAAGATCTTCTCCTTCATCAAGACAGCGGATGAGGATGATGTTGAGTCGATAATACCTCTTGTCCTTGCGAATGAAGGTCTTGATTCCTCAGAGAAGGACAGGATAAAGGCAAGGATCAAGGAAAGGCTTCCGCAGGTCCAGTTCGATTCTCCTAAGCCGCAGGTACAGACTGTGAAGGCTCCTGAGATCAAGGCAGCCAGCGGATTCCTCTGCACTGAGGAAAGCTATAACAGGAAGACTGAAGAGCTTAAGGATATAAACACGAACCAGATTCCTGAGATCCTGAAGGAAATCAACTTCGCGCGCGAGCTCGGAGACCTCAGGGAAAACAGCGAGTACCAGTACGCGAAGGAGCATAAGAGAGAGCTTGAGAGACGCATCGGTGAGCTGAACAACGATCTCTCCACTGTAAGGATCATGCATCCTGAGGATGTGGTGGATGGCCTTATCGGATTCGGAACCGAAGTCAAGCTTCATGACAATCTTGAGGACAAGGACATCACATATACATTCATGGGCAGATGGGAATCAAAGCCGGAGGAAGGCATCATCGATATCAATGCGCCTCTCGGAAAGATGCTCATCAACCACAGGACAGGAGACAATATCGTCTTCGACATCAATGACAGGAAGTTCGATTTCACGGTCCTGTCAATCAGCAAAGTAGAGTTCTGAAAAACGAAGTCCCTTCCTCGCGGAAGGGATTTCATCATTCTGACATCACCTGTTCCTGTATCGTATTCTTCCTGTGTTTCCTGAAATAGCATTTCTCCTGCATCTCAGGATACAGCGGCGATGCGTTGCTGTTTATCATCTCAGTACGCACTGCAAGCGCTGCAGCAGTCTCAAGCACGACAGCATTATGGGCCGCATCCATTGCGCTTATGCCCCAGCTGAATGTGCCATGTCCCTTGAGAAGAACTGAAGGCATTGCCATCGGATCCTTTCCCTTGAAAGTCTCGACTATTATCTTCCCTATGTTCTTCTCATAATCGGCACCAAGCTCATCTGGTCTCATGTCCCTTGTTATAGGAATCTCGCCATGGAAGCAGTCTGCCTGAGTAGTCCCATAGCATGGGATTGCCCTGCCGGCCTGAGCCCATGCGGTTGCCCATGGAGAATGGGTATGGACTATACCGCCTACATGCTCGAATGCCTTATAGATTTCTATATGGGCATCGATATCCACAGATGGCTTGTAGTTACCATCTATGATATTCCCATCAAGATCGACAACGACGAAATCATCCCAGGCCATCCTGTTGTACTGGATGCCGCTTGGTTTTATCGTTATATATCCTGTAAGCCTGTCTATCTCCGAGATATTCCCCCATGTATATGTAACAAGCCCATTGTTCAGCAGAAGCTTATTCGCATCTGCCATGTTCTTCATCTTACGCTCGAACATCTTTCCTCCACTTCCTTTATGATGGACGCAAAACACCGAAAAGTGAACTGCATTTTATCAGATTTCATCAATAACCTTCAGCAATCAGCTGCATCCATATCAATGAATGATGCATCTGTTCCATTTTCAGATAAGACGGAAAGAAGATCCTCGGCTCTCAGGAACACAGTCGCTGTATTCGTATTCGGATGAACTCCTATGATTCCGCCTGAGAAGAAACTGTCTATGAACACCTTTACCCTGTGACTGCTATCATTGAGAACACCAAAGGGAGTCACCTCCCCTTTCCTCAGCATCAGCATGCTTTCAAGGTCTTCCTCGGATGCAAAAGAAAGCGGACGCGAGCCGATTATCCTCCTTATGGCCTTCAGGTCCGCTTTCGCATCAGGACGCACAGAGATGATGAAGTACTCCCTCTTCTTGTCATCCCTGAGAAAGAGATTCTTGGCAATGCGCTCCCTGTGCGGTATCTCATAATCCATAAGCCCGTCGATTGTGAATACAGGAGGATGCTCTGCAAGCTCATGAAACATATCATCAAACATAGAGAGGATCTCAGCCTTGCTTACTGGCATAGAACCTCCTGAGATAGCTTTCCTTGAATTCCTTGAAGCGGTCTTCCCTTATAGCCTGCCTCACCCTCACCATGAGATCATACAGATACTGAAGATTGTGCTCAGTCGCAAGCATTCCGCCGAGCATCTCATTGCACTTCACGAGATGATGCATATATGCGCGTGAATACTCCCTGCAGAGCGTACAGCCGCAGCCTTCCTGCACAGGACCATGATCGAACTTGTATATCGCCTTCTTGAAAGGAATCACTCCGTCATCTGTGAAAAGGCTGCCGTTCCTTGCCATACGTGTCGCAAGCACGCAGTCGAAGAGATCGATTCCGTTCTCAACAGCCTGCAGGATATAATCCGGGTAGCCTATCCCCATGACGTATCTTGGCTTCTCCTCTGTTATGTACTGTGCTGTATAGCAGAGCATATCCTCGAACTGGTTCTTCTCCTCACCGACTGAAAGCCCTCCTATCGCGACTCCTGGGAAGTCCATCGAGGAGATTACCTCTGCGCTTTCCTTTCTCAGATCCTTGTAGAAGTTTCCCTGGACAATACCGAAGAGATTCCCTCTGAAACGCTCTCCGAGCCTGTTTCTTTCCTCTATGGAACGCTCGGCCCAGAGTTTCGTGACCCTCCAGGCTTCCTTCGCGTTTTTGTGCTCAATGCCAGGTGGCGTACAGACATCCAGGACCATCGCGATGTCGCTCCCGATGATTGACTGGACATCCACGACCTTCTCAGGCGTGAATATATGCTTTGAACCATCGATATGGCTCTGGAACGTCACTCCGCTGTCCTTGATCTTCCTCAATCCTGAGAGTGAGAACACCTGGAATCCGCCAGAGTCTGTGAGTATGTTCCCATCCCATGCGGAGAAATCATGGAGTCCGCCGAATGATTCGAGCACTTCCGTTCCTGGCCTCAGATACATATGGTACGTATTCGCAAGGATAATCTTATACCCTATCTTCCGGATGGTATCATGGTAAATACCCTTTACTGTCCCATTAGTGCCTACAGGCATGAATGCAGGCGTTTCGACATCACCATGAGGCAGAGAGAGTATCCCGAGCCTCGCTTTTGTCTGCTGATCTTTCTTTATTATCTTTATTATGCTCATATCTTCCTTCCCAGGAGTGACAGGACAAGCGAGAGAAGCAGTGTCATGGCTATAGGCCAGATCACAGCTCCGATCGGCGTGACGACTCCCTGGTTTCCCATAATCGAGAACACCATATCCGCAACATAGTATATTACTGCAATCGAAAGCGACTGTATAACTGAAAAGAGAAGCACATTCTTCTTGAATCGATAGTTCATCGCAGATGAGATGAACATCAGAACGAAGATCGCCAGAGGGCTGCATATCCTTCTGTAGTATTCGGTAGCCCTTTCCTGCCATGTATTCCTGTTCGTGGTCTCAAGCCCTTCAAGATATGCCTTTGCGGTTTCCCTGTCCATTGTGTCTATTGAGATGTTCTGGCTTCTGAAAAGCGATGGATCCACATCGAAAAGCGGCTCTGAGTATTCAGCATGCTGGGATGTCTCTACCCATGAGCCATCCTTTATTTCATATACAGATGCATCTGTGAATATCCACTGACCATCATCCCAGTAAGCAGATGAGGCATCGATTCTCATGAGTATTGATCCCGAATCATCATACTTGAGAAGCACAGGCGAGAATACTGTCTCAGTCGATTCCTGGAAGCGCTGCGTATAGATCATATAGCCATCGCTGTCCTCAAGCACGAGATTGCGGTAATCCCTTGTCGATGATGAACCGAAAAGCTCTGCCTCCACCACATCGCGCCTTGAATTGATCCGTATCACAGCTTCCTCCTGGAAAACAGATCCGAGGACCGTCAGGACACCTGCAAGCACTATGATCGGGAACTTGAGCCGTGCGGGGCTGACACCTGCATTGAGTATCGGAATGAGCTCATTGTTCGCAGTAAGAGATGAGAGGAAGTATGTGACTGCGAAGAGAAATGAAATCGATGCTACCATAAGAAGGTACTGCGGAATCGAGAGAAGAAGGTAGTATATGATGCTCAGAGCCGGAATGGAACCATTCATGATTGCATCCATCCTGCTGAAAAGCTCTACAGCCGCAAGTATGAGGGCAAACATCAGGATTGCGATGATAGCTACCTTCAGTATCGATGATATTATGTATCTCGTGAGTATCTTCATCTTGCTTTCCTGAACCTGATTATCAGTGCGACTGCGATAGCGGCTATGGCTATATCTGGAAGTGCCATCAGCAGATAAGGATCCGACGATATCGAGAATATCTGCAGCTGGACTCCGAATATCATGTACCAGTAAGCGACAGCAATCAGAAGCGAAATCGCAAAACCTGTGAGCTTTCCATGCTTCACCCTGACCATGGAAAGAGGAAGGGTTATCAGAGTAAGGCAGAAGCAGGCCGCAGAAAGGACAAACTTCTTAGCAAGCTCAGCCTTGTAGTACTGACTGAAAAAGTTTATAGGCGGATTCTCGCCATAGATCCCATAGCGGCTATAGGCATCTGCCGCGTTCCTTGATGCATCATTTACTGTTATGATCCCCCTCTCTCCATCCTTCATTGCCTGTGCGAGATCAAGCATCGAGCTTTCTCTGCTTTCATTCCAGTACTTCCTATCATTCCTGACGCGTTCCTGTCTGTCCCTGATTCCGGAAATCAGGTCCCTTGATGAGAGATTCATCGGGGCATTTGATGTGAGAGCAGGAATCTGCGATGAGAAATCGAGATAGAAAATCGCCTTGTCAGCATGCGAGAATCCATAGCTTGCCCTATCTGAAGGATCTGTTATGAGAATCTCAGGAGACTCGAGTTCCAGAGAGTATATATAGCTGTTTTCATCAACAAGTGTCAGATATCCCTTTTCTGATGTGACCACCCTGTTCTGATGGGCAGAGGAATCATCGGAAATCAGCATTATCTCATCTATTTCATTTCCGGAGCTCGCTCCATTGGATAATACGATATTGCCAATCGTATTGACTGAATTCGGCTGTATCTCGAAAGTCGGCATATCGCGCATTATATCATTTAGCTTGTTCTGGTACTCTACGGAGGACCATGGAAGCACGACATCTGCAAAGAAGAACGTGACAGCGGAAAGAATGAGGGAGATCATCATCAGAGGATAGAATACCTTTGATGAGGGAATTCCGGATGAGCGCATCGCAAGAAGCTCATTGGTCGAGCCAAGGTCTCCAAGGACCATTGAGGATGCAGAAAGCGATGCGAATGGGAAAGTATAAATCAGGAACTGAGGCATTGAGAGCGAGACAATCTGGAGCATTGTCGCTATATCTATATTCCTCAGCAGTATCCTCTGCACGAGAAGAAGTATTGAGTTGATGAAGAATATACAGAAAAAGAAGGAGAAAGACACAGCGAAATTCTGTGCGAACTCCTTCGTTATGTATCTGTATAGCAGTCTGTAAGAACTCCGGGCACTGACCAACTTCTCAGACTCCGGTCGAACCGAATCCCCCTGCACCTCTCTCTGTGCCAGAGATTTCGTCTACAGCAATGAAATCAGCTACGGCTACAGGCGCGAGCACAAGCTGTGCGATCCTGTCGCCTCTGTGGATCTCAAATGGCTCTGTCCCATGGTTTATAAGTATCACCTTGATTTCGCCTCTGTAGTCTGAATCTATAGTGCCAGGTGTATTCAGCACTGTGACAGAATGCCTTGCAGCCAGTCCTGAGCGAGGCCTGACCTGGATCTCATAGCCAGCAGGAATCTCAGGATGAATTCCTGTCGAGACCATAGCTGAACGCCCTGGTGCAATGACGATATCCTCTGCTGATGAGATATCCGCACCAGCAGAGCCTGCTGTCCTGTATGAAGGGACAGCAGCATTATCATCAAGCTTTATCCTTACAGGAACGCTCATTTCTTCTCAGCGCTCTCCGGCTGTGCATCGATATATGAGAGATTAAGCCTTCCCATCCTGTCGATCTCAGTCAGCTTCACATCCACCTGCTGACCTACTGAAAGAACATCAGAGACATTCTTGACTCTGGTCTTCGCAAGCTTGGAGATGTGACAGAGGCCTTCCTTTCCAGGGAGGATCTCAATGAATGCACCAAAATCGACAATGCGCTTTACAGTACCATGATAGATATGGCCGACTTCCGGCTCCTCGATGATTGCAAGGACAAGGCGCTTTGCTTCCTGTGCTGAAGCATTGTTCCTGCCATAGATCATCACGGTTCCGTTGTCTTCGATGTTGATCTCTGCATTGGACTGGGCTGCGATTGCCTTGATTGTCTTTCCGCCAGTACCGATTACAGCACCGATCTTATCCTCTGGAACTGTGAGCGTAAGAATCTTCGGAGCATACTCGCTGATGTCAGAGCGTGGCTCGCTGATGGTATTTGCCATGATCGAAAGGATGTGCATCCTTCCCTCTTTTGCCTGCTGGAGAGCCTTGCTCATGATCTCAGGCGTGACTCCCGCAATCTTTATATCCATCTGGAATGCGGTGATGCCATCCTTTGTTCCTGCTACCTTGAAGTCCATATCACCGAGGTGGTCCTCCTCACCGAGGATATCGGAGAGAATCACATAGCGTGAGTAATCAGCGCCCTCAGTGATAAGTCCCATTGCGATACCTGCAACTGGCTTGGAGATAGGAACGCCAGCGTCCATAAGGGAAAGACAGCCGCCACAGACAGATGCCATCGATGATGATCCATTGGATTCCATGATCTCAGAGACTACACGGATCGTATATGGGAACTTGTCCTTCTTTGGCACAACAGCCTCAAGTGCGCGCTGTGCAAGATGTCCATGCCCGATCTCCCTTCTTCCTGTTGTGAGCCTTCCGCACTCACCTACCGAATATGGAGGGAAGTTGTAATGGAGCATGAAGTTCGAATATGTCTTCTCGCCATCAATTGTATCGAAAAGCTGCTCATCCTGGACAGTTCCGAGAGTCGTGACAGCAAGGGACTGTGTCTCACCACGTGTGAAGAGCGCAGAGCCATGTGTGCATGGCAGAAGACCTACTTCACATGTGATCGGCCTGATCTCCGTTACCTTCCTGCCATCTGTCCTTATGCCATCATTGAGGATTGATGAGCGGAGGATCTCATACTCCATATCCTCAAAAAGCTTTGAAATCTCTCCTGGACGCTTCTCATCCTCTGCAATGAGATCTGCGAATTTCTCCTTGATGTCCTGATGGGCTTTTTCGAGTGCCGCATAGCGGTTCTGCTTTCCCTTGACGAAGGATGCTTCCTTGATAAGAGGATATGCATATTCCCTGACAGGCTCCAGCCATGAGAGATCCTTGTCCTCGATTTCCATCAGAGGAAGCTTCTCCTTGCCGCAGATCTTCCTGAGCTCTTCCTGAGCCTCGCAGATTTCCGTGATTACAGGCTGGGCTGCAGCGATTGCATTGAGCATATCGTCCTCGGATACTTCCTTTGCACCGCCCTCAACCATCGTAATGCCGTCATGAGTTCCCGCGACAACGATATCGAGAGAAGCCTCTGGCATCTGCTGGAATGTAGGATTGATGACGAACTTGTTGCCGATCTTCGCAACCCTGACAGCTGCGATAGGACCATAGAACGGAATATCGGAAATCGTGACAGCACAGGAAGCTGCATTGATTGCAACGATATCAGGCGTATGGCACATATCTGATGACACTACCGTAGGAACAATCTGGATCTCGCGGCCGAATGCCTTATCGAAAAGCGGCCTCATAGGGCGGTCGATAAGCCTTGATACGAGAATCTCCTTATCCTTTGGCCTTGACTCCCTCTTCAGGAATCCTCCAGGGATCTTGCCTGCTGCATAGTATTTCTCATTGTATTCAACCGATACTGGCACATAGTCAATCGGTTCTGATGGTGCTTCACCACAGCAGACTGTGGCGATTACTGCAGATCCAGCATAGTGTGCATAGACAGCACCATTTGCCTGCTTTGCGATTTTCCCAGTCTCGAATACGAGGTCAATGCCGCCGACAGAGACTGAAACTTTCTTTACTTCTGCCATAAATTTCCTTCTTTGTTCTTTTCTTGTTCTTTTTTATTTGTTCTTGCAAACAGAAAAGCCAGACAAGCTGGCTTTACTATTACTTTCTCAGGCCAAGATCAGCGATGAGCTTTCTGTATTCATCGATGTCTCTGTTCTTGATGTACTTCAGGAGGCGGCGGCGCTGTCCGACCATCTTCAGAAGTCCTCTTCTTGATGCATGATCCTTAGGATTAGCCTTGAAGTGTCCCTGAAGGTCGTTGATGCGTGCTGTAAGAAGCGCAACCTGCACCTTTGCATCACCTGTGTTCCTGGCATCATTGCCATACTTTACCACGATATCGTGCTTGACATCTCTTGTAATCATCTTTTCTTCTCCAGAAATAATGAATCTAATTGCAGCATTCCGTTCCCCTTACCCTCTTCAGAGCCGAATACAGAGAAGTCCGAAGGCACAGAAAGATGAAGAAACTCTTCATCTATCATGGCAATACATGCGGATCTTCTCCCGTCTGAGAAGAGAATCTGGGCATCATAAGCTCCTTGTGGCGGAAGAAGCTGATGAATAGGTCCTCTGCTGATAATCAATCCATCAGAGCAGGATCTGTAGGGTAAAGGCACAAGATCAACCCTGTAGAATTGACCGGAGAGCTTCAGGAAACACCTGAGATCTCCTTTTTCTATCAACTGCCTCAGATGAGTGGATGAGACCTTGATCCCATATTCATCCAGGACAGAATCGGCTATATATGTATCGCAGCTCACACCATTTTCAGCAAGCAGCCTCGAAAGGTCCGCAGCCGATGCTGATTCAGATGGGTTGCCGAACCTGAAGTCGGCTCCGACAACTGCAATGCATGGTACGCATATCTTCGTTAGAAGATGAGCAAATCCCCACGCTGTAGTTTTACTGAATTCATCAGAAAAGTCAATCACAGTCAGGAAATCTATCCCGAACGATCCGATGTATTCAGCTCTGAGCCGGAGCGTATCGAGATTACCTGCGGATGAAGGCTTCGGATTTACGGAAAATGAGATGGCCATCGTCCTGCATCCATACTCATCGCCCTTTGCCTTGAGCATTGAGAATATCTTCTGATGGCCTCTGTGCACACCATCGAAGACACCGATAGTCAGGGCAATGCGCTCACCGCTGAGCTCACCGCTCTCCATGAGCTCCATGAAGTCAGATATCCTCATCTGACATCCTCATGAAAAGCTTTATCCTGCCATCCCTTTTCTCGCCTATACCGAACATCTCACCAGAAAACCTGATGAAGCAGAAAGGCCTGTCCGGATCTGTATCAGAAAGAATGAATTCATTGCCTATATAACCATTCTCGGCTTTCTTTCTTGATGCAGGTGCTAAAGATACATCTGAGAAAAGCCCTGTAAGGGAGAGAAGCTCACCAGTTTCCTTCCCTATATCGCCAAGTGTCCATGGTCCTACCGATATGCGCCGGAGATTCAGCAGATGACCTGCGGAACCGCATGCGGCCGCGATATCCCTGGCAAGAGATCTTATATATGTACCTTTCGATACAGCCGCTTTTATCACAGCCCTGTCACCGCTGAATGAAAGAAGCTCAAGCGATGATATCTCGACTTTGCGGGATGGCATCTCTATCTCGTTTCCTGCCCTTGCTTCCCTGTATGCCCTTTTGCCATTGACATGGATGGCACTGTAAAGAGGAGGAACCTGCTCTATGATGCCAATGAAAGACGGAAGAACACTCCTGAAATCCTCTTCAGACGGAATGGCTGCCGTTCTTATCACAGATCCTTCTGGGTCAAGCGTATCGGTCTCCGTGCCAAGCTGGATCTCCGCGACATATTCCTTTCCGAATGATGTGAAAGCAGGACACAGCTTCGTGCAGCTGCCTGTAAGGATCACCATAAGGCCGGATGCGAACTTGTCCAGAGTCCCTGCATGGCCTATCTTCTCCTTCCTTCCAAGCTTCTTCCTCTCCCTGTATACCAGGTCAAACGAAGTGATACCTGCTTCCTTATCCATCAGAATGACTTTGTTCATTTACCGTGGACAGCCTCGTCGATAAGCTTGTTGATTCTCTCAGCCTCCCTGTAGCTGTCATCCCTGAAAAACTCCAGAACCGGTGTGTTCTTCGTTCTCAGGACATCTGCAATGCGGTGCTGGATGAATCCCTTTGCGCTGTTGAGTGCGCGAACAGAAGCATCTATACGCTCCTCAGGCATCGAAGAGACATAGATTCTCGCGGATGTATTGTCCGGTGCAAGCTCCACCCTTGTCACGGATGTGAATACCGAGAGATGCGGATTCTTTATCGCACCGGATATTATAAGCGATGAGATTGACTCCATAAGCTTTGATTCAAGCCTTGACTGCGAGAACTCACTCATTGACTTCCAGTTTCCTCCTGACCTCTTCTGTCTCTACGATCTCAAGGATATCACCGACCTGGAGATCCTGCCAGTTCTCAAGTCCGATACCGCATTCGAAGCCTTCATTGACTTCCTTAGCATCATCCTTGAATCTCTTCAGGGACGAAATGCGGATCATATCCTTGTTGAGCTGGATCGAATCCCTGATCACGCGCACAAGGCTGTTGCGCTTGACTTTGCCTTCAAGCACATATGCACCTGCGATGACACCGACCTTCGGGACCTTGAATGTATCGCGGACCTCGACCTTTCCGATATCGACTTCCTTGATCTCAGGCGAGAGCATGCCTTCCATAGCTGCCTTGATATCATCGACGACATCATAGATGACATTGTACTTCTTGATCTCGACCTTCTCCTGTTCTGCGAGAACCTGGGCACGCGGAGTCGGACGGACATTGAAGCCGATGACGATAGCAGAAGATGCTGATGCGAGAGTGATATCGCTTTCGATGATCGCACCTGCTGATGCCCTGAGCACATTGAGCTTGATCTCATCAGTGCTGAGCTTCTCAAGAACACCCTGGAGAGCTTCGACAGAACCCTGCACATCGCCCTTGATGACGACATTGAAGTCAGTGACCTGTCCTTCGCGGATCTTGGCATTGAGATTCTCAAGCGTGATCTTGTTGTGGCCACCACCTTCACCGATTCTCTCGAGTTCCTGCCTCTTAGCACCGACCATTCTCGCCTGCTTCTCATCCTCAGTGACCTGGAACGGATCGCCTGCCGATGGGATATCGGAAAGGCCGATGATCTCCACAGGATCCGAAGGATAAGCGCTCTTTATCTTCTTGCCCTTATCATCGAACATCGCCCTCACGCGGCCAGGATAGATGCCCGCGACATAGTAGTCGCCCTGATTGAGGGTTCCTTTCTCGATGATGACAGTCGCGACAATGCCCCTGCCCTGATCGATCCTGGATTCAAGGACCTTTCCAACTGCACGGCAGTTCGGATTTGCCTTGAGCTCAAGCATCTCAGCCTGAAGAAGGATCGTATCAAGAAGATCATCGATACCTTCCTTCTTAAGAGCGGAAATCCTGCAGTAAAGCGTCTGCCCGCCCCATTCCTCAGGAACAAGACCGAGCTCTGAGAGCTGCTGCATAACCCTTTCCGGATTAGCCTCTGGAAGATCGCACTTGTTGATTGCGACTATGATAGGGACCTTGGCAGCTTTCGCATGATCGATGGCTTCCTTTGTCTGAGGCATGACACCATCATTAGCAGCGACTACAAGGACAACGATATCTGTGACCTGAGCGCCTCTTGCCCTCATCATCGAGAATGCCGCATGTCCCGGTGTATCAAGGAATACGATATCGCCCTTCTCAGGAACGGATACCTTGTAAGCACCTATGTGCTGCGTGATTCCACCGAACTCGCCCTCCGCGACATTCGAAGAGCGTATTGCGTCGAGAAGCTTGGTCTTTCCATGGTCGACATGACCCATGATCGTGACAATCGGAGCACGAGGGACCATATCCTCTGGCTTATCCTCTTCCTGTGCGATGATCGTCTCGTCATAAAGCGATACGAGATGCACGGAACATCCATATTCACTGGCTATGATCTCAGCCGTCTCATGATCGATCTGCTGGTTGATGGTGACCATCATGCCCATCTTGAACAGCTTTGAGATGATATCGCTGGCCTTGAGATTCATCTTCTTGGCAAGATCTGCCACAGTGATGTTCTCCATGATGTCGATTGTCTTGGGAACAGCTGCGAGCTTCTGCTCTTCCCTCTTCTTCTTCTGGAACTGGAAGTCGAGCTCTTCATCGCGAGAATACTTGTCAGAGTAATCCTTGCGCTTTGAAGCGTTCTGAGGTCTCTTTCCAGGTCCTTTCTGATTGATCTCAGGACTTACAGGCTGCACCATCGGCCTTCCGCCTGAGCGCGGAGCAAAGCCAGGACGAGACTGTCCATCCCTCCTGAACTGAGGGCGGCCTTCGCCATTAGGCGTATAGCTCTGGCCAGCACGTGGCATCTTCTGTCCATCCTGGCGAGGCTTCTGTCCCTGGAAGCGGCCTCTTGCCATATTCCCCTGGGCTCTGCCTGCAGCTGGCCTGCCTCCGACTATGCCGGCAACCCTCGGACGAGACGGGGTCTTTTCCTCAGCACCCTTCTGTCCGGGAATCGGCGGAAGATTCTGGCTCTTTATGATGATAGGGCCATTATGAAGCGTGGACTGTATCCTCGTATTCTGATGGTTGACAGCTGTGTTGGTCATATAGCTCTTGCCTGTAAGGACATTGAGCTTTTCCTTCTCCTTTGGAGATTCCTTCTTCTCAGCTGGCTTCTTCTCAGGATTGAGAGGGGGAAGATTATCAGGCCTTGTAATCACAGGTGCCTTTATGTCCTTGCTTGCAAGTTCCTCATGGCCGGGTCTTGTATCGAGAGGCTCTACATGCTTCTCTTCTTCCTTCTCCTTGACCTTGACGACGACAGGCTTCTTCTTAAGGACGATAACCTTCTTCTCAACAGAGCTCTTCTGCTCCTTCTCAGGAGCTTTCGGCTGTGCAGGCCTCTTGATTACATTGACCTGCTTTACTTCGTTCTTTATATCCTTTTCTTCCGACATATGCACCTTTATCACTCGAATTCGAACTCTGCGCCGCAGTTAGGACAGACTGCTGTTCCAGCGGCAAGCATCTGATGACAGACAGGGCATTCGAATTCCTCTTCATCTCCCTCTTCCGTGATGACTACGCTATCCTTGACCTGATTGATCTCGTCCTGGCTGAGACCAAGGCTGAGAAGCTCATCCTCCGGATAGTCGAAGAACTCCTGGATCGACCAGATATCCACATCATGTAGCTTCTTGATAAGCGACTCTGGAAGCCCGATATCAGTAAGCGGTGTATCATCAGGATCTATACCGATATCCTCGTTCGTGAGCACATGCTCTTCAGCAGGAGCCTCTTCCTCAGGCTTGAAGAGATTATCGACATTCCTGTAGATCTCGATTGTCTCTTCCATCTCATTGAACTGGGCCTGTGTCTTGACTTCGATATTCCAGTCCGTAAGAGCTTTTGCAAGTTTTACATTCACACCACCCTGTCCGATTGCGATTCCAAGCTGGTTGTCATCGACTATGGCAACGACATGCTTTGTCTGAGGATCGATCGTGACGACTCTCCTGACCTGTGCAGGGATAAGCGAGTTCGCGATGAATGCAAGCGGGTCAGACGAGAATCTTATGATATCGATCTTCTCGCCTTCGCATTCCGCCATGACTGTCTGGATCCTGGAGCCTGACTTTCCGACAGTGGCTCCGACAGGATCGAGATCTGCCTTCTTCGTATCGACTGCGATCTTCGTCCTGATGCCGGCCTGGCGTGCGATTGATACGATCTCCACATCCCCCGAAGAGATCTCCGGCACCTCATTCTCGATGAGGGCTTTTACGAACTCCTTGGAAGCTCTTGTGAGTATGATGCGGACGCCGCCTTTCTTGGTCTGCATCCTTCCATCCCTTCCACGCTTCTGTACATCCTCGCCTTTGTCCACCTTCTCGACGAAGAACTTGTATCTCGTTCCTTCAGAGTAGGTTTCCCTCGGGCTCTGCCCACGAAGAGGGAAAAGCGCATCCTGCTCCATGCTTCCATCCTTCTCCTTGAGATTGAGGTCTACAAGATAGTCTGATGTGTTGTGCTTCTGATTGCGCTTGATGACACCATAGACAAGCTTCCCTTCCATGGCCTTTGCTTCCATGTAGATCCTGTCCGTGTTGTATTCCTTGACAACCTGCTGCGAGCGCTGCTTTGCGGACTGTACGGCTGAGTATTCGAATGTAGATGGGTCAATCGGAATCTCAAGATAATCGCCTACATCGACATCCTCGGCAAGATTCCTGGCATCCTCAATGGAAATCTGCCTGACAGCGTCATACCAGTTCTCTTCCTCAACTACTTCCTTAACAGAGTAGACCTCCACTTTCCGCATCTTCCCGGTCTCATCAGGGAAGAACTTGATAGAAACATTGTCATCTGTCCCGAACTTGCGCTTATATGCGCTAGTGAGCATGTCCCTTACCAGGTTGAGGACAACGTCCTCTTCCATGTGGTTCACCGAGATAATCGAATTGATTGCTTCTGTCAGATCAAGCACTTCATGCCTCCCATCTATATTCAAGCTTCGCTTTCGCGATATCGGAAAACAGCAGCGTTATAGCCTTGCCGCTTTCATCTTTGCCTTCCTTGCTGTAGTCAGAAAGCGTTACGGACTCATCATCGCACGACTCTATAGTCCCTATGATATAGCATGAATCCGGAACGCTGTAGCAGCGCACGCCTTTTCCCCTGAAAACGGAGAATTCAATTACATCCTTTAACGTACGCTGCAGGCCTGGGGAAGATACCTCAAGCTGAAGATCCCTGTCGGAGAAAATCACGCTGTACCGTGGATAGATTATATTATATGCAGTGGCAAGGTCATCTGTATTGACCTCGCTTCCTTCCTTATATACTACCACCTTCAGCATCTTGGAGCCCTGGATATCTGCGGCAGATGCCTCGACAGTCCTGAGGCCGATAGCGCTCATCAGCTGCTCGATTTCCTGATACAGCCTGCTCTCTTTGACAGTATTTGTCAGCATATTCCTCCATCATTAATAAAGGGACCGTTCGCAGGTCCCTTAAATTACTTTAATGAAACTAAGCAATTTATAGCAGTACAAGAGGATTCGTGTCAATACCGGACTCATTCCTCAAGCATGAGATGGAGGATTTCTATATCGGTTTCCTTCATCCCCTCCTTTCCGACTTTCCCGAATGTCTCTATGGTCTTCTCTATATCGTTCTTCACGAGCCCATCTCCTCCCTCAAAGGCCTTATCCTCATCAAGAGCAAGCTCCAGGCCGAAGATGGCGGCTTCCAGGGATGATGAGATCTTGGCAGCGCAGGATGACTTGGCGCCATCGCACACAATACCTCCGACAGAGGCAAGCGTATTGGTTATCGCGCCTGAGATCACCTTGGGATCACTTGTCATGAGGAATGCTATGCCTGCAGCTGCTCCAGCGGCGGCCGAAACGGCTCCACAGTAAGCTGAGAGCGGTCCGATGAACTGCTTCTGATGGATTGCTATCAGATTCGATACGGCAAGCGCCCTCAGGATCTCTTCCCTGCTCTTTCCCATCTCATTTCCGAACTCGATGACGGGAAGGGAGACAGTAAGTCCCTGATTGCCACTTCCCGAGTTGATCACTACTGGAAGCGGACAGCCTGACATCCTCGCATCAGAACCTGCTGCAGCCTTCGCCCTTGCACGTATCCTGACATCCTTTCCATCATAATGCTCAAGCAGCGTCCTGCCGACAGACACGCCATAGCCATCCGCAAGCCCTTCCTCAGCTATCGCCTCATTAAGCTCCCACTGTCTTGAAAGCACAGGCTCTATGGAACCGATCGGGATCTCTGATGCATATTCGATGATTCCCTCGACAGAAAGGAGATCCTTCCTCTCGTCCGCATCCTGGGTTCCCTTTGCATTGCCTGTTCTCGAAAACACAGTCCTTCCGTTATGGATAAGCGATGATATCTCATTATGGCAGTCAACTATCTTGGCGGTGACTTCATCGCTACCCTTCTTCAGGGTTGCTGAGATATAGAGGCCAGGGACTCCTTCAGCAAGTTCCGTTCTTGCGATTCCTTCGGCAAGGAGTCTCCTCGCCTCATCCAGCTGCTCCGGCGAAACTGATGATATGACTTCGAGGGCCGCATCAGGATTTCCTGCAACAGTTCCGATCACGGCAGCGGTCTCTATCCCCTTCATTCCTCCGGAGTTCGGAACAGTCACTCCTTTCACATTCTTCACTATATTGCCGCTGCATGATATGAGGATGGATTCAGGCATAGTGCCAAGTTCCTTCCTTGCAGCTGCTGATGCAAGCGCGATTGCAATAGGCTCAGTACATCCGAGAGCCGGTTTCAGCTCATCAATCAGTATGGATGTATATGCCTGATTCCTGTCCATAGGTCCTCCTAAAGATCCCTGTCATACAGGGATGTATATCTCATTCCGCCATCTTCCCTTTCCGAGAGCATGAGGCTGACAGATGTCACATGGAACGACAGCTTCGCAATATGGCATGCCGGTGCATCTGTGACGACATTGCGGCCAAGCGTTATATGCGGGACATACTTCCTCTTCTCAAGAGACAGCCCCTCTTCCATGAAAAGCCTGTGGAGCCTGGCCTGCAGAACCATCACAGGATTGTCCGCCTCGACCCCGATCCACCATGTATCGCCATCGGGACGATGAAAGAACCCGATTCTATCCATGACAAGATCGAATGGCTTGAATTCAAGGCGGGAAAGCGCTCTTATCGCTGATGAAGGGTTATCGATCTCTCCCTGGAACTCAAGCGTCAGATGCAGATTATCCCTTTTAGGGAATCTTCCTCTGGAAGATGCATCGTGAAGCTGATCCCTGTACGATGAGATGACATCCAGTGTGGCCTCATCGAAAAGCACCGCAGAAAACAATCGCATCAGATATAGCCTTCCGCAAGTGACAGATAGATGCCGAGGGATGCTGCGATATCCGCATCAACAGGTATTCCATCCTGATACACTTCTGCTCTGAATGCAGGGAGAAGGAGACTGTAATCCTCCGTATACTCAATCACGCTGATGATGAACGCCGCAGGATATGCAAGCCTGTCGAAATCCGCTTCCGGGATGTCATAGTCAGACTCATCCGCGATAGCAGCAATAGCTTCTTCCGGACTGATCCCAAAGTGTCCGAAGAAATCATCGGCGACTGCCTTATCGAAGAATATGTCGATGCGGAATTCAGAAGCATCATATGCCTCATCGCCGATTCTTATCCCATCAGTTCCGACAGCTATCGACAGCAGGATCTCATCGGATGAATCCACCCATCCATAGACATTGCCATCGATTTCGAAGCTTCCGGCTTTCTCATCCGTAGAATATGCGAAAGAGAAATCGATGTAGCTGATATCATATCCGATCCTGCCACGTGAATCTGTGATCGACGGGATTATGAGGCCTCTCGACGCATAGACCTCGAAATTCCCTGTCTCGGCTTCAAGGAGGATGAGGTCAAGCAGGGCTGCCGCAATTGTATCCTCATCGCCAGAGATGAAATCCTGGAAATGGATATCGGTTCCAGAAATAAGGGCACCAAGTGCTATCGGCAGGACATCCTCCCCATAGAGCTCATCTCCGGATAAAGCCGGATAGCCTGAGAATGTGACAGGATAGCCAAGAAGTCCCGCAACTGCAGGATCGATGGAGGCTGAAACCGGAACAAGCACGCACAATGCGGCAATAAGCACAGCAGCAAATCTCTTCATAATAGGGATTATACACTATTTCCTGAAATCTTCTTCCTCAGCTCTGAAATGAAAAGAAGCGCATCAAGAGGAGTCGACCGCTCAAGATCGAATGCCTCGATATCGGCAAGAATCTCCTTCTCAAGGCTCTCATCCTCCTCAGGTACGGCATCTATGAAAAGATCTCCCTGCCCTGTTTCGAATGAATAATCTGCGAAGTGCTTCCTCTGGAATGACTGTGCATCCTTTATGACATCGCGTGGCAGTCCGGCAAGGCGCGCGACATGTATTCCATAGCTTGAGGCGGAGACACCTGATTCTGCCTTCCTGAGAAATGCTATCGTATTCTTCTCTTCCCTGACTGCCATATGGAGAAGCTGTATGCCGGATGTATCGAGAAGCGTAAGCTCATGATAATGAGTCGCGAAGAGCGTCACAGCCCCGAGCTTCTTCAGATACTGCATGACAGCGTAGGCTATGGACATTCCATCCTCTGTGCTGGTTCCCCTTCCTATCTCATCCATTATAACGAGGGACCTGCGGGTGGCAGAGCGAAGAATCATCGCAGTCTCTGACATCTCCACAAGGAATGTGGACTCTCCCCTGTAGATGTTATCGCTTGCACCGACTCTGCAGAAGATCTTGTCTGTAAGAGGTATGACAGCCTTCGCAGCTGGAACGAACGAGCCCATATGCGCCATAAGGGTGATGATCGCTATCTCCCTCAGATATGTGGACTTGCCTGCCATGTTCGGACCTGTGATCAATGCAAAACGTGACTGCGCCGATGAGAATGAATTTGATACATACTCTGCCCTGCCTGTATACGCCTCGACTACAGGATGGCGGCCATCTATGATATCAAGATCGCCTTCCTCTATTATCTGAGGCTCAGTGTATGAGCATTCCGAGGCAAGATATGCAAGTGAAGTATAGTAATCCAGAAGCGATATGATATCGCCCATCGCGCGAAGAGCATCGGAAATGTCATAAGCACGTGAAAGGAATGATGTGAAAAGCTCCCTTTCCCTCTCCGCGGCCTCTCCTGCCGCATTCGATATCCTCGCCTTTATCTCTTCCAGCTCTGGTGTCGTGAATCTCTCGCCGCCGACCAGAGTCTGCCTTCTGACGAAATAGTCAGGAACAAGCTGAAGCTGCCCCTTGGACACTTCGATGTAAGAGCCGATGATCCTGTTCTCACCGCTTTTTATGTTTGTGATCCCTGTCTCAGTGCGTATCTTCGCAAGATAATCGGAAAGCATGTCATTGCCATGCTCAAGATAGCTCCTTATCTCATCAAGCTTCTGATCATAGCCTGTGAGGATTATAGTCCCTTCGTTGTTTATGTTCGTGCATTCCCTGCTGATGGCCCTGAGGGCATCTGAAGAGAATGAGATCACATCATCGAAATAGCTGCTGAAATCATCTGTAAGCGAGAGATAGTCCTGATTCTCCGCAATCAGCGGAAAGAACGATGATGCAGTGTCAGCAATCGCAAGGATGTCCCGTGGAGTCAGCCTCTTCATCGATGCCTTAGATGAAAGACGCTCAAGATCCGATGATGACGACAGCATTGTCCTCACTTTGTCGCGCTCGGCATTATTATCATGGAATCTCCTGACCCAGCTGAGCCGTTCCTCGATCTTCGAAGCTGATGAAAGCGGGTGTATGATCTGTTCTTTCAGGAAACGTGCGCCAGATGGTGTGAGCGTTCTGTTCATGGCATGGAAAAGCGAACCCTCCATACGTCCCTCAGCATTGGACTTTATGAGCTCAAGATTCCTGATTGCAGCCGCATTGAGGAAAAGATATGAGCTCTCATCTACAGCTTCAATAGCCCTGAGCTGTGGAAGCTCTGCCTTCGTATTGCTCTTTATATATGACAGAAGCGCGCCTGCAGTACCTACAAGAGTATCCTTCCTCTCCAGTCCGATCTGCTCAAGCATCGCAGGCGGGAACTGCCTGTCTATCTCCTTCACGCCTTCCTTTGCGGAGAAATTCCACACAGGAAGCTTTGTGACAATAGCGGCAGATGAATCAACTACTCTCCTGAACGCCTTCTCCGAGAAGTAGACATCATCAGGAACGATTATCTCCTTAGGGGAAATCGATGAAAGAGCTGTCTCGAAATCAGAGAGATCAGTAGAAGGCCTGAGTTTCCTTACATAGAACTCACCTGTCGAGATATCGCTCCAGGCAAGCATTATGCCTTTCCTGTCAAAGTTCGCAGCAAGCACGAATGACGTCGAGATGCTGTCAAGATATGCATCATCAACAACAGTTGCAGGCGTATATATCTCGGTCACCTGACGATCCGCAATCTCCTTCGAGGATGCCGGAAGCGAAAGCTGTTCGCATATAGCGACTTTCTTTCCAGCATCAAGCAATCTCTTGAGGTAGTTCTTCGCTGCATGGTATGGAATGCCGCACATAGGTTCGCTTCCCCTATGTGTCAGCGTGAGATTGAGAAGCTTCGATACTTCAAGCGCATCGGAGCCGAACATCTCATAGAAATCTCCGAGACGGAAGAAAAGCACCATATCCTGATGCTTTTCCTTTATTGCCATATATTGACGCATCATTGGCGTCAGTTCTTCTTTTCCACTCATCAGTATAGCTGTGTCGTGATCGCAAGGACGATCTTCACGCCGGAACCCGGCCTGTTCGGATCATTGAAGAGGAATCCATCGCTCCACTGGAATCCATTATTGCGGTCCCATGTCGCATTCTTGACGATATAGAGTCCGAGCGGGAATCCCGGGATCTGCATCTTCAGTCCGATTCCTGCCGCGAAATACCAGTCGATGTTGTAGAAGGAATTAAGCTCGGAAAGTTCCGACGTTACGCCTGTTGCGGAAACGAATCCCTCGACTGCAAGCACCTGATAGACAATCGGCCATGTGAGATCTATCTCATTATGCCACAGGAACGACTTGTCGTACTCGACATCGAATCCCCTTCCGATGTTCATTCCATCGATATAGAGCATCTCGTACTTCGTCGCACCCATCTTCGCATTGTACCATCCCCATGATCCGTCTTTGTTCCAGTACTGATCGAACATGAATGATACGGAGGAATTGAGAGAGAGGACAAGGTTGTATGGCCTTCCCTCCTCATCTGTGTATCCGAAAAGCGAGACATAGCCGGATGCGGATGCTGAGAGTTTGTTATAGTTTGAAAGACCTCCGAGAATACCGCCTGCATATGTGTATGAGAGCGAAATCATGTAGCCTCTCGTAGTATTCCTGACAAGATCCCTGCCATCCCATGTGAGACCAAGAGAGAGTCTGTTGGACCACTGCCATCTCTCATGGTACTTCATGATGAGTTCTTCATATGGATCATAAAGATTATCATCATAGACAGCATGATTGAGACCGAAGGAGATGCCACCGGAAATCGTCAGGTTGCCTGGATCGAATGCGAATGTGTAGCCTGTATTGTATCCGAGCGAAATACGCCAGAAATCATAGGCCATCAGATCAGAAGAGGTTGGATAGATAGGATTGTCCGATGAATACCATGCATCAGCATTCGGATATCCCCTCGGATAAGTCATCATGTCCTCATCGCGTCCATCATAGTAATCAGAACCAAAGCCTCTCTGAAGAGTGTTGTCCCTATAGGAGTGTTCAACTGAGAATGTCACTCCGTTCGACCATCTCTGGTCCCCCACCCAATTATCAGAAAATGATAGAGATATAGACTGTGTATCGGGAGAGAGTGTAGTGGAGATGGACAGACTACGGGCAGTCCCTCCGAGATTCCTATCGGCCCAGGAAACGAATCCGGATATGGGAAACCCGTCGACAGTACCTCCGAAGGTGGCTCCTACCTGGAGCTCCATCTGGCTGCCTTCCTCCACGATGAACTCTATTACGACACCATCTGCGGTGCTGCCATACAGAAGCTCGGCCCTGACATTTGAGACAAGACCGGTGTTCATTATATTCTGCTGGCTTCTTATCAGGCGGGAACGCGAGAATACATCGCCTGGCTTGAGCGTTATCTCACGCCTGATCACATATTCCTGGGTCTTCGTAAGGCCCGTGATTATTATATCCTCGACAATACTCTGGGTGCCTTCGGTTATCCTGATATCATAATCAATCGTATGGGTCTCCGGATTCCTGGTGGTATTGAAGTTGATGGATGATCTTATGTATCCATTGTCATAGTAAAGCGATGCGATGCCCTCATACTGCCTCATTATGTCATCGCCATTGTAGATATCTCCTGACTTCATAGTCAGAAGCGCGCCGATCTGCTCATCGCTGTAGATCTCGTTTCCGGAGAACGAAACATTGCCGATAGTCCATCTATCGCCTTCTGTTATCGTGTATATGATGTCGACATAGATCGTGTTGTCATCCTCTTCCCCTGTAGGAACGACATCAACATTGTCGACAGTTGCATCAGGATAGCCTTCCCTTCCATAGAGAGCCAGGACCTTGTCCCTGTCAGCCTGGAGATCGGACATCACGAGATTGCCATTGTTGAAGAAAGTCCTCTCCTTCACAGCCATCTCGCCTTTGATTGTCCCTGCATCCAATCCTGAAATGCCTTCGAAGAGAATGCTCCTCACCTTATACTGCTTCCCTTCCGTGACAGTATATGTGATGGATACGGTATTCGCCTCCGTATCCTCTGTGTACTCAGCTTCCACCTGTACATCCCTGTAGCCGCGGGAAATGTAATGCTCCTTGATTGAATCAGCATTGACATTGAGACGCCCTGGGGTGAAGAACTCCCCTACGCTGTATTCCTGCGCCTCAAGCGCAGAGCGCGCCGTGAGCCTGCTGCAGCCAACAGCCGAGACAGATGCGATCATCGGATTCTCGACGACATTGATCTGAATGACAAGATTCTGCTCAGGGCCTTCTGCCAGTGCTTCCGCAGACATGTAGCTGAGCCATGACTGAGCATAGAGAACATCATTTATCTGAGCAAAGAGAGCATCTGAATAAGCTTCTCCCTCATAAGGCTGAAGAAGGTCATTGATGGTTCTCTCTGATACATTCTGCAATCCGGAATACCTGAAATCCGTGATTACCTTTCCATTCCACCAAACATCATCTGCAGCTGCAAGCGGCATAGCGATAACGAGCAACAGCACTGCTGCAGACAGGAGTATTTTCGATATGATATTCAATTTCCAGCTCCCTGCATGCCATGATAGCAGAAAGAAAGGAAGCATTCCATATAGAGAATGCAGTAAGGAAAGCCTATAGGAAAAACATAGGATAAATACACAGAAAAGCCACTCACCAGACTATACGCTTCATAAATCCGAATCCGAACGAGTCAATGAAATCATAGAATGTGAAGTTGCTGGGTTCTGTGAAGAATCTGAATGTGCACATCGGAGTCTCCCATTCCAGGGAGAACTCGATATCGAGATTGAGATCATCAGCGATGAATGTGCTCTTCTCATCCGTGGAATCCGCATTAGCCGTCAGATGGATCATTGCCTCAAGGTACAGCTGAGGCACCAGATACTTGCCCATGTAGATGGAGGTGCCATTCAGGTATCTTGCCATCGGCGTGAGATTGTCATCCATTGAAGACGATACGAATGATACTGTATCAAGGAAGATGTTCTGCACTATATTCGAGTGAAGGGAGAATGTATCGAGGTTGAGAGCTGATCGCACAGTCTGCTCAAGTCCCATGCTCTGGCTGTCAATCACGCCGAATGTCGAAAGAAGATCCATCGAAGCCGTGACAAGCGATGCGACAGATGTGGCCGATATGTTTCCATATGCTGTCGATGGCAGGATAGCGCTACCAAGTATCGTCATTATCTCATTGATATCCTTGACAGGGGAGCTTTCGAATGTCGGACGGAGATCGCTGAGCGTGGAATTGCGAAGCACAAGATAGATGTCAACGCTCTCCCCGTTGCTGTCGAAATCGCGGAGCCTTGCCCTGAGGTTGATGAGTGGATCGAATCCGGACTCAGTCTGCTGGAAGCCTATATTTCCTTCCGTAATATAGAAATTCTTCTGGAAATAGTAGAACTCTCCGCTCCTTATATCAAGATTTCCTGAAAGATTCAGGCCATCTCTCTTGCTATACTGAATCTGTATACGCTGATTCTCATCCATGTTCGCAGTAAGAATCGGATTCGCCCTGAGCGGGAATACGAAGCTGACATCCTCCTTCAGAACGACATCGAATGATGCTGTCGCATTGATATCATCCTCTTCCCACCAGTCCGGAAGAGGTGCCATCCCGACGCTCATCATCGTATTCTCAATGCTCACCTCCCCTGAGAAATCCGCATTCACGATATCGGAGGAGAATACGAAGTGACCTGATGCATAGCCATTCATATCTATATTGGCCTCAACCATCGGCACCCTCACGAAGACCTCGCTGCCCTCCTCCACGAATGCCTCGATGGAATATGACTCGAATGCCAGGGTCCTGTCGAAGTCTGCAGTAAGCCTGGCCCGTACCGGAACCCTCCTGTAGTCATCAAGGAAGACAACGGAACAGTCCGTTATATTCGAGGTGAGCGTATTGTCCCAGACAGTGAATGTCGGATTATGGATGACTATCATCTGATCAGGCATCCAGAAGAGACTGAGGGCAGCCGTTTCAGCAGAAAGGTAGCCTGAGAGATTCCAGTCCCGGGCCTCCCTTTCAAGCCACAGCCGTCCAGAGACCACGGAAGGCTCATAGAAGACCACATTGGGCCTTCTGATCAGCATATTGATGACACTTATCTCCAGCATATCCACATCAAGGCCATAGCGGCCGGTGTCCAAGCTGCCATATGCCCTGAACTTGGCAATCGGAGAAAAATCGAACTGCAAGCTGAACGCCCTGGAGACCGCATCAGCCGTACCGGAAATGAAATCGCCTGTGAATTCAACGAATCCACCTGAATACGTAAAAGACGAAGTCCTCTGCCCTGCATGGAACCGGCCATCAGCATCCAGGCTTTCAAGCACGATATTCCCGGAAAGCTCAAACCCTGATGCGATGAACGATGAGATGGAATCGAATATGCTGCTTCCTTCAGGAAGATCAAAGTTCATTCCGAATGATATATCCGCTTCATCGCCATAAGAGATATCAAGAGATGCAGACAGGAGGCCATCCTCCGAGACGAATGCGATATTCGGAGAGTAGACTGTGAGATCCTTTCTGATGAATGTGAGGTCCCTAAGCTCGAAAGTCCCGGAATCCACGTACATCATGGCATTTATATTCCCCGGATTATTCGCCATATCCTTGCTTTCAAGCGCAATTGTTCCGGAAAGGCCTATATCTGAAAGAGTACCGCCGTTTCCTGTCAGGTTGACATCGCCTCTGTAGTTATAGATCCCGAATCTTGCCATATCGAAATCATCAAGGCGGAAGATGCCTGTGAACGAATCACCTGATAATACAGCAGAACCCATCAGCTCTTCTGTCGATGATGTGAGATATAAGGCATAGCGGTTTTCCCCGAATCCGAGATTCAGAGTGCCTCTCAATGGCTCTGTATCTATTCCAGCAAGGATTATATCGCTGAATATGATACCGTTGTTATCGCCTTCAGCAGAGAATGAGAGATCAGGGGATGTAGGAAGATACCTCATATTGACAATCTGGAACGATGGTATCGAAATGGAAAGAGTCTGGCTTGCGAAATCAAAGCCAGCTGATATCGTTCCGGAAAGGACACATGGCGCCACATCGGAAGATGGTACAGGAAGGGCAAATTCATCAAATACAGCGGAACCCTCGATCCTCTGTCCATAGCTGAGCGCGATATTGAGCGCATCATTCGAGATATCGATATGCTTCTCTTTCTTATCGGCACTGACAGTGAATGGATAAAGCGTGTCTGCCACAATGAAGTCGGCATCAGCCTTGACAATGCGCTCATCCGAGAAATCAACGTTCCCTGTGATCCTGCTCCCATAGAATGAAGGAAGATATGCACTGAACGAATACGTATCATCCTCCGAAAGCGCAAGCGATGCCTCGAAAAGATGCTCACCTGAGTTTGTAGACGATATTATGAAACGCCCGTCAGGAAGCATCCTCTCCAGATCTATGGATCCCGTCCATGATGCCCTGCCCCAGTCTGTCGTAAGCGAGAGATCCGAAACGACCAGTCTGTTTCCAGTGAACTCGGCGATTGTATATGCACCTGCAGAGAAGGAGAAATCACCGAAGCTTATATCCGAGACGGCAAGCGCAAGGGATACAGGACCTTCTATCACTTCACCGGCATCCAGATCTGCGGAGACAAACCCTGTGAGTACCGTATCATCGCCTATATACCTGCTTATCGCTGGAAGATATGCCTCGGCAACAGGCCTGAGCTGCTTCAGCCTGAAGTCATTTACGGAAAGATTGAGATACAGGCCGTCATCATAGCTGCCTTCACCATTCAGAACGGAACCATAGCGTATGGAGAATGCATATGTCCCATCTTCAGCAGAGAATGCGAGGCGTCCCGTACCATCGATGAATGGAAGATGGAAATCCGATATATCCGCAGAAAATGATCTGAGCTCCTTTCCGCTTATCTCTGCATTGACGAGCACATTGCCATATGAGTTGTCTATGATGACATCATCTGCATCTGCTTCGACAGAGGATGAGAACGTTATTCCATAATTCCCGTCATTGCTTGTGACAGATGCATCGATGCTGCCCAGCATCAGCGATGCCTTATCAGGAACCGACAGGTTCATCTCATCGGACGAGAGCGAGACTGACTTCGCGCCAGCATCAAGATGGATATAGACAGCATCGCTTCCTGCTTCAGCCGCAGAGTCCCTGACAGAGAGGGAATCAATATAGACATCAGCAGAACTTGCATCCCTGAGCACCAGATCCATACGCCCGAATGAGAAATCTCCGCGCCCGTAGCTTCCGCTTCCATCAATCAGAACGGCAGTGAGCATCTGAGGAAGGTATGAAAGCGAAAGCGATTGCAAACCCATCGAGATATCATCATATGAGAATGAGACAGAGCCAAGAGAGGCCCTCGCCTCAGTGATCTCAAAATCTTCTGTAAGCCTGATATCCCCCCTTCCATCAAGGACCGTAGCCGAAATTCCGCTGCCTTCGATTGAAATGCCAGGAAAAAGCAATTCAATCCTGATGTCGCTTCCGATTGCGGCTTCCACCATCGGATCCGAGATCCTCAATGTGCCACGCTCAGTGACAGCCTCTACAGATGAAGAGCTGAATGTGCATGATATATTCCCAAGGCCTTCCGATATATATAGAGAAAGCTCCGCATTTTCCGCGGAAATGCCATGAGGAAGGGAAATCGAGAAATCATGGAGATGGATGGAGAACGCATAGCGGGATATGACATCCAGAAGCGCGGAACTGCCTCCATCTCCCCTGCTTAGTGCAAGCGCATCAGGGATGTTTATGCAGCCATCATATCCCTCTACCGCGAGATTGCCATCTGACGATGCGAGATACTTTATCAGGGAGAAAAGCCCCATATGGATGCGCAGCGTCTGGAATGATGCGATGTCCTCATCCTTGTATGAGACTTCGATATCCCTTATCGTTATTCCATCGCGGAAGCTCCTGTCAATTGAGCCGAATGACAAAGAGAGGTCGCTGTCTGCTGCTGCGATCTCTTCAAGAAGCTTTTCCGTTATAATCAGCGTCGGCGATGTCATCGAAAGATTCGAGACGGTGAAAACAGCTGCAGCGGCGAAGACCAGAAGGACTATCAGCGAAATAATAATCGTGGAAAATGATGCATGGTATTTCATCGCTCAGCCTTGGTTGCATTATCACATAGCGGACAATATAATTCAATCTTATGGCCATGGAGGGTTTATGGAGAATATCCTGAAGTCATTTATTGTATTCGAAGGACTTGATGGTGCTGGCACCACAACCCAGATAATGAATCTTGCCAGATACTATGAATTCAATAAAAGGGAATATTTCCTGACAAGGGAACCGACTGACAGCCCGATCGGACAGCTTGTGAGGAAAGTACTGCAGAAGAAAGTATCGACAACGCCCGAGGCGCTTGCGCTTCTTTATGCAGCCGACAGGCATGATCATCTCTACAGCGAAAGCCATGGCATCGTAAGGATGACAGAGGAAGACAGGATAGTCATCTCCGACAGGTATTTCTATTCATCAATCGCATATCAGAGCGTTGAATGCAATCCGGAGTTCATACGTCTCATAAATGCATTTCCCTCTCCTGAGTTCATCATTTTCGTAGATACTCCGGTGGATGAATGCCTGGAGCGCATAGAAAAGCGCGGAGAGGAGAAAGAGCTGTTCGACAGGAAGGAATTCCTTGAGAAAGTGAGGGAGAACTATCTGAAGGCTTTCGAGAAGCTTCCTGATGGTGTGAAGCTAATGAAAGCCGATGGTTCAAAGCCAATTGCCGAGGTGGAAGCCGAAATAAGGAAATGGCTTTCCTCTTTCAGCCTCTGATATACATGGCATCACCATAGCTGAAGAAGCGGTATTCCTTCTCTATGGCATGGCGATAGGCAGAGAATATAAGATCCTTTCCTGCCAGTGCGGATACAAGCATCAGCAGCGTCGATTCCGGCGTGTGGAAATTTGTGAGGAGATCCGAGACAAAGCGGAAACGGTAACCCGGCTTGATGAAGATATCAGTATCGCCATATAGCTTTGACAGCACACCATTCTCATCTGCAGCGCTTTCAAGCGTACGGACAGATGTCGTACCGACAGCAAGAATCCTCTTTCCAGACTGCTTTGCCTCATTGAGAGCAGCCGCAGTCTCTGCAGGTATCTCATAGTGCTCTGTATGCATATGATGGTCCTCGACATTCTCCGTCCTGACAGGAAGGAATGTACCGGCTCCCACGTGAAGGGTCACTTCATAAATCGGGAATCCCATCGTCCTCGCCTTCTCCATCAGCTCCTTGGTGAAATGAAGGCCTGCGGTCGGAGCTGCAACAGAACCAGGCATCTTCGCATACACTGTCTGATACCTCGACTCATCCTGGAATGAATCCTCCCTCTTTATATATGGCGGAAGCGGAACATGTCCGCAAAGCGAGAAGAAGCTCTCATCTATAGGCTCAGAAAACTGAAGAGTTCGCGTGCCATCGGCATTTTCACTGACAATCCTCGCGCTCCTTACGGGATTCCCATCCCTGTCCTCGAATACATAGCCTTTCCCTTCTCTCTGCTTCTTTGACTTCTTTGCCATGCATCTCCAAGAGCCATCTGCCTCAGGGGAAAGGAAAAGGAACTCAACGATGCCGCCGGTCTCAGCCTTCCCATAGACCCTTGCCTTGCGCACCTTTGAGTTGTTTACGACTATGACGGAATCCTCTGCAATAAGAGAAGGAAAGTCAGACATCATGTAATCTGAGAAACTTGACTCTTTCCTGTCGAGAAGCAGAAGCCTGTCCTCGCCTCTCTTCTCAGATGGAACCTGAGCTATAAGATGCTCAGGAAGATCAAAATAGTAATCCCTGGTCAGCATGTGCACTCCTGATTCCAAGCAGTTCATAGGCTTTCTCTGTCACGCATCTGCCTCTCGGAGTGCGCTTAAGATATCCCTGCTGGATAAGATACGGCTCATAGAAATCCTCAAGGCTCTCGACAGCCTCGCCTACGGATATCGAGAGGGTATCGGCACCGACAGGACCACCTCCATAGAACTCTATGATTGTCCTGAGTATGTTCCTGTCCATGTTCTCAAGGCCATTATGGTCAATCCCGAGTCGCCCCAGCCCCTCATCGACGATTGACGCAGTGATCCTGCCATCGCCGAGAACGGCTGCGAAATCCCTGAGCCTCCTGAGAAGTCTGTTCGCGATCCTCGGCGTTCCCCTTGAGCATCTTGAGAGAAGATCTATAGCTTCGTCATCGATATCTGTCTCAAGGATCTTGGCAGAACGGGAGATGATCGATGCAAGTTCTGAAGGCGAATAGAAATCAATATGGAGATTGATTCCGAAACGCGATGCAAGCGGTGATGATACAGAGCCTGCTTTTGTGGTTGCCCCGATGAGAGTGAAATGAGGAAGCGGTATCCTCATCGTCCTTGCAGCAGGCCCCTGTCCGATTACCCAGTCAATCTCGAAGTCCTCCATCGCGATATACAGCATCTCCTCCAGTGCCGGCTTGAGACGATGTATCTCATCGATGAAGAATATGGAATTCTCGGAGACATTGGTGAGTATCCCCGCAAGGTCCTTGGGCTTATCAAGGGCAGGAGCTGACGTCATCCTTATCTCACTGTGCATCTCATTTGCGATGATTGATGCAAGCGTAGTCTTCCCAAGCCCCGGCGGCCCGACTATGAATGTATGATCGAGAGCATCACCGCGTGCTCTTGCGGCTTTTATGAATATCCCGAGATTGTCCTTTATCGTCTGCTGTCCCTGGAAATCCTCGAGATACTGAGGTCTCAGGATGTTCTCCTGTTTATCCTCTTCCTGATAAGAAGCATCAACCGGCCTTGCAGATGCAAGGATTTCCATATCATCGCTATTATCAAGAATCATCTGGTCATCCTCTTGAGCATCAGCGGAAGAAGGATATTCTCAGACTCTTCCCTGCTCTTTCCATCGATAAGAAGCGCATTTTCCCTGATGACCTCATTGAGTGTCCTCGCAACGAGCTTTCTGTCAAAACCCATCTGCACGAATGAATCAATCAGATCACGGTATCCCTTATCCTCAGCAGCGCCTGTCTCCTCCTCATCGTCGAGCACAAGCACATTGCGAAGCTGGAGGACAAGCTTCTGCGCAGTCTTCGGTCCTATGCCGGATACTTTCGAAAGCGCCTTCACATCCTGCGCATCAAGAAGCTTCACAAGATTCTGCACAGTGATTCCCGAAAGGATCTTCTGAGCCTGCTTCGCGCCGATTCCAGGAACAGTCTGTAGCTGTTCGAAGCAGAAGCGCTCATCTTCGTCATAGAAGCCGAAAAGCACCATCGCATCTTCCCTGTGCTGAAGAAATGCAAGGATCCTGACCCGTTCCTTGCCGGTATCTGCCGAAAGCTTAGATGAGGTATTCTGGGAAATCTCAAGCCTGTATTCTATCCCTCCTGGGGTAAGAACAGTGACATAATCAGGCTGCAGCTTGACAATCTTCCCGACAACTGCATTGATCATATGAGGATTCTACCTTCTTGGTATCGCGATTGCAATATATCAGCGGGAGAGGCTGCGCGTAAGATTATGGGTGCAGTAGCATATGCAATCAGCCAGTGCATCCGCCGCATGGTCCGGCTTGGGTATATCCTTGAGCTTGAGGAGAATCTTCACCATTTCCTGAACCTGAAGCTTCTCAGCCCTTCCCATCCCTGTGACTGCCATCTTCACCTCGAGCGGCGAATAAAGATATACGGGTATTGATACTGTGGAGAAAGCATGCAGGGCAGCACCGATCACCTTAGCGACAGGAATTGCCGATGTGATATTCTTCGTGAAGAAGATATCCTCCATTGAGACAACCGATGCATTGTGCTTCGATGCAAGCGAAAGCAGGTCTTCGGCAATCGTGTATACCCTCTTCTGCTGGCTTTCCTTGGGACTTGTCTTTATAGTCCCATAAGAAACAGGCCAGTAATGCTGCCCATCGAAACCGACAACACCCCAGCCTGTATCTGCAAGTCCTGGATCCACTCCTAGGATTATCACTCTTCTTCCTGGAAATCATCAGGCAGCTCAAGGTTCGTTGAAACCTGCTGCACATCATCGAGATCCTCAAGCCTGCTGACAATCTTCAGAACCTTGTTAGCCTTCTCATTGTCGAGAGTGACTGTCTGATCTGCGATCTTCTGGACATCAGCGCTGTCCTGCTCGAATCCAGCATTCTGCATCGCCTCGAGGACCTGGGAGAAATCCGCAGGAGAGGTTGTGACTTCAATCACATCATCTTCCGTGGAGACATCCTCAGCGCCATTCTCAAGAGCCGCCTCAAGGATCTGGTCCTCAGTATACTTCGATGCATCATATGTGATGACACCCTTTGTCTGGAACATATAGCTGACACAGCCAGTGGATCCAAGTGAACCGCCAAGCTTCGTAAGAGTCGATCTCACATCCGCAGCTGTCCTGTTCTTGTTATCTGTAAGCGTGTCGATGATGATGGCAACTCCACCTGGTGCATAGCCTTCATATGTAAGCTCATAGAATGTAGCATTGCCGAGCTCTCCGCTTCCCTTCTTGATAGCGGGGTCGATGTTGTCCTTCGGCATGTTCTCGGCCTTTGCCTTGAGTATAGCTGTCCTGAGACGTGCATTCGAATCCGGATCCGCACCATCCTTTGCAGCTACTGTGATTTCCTTGATGAGCTTCGTGAACTTCTGTCCGCGCTTCGCATCAGCTATTCCCTTCTTGTGCTTGATTGTTGCCCATTTGCTGTGGCCAGACATTTTATACCTCTGCTTAGATTAAGTCTTATTGTACCGACAAAACATACCATAATGAAAAATCTGCTGTCAACTATCTCCGCCCAATGGCATCGACAAGCCGGGGAAATGTCTCCTGGACAATCAACCTTATATCAGTCCAGCTTGTATAGCGTCCCGGAAGACGCTCAATGCTTTCAGCGAACCTTCTGATAGCTCGATCTTCCTCATAAGTGAGATCCAGTCCTGAGATGACATCCCTCATATCATGAAGGAGCGAGGAAACGAATTCCCTCTCGTCATAGCCGAACTCCGATGGATTATCTGCAAGATATGCATAGAGGTACAGAACAGATACAAGACGCGCCCTTCCGTAATCAAGATCATGGGTCGATGAGATGACCTTCTCGAGCGTTCTTCCTGGCATATGGGATTCCACATGACTGTGATATGGTCTCCTGTATCCAGTTGCTGCCTGGTAAGGATTAAAAGCTGAAAGCGATGAGACAAGGAGCATTGCTGCTGTGATGATTGCGACTGACTTTCTCATATTCACGATTATATAGCCATTGCAAGCTCAAGTATAATCCTATCTAGAAAAAGGAATCCGGCCTCTGTGAGGGAGAAATGATCATCGTCATTCACATACCAGTTCTTCTCAAGCTTATCGATGAATGCACCATAGCGCTGGTCAAAGGAATGGGAGAACCTTTCCCCATACTCCCTTTTCTGGATTCCGGAAGCCGTGCGGAGCGATACAAGAAGATATTCCTCTTCAGTCTCATCTTCACTAAGGAATGACACTGTCTGCTCAGGTCTTCGCAGAAAGCCATCAAGAGTATCGGAATCACGCATGGAGACAGCCTTGCGGTAACCTACTGAACTTTCGGCACCCGGTCCGAATCCGATATACTGCCCGAGATTCCAGTAAACCTTGTTATGGAGGCACTCCTTTCCAGGCTTCGCGAAGTTCGAAATCTCATAATGCCTATAGCCAAGCTCCCCAAGAAGCTTCCAGCATGAGGTCAGGAAATCAGCCTCTTCATCACCATCAAGGGGCACAAGCTGCCTCGCAAGCGGAGTTCCTTCTTCGAATGTAAGACAATAAAGCGATATATGTCCCGGACCATATGATGCAATCTCCTCGATATCATGCAAGGACGATTCGATGCTCTGTCCGGGGACTGCCGTGATTATATCCGCATTGAAATCGAAAGGCAGCCCGCTGAGAACCGAAAGCGCTTTCCGTGCAGCCTCAGCTGAAGCATTCCTGCCGAGTGTCCTCAGCGTCTTCTCGTCAAGACTCTGTATTCCAACCGATACACGGGTAAGAAGACCATCAAGCATCATGATCTCATCGTTCACGTTCTCAGGATTGATCTCTATAGTGACTTCCTCGGGCTTTCCGTTCTCACATGCGATGGAAAGCATCTCCTTCAGGCGCCTGTAGCCAAGGATTCCTGGATTTCCGCCGCCTATGAAGACAGTATGATATGGCTTCTTCCATTCCCTGCTGAGCGCTGAGATCTCTGCCTTTATGAAGTCCGTATATCTTTCAACCGCATCATTTCCGGCAGATGATAGCGGAAGCGAATAGAATGCGCAGTAGCTGCACTTGGAAGCGCAGAAAGGCACATGTATATATAAGGACAAGGGCCTTTCCTGATCCAGTCCTTCAATCATATGTTGTCCGCAAGCGATGAAACCGCGCTGAGCGGCCAGAATCTTCCGACTACCCTGCCATTGATCCTCGACTCGGCAACCGGACCGAAATAGCGGCCGTCATGGGAATTATCCCTGTTGTCCCCAAGAGGAAGGACATGATCCTCTGGAACATATATGCCATTGTCATAATGCGCCCTGTCAGATCTGAGGGACATATCGGAGGGATCGAAAGATGCGCGCGCATCGGTTCTTGCCTTCTCAAGCTCATAGCGGTCGAAAACCCAGTCGTTCTCTGTACCCATGATCGTCTGGTATTCAGCCACAGTGTGAAGCGGCACACGCCCAGATAGACCTGCCTCCTGATAGGCCGTAAGCCTTCCAGCTGCCCTGAGTCCCGGATAATTTGCCTTATCGACAGAACGGGAAGGACCATCGACAAGAGATGAAGCTTTCCTGAAATCGCTTTCGGCTATGAATCCGTCAGTTCCGGAAAGCTCGATATATGCATCGCCTTCGCTGAAATTGACAACATCGCCAGGCATACCGACAGCTCTCTTGACGTAAAGCCTCTCAGCCGGAGTGCCATCATCATTCCTGTCTATGTTCACGAGAGTCAACGTTCCCATATAGACAACCTGTGAGAGGATATCGAAGAGAGGACCTTTTGAATCATATTCCGGATTATAGAATGTGATGATCTGGTCCCGCTGGACGCGCCTCGCATCCGTAAAGACCTTTGTCCCCGCAGGATAGAGCTCAACTCCGTAGCTGTCCTTGTTCACAATCACCCTGTCGCCGACATTAAGCGTATCGACCATCGAAGGAGATGGAATGACGAAAAGCTGGAACAGATACTGATTTATTATGATCACCCAGAATATCGCGAAGACAAGGGCATCTATCCAACCCTTTATCTCGGAAAGGACCGTACGCTTCTGACTCTTCTCATACAGCTTGATCCTTCTGCGTTTCGTAAGATGTTTTTCTGTGCTTCTCTCGAGAAAGCCAAGGAATTTATCCATACCGTGATGATATCTTCACATCAGGCTGTTTGCAATATCCAAGCCGATGTTGCTACAATAAGCGAGGAACTATGAAAAAGAAAATAGAACTTCCGGAAATCGAGCCGGTACGTCTCAGGCCTGTCCATGGCATAAGGCCAGGTGTATACATCCTCGCATTTCTTGCAGCTGCTGCGATTCTTGCTGTATTCAGCATATTCTTCCTTCCTGGCATATTGTCCGATGGAAGCTATGTCTCGTTCTCGCTGAATACGGAATCAGCCGCAATCTACATGGATGGGAAGTACCTCGGGTCCGGCAAAGGCTCAGTATACTATATACCTGCCGGAGAGCATGAATTCTCGTTCAGTGTCTATGGCGCGGACGGCGGTTCTGTGAAAAAGAATATCGGAAAGCACATCTTCGCGACTCTCTTTGTCCACAGAGTTGAGGAAATTCCCTATGACATCCCATATACCGAAGATATCGAGAGAAGTGTAATCGGGCATTTCGCATCATCCATAGCATCGTGGTCAAGGGTCCTTGATTTCTCGGATCGCTATCACTATCCTCCCCTTTTCCAGGATCTTGCATCGGATGCGATCGCATTCGGCTTCGCGGATATCTCGGACGCAATGCTTTTCGGAGCGCTTCATGTGACATCCGAGACAATATACAGTGACTTCGCATCATCGGTTTCGATGCTTTCCTCATCAGACACGGAATACAGAACAGATGAATTCAATGATATAGAGAACATTCTTGAGGATGTCTATGTAAACGGGACGACATCAAGGACATACGCATCTGGATCATCGGATAATGAATATGTACCTGAATCTCAGGGCAGCTTCATCACATTCCCTGCTATCAATATGACTGTGGGAACAACAGATGAGATAACATTCCCTGAGGTGAAGGACTATTGCAAGGATGTCGATGTGCCTGCATTCTCAATATCATCAGGCATGGTCAGCGAATATGACTACGCGCTCTTTGTCGAAGATAATCCCTACTGGGCAAAGAGCAATACCAGCAAGCTGATTGAAGATGGAATGGCAGATGACAACTATCTTGCAGGAATAAGGCTATCCACCAATGTCAATTCGACAGCTCCGATAAAGAACATAAGCTGGTATGCGGCAGATGCATATGTGAAATGGCTTTCCGGGAAGGAAGGCATCGAGTATGATCTTCCGGATGAATATCAGTGGACGGCTGCATCCGGCGGAAGCGCATCGATGATATGGGAATTCACATCATCCCATTTCTTGCCATATGGAAGGCTTGTAAGCGATGAAACCATTTCAAGGCTTACATCGCTATTCCCTTATGACGATGCCATAGTCAAAGGCAGGGACAGGAACACCACAGGTGCAATGGATCTCAGCCAGTGTTCGGAATATGCGGGATTCAGGGTTGTGAGAAATGCAGACTAAGCTCATTCAGAAAAACAAGAAAGCATACTTCAACTATGAAATCGTTGAGGAACTGGAAGTCGGGATGGCTCTTCAGGGAACTGAAGTCAAGTCAATCAGGGACAGCAGATGTTCATTCTCAGACAGCTATATAGAGCCCAAGAACGGACAGCTTGTGCTTAAAGGCTTCCTGATACAGCCATATTCCCATGGCAACATCTTCAACCATGAGACAGCAAGGAACAGGATCCTTCTTGCTCACAAGCAGGAAATAAAGAAGCTCACAAGACGTGTCAACGAGAAAGGCTTTACGCTCGTTCCTCTGGAGATATATCTCAAAGGCAACCATGTGAAGATGAAGATAGCCCTAGCCCGCGGAAAGAACGTGCGCGATAAAAAAGATGCAATCAGGGAGAGGGACCTCAATAAGGATGCGAGAAGGCAGCTCAGGGATATGAACAGCTAAAGAAAGCGCCCATATCCCCGGAGTCTTCAGCCAAGAGAAGCGCCGCATCCAGGACAGAACCTGTCATGCTCATCCGCATCCTTGCCGCAGCTTGCACACCTCTTCACGAAGGAATGCCCACAGCCCGGACAGCACCTGTCCTTTCTTCCTGCATAGGCACCGCATTCAGGGCATTTCCTGCGGATCAGCGATCGCACGACAAGCAATGCCGGTATTGCCAGGACATTGCAGAATATCGCTATGACTGCCCACAAAACCGGAATCATCCTGGCCTCTGAAGCAGACTGATAGACCCAAAGCACTGTACATGCATAGATAAGCAGCGCAACAACTCCATCCACGATTCCTATTGCTTCGGTAGCTATACCGAAAGCCGTAGGTTCCCATCCCCAGGTGTCTGCCATCCGCATCTGGTTCAGTTCAATTGACATGAATCCAGCGCCAGCTGCCGTAAGGTAGACGAAGACAGCAAAAAGGACAACAAGGCACTTTCCATAGCTGAAACCAAGGATTTTTCCTTTGCATTGCTCATTTTATCTTCTCCTTTCCCAGACATCATTGAAGGAAAAGATAAAAAGAACAGAACATCAGGATAAACAGATAGTGAACTGAGGACTTATTCGTGGCTCATGCTGCAGCGTGATGCGAGACGCTCCTGCGCGCCCTCGATCATCAGCGTCATTCTTTCAGCAACCAGCCCAGTATCCTCCGCAAAGCCGGAACCGACCCAGGCACGGATTACAGAAACAGCACCACCAGAGATGAAATTGAACAGGAAGCCAGCATCCTGTACGGAGATTCCAGCTGCCCTGCACCATGTATCAGTAGCACTTGCATAAATCTCATTCAGGATATCAGTCATAAGATCCGAGCTCGTACCGGAAAAGAGGAGCACGCACATATCCCTGTTGTTCTTCGCGAAGTTGAGGACAACATCCATCAGCGTCTTTATCGATGTGATATACTCACCCTTGATTCTTATTGAATCTATGAGATTCGCAGTGAAGGCGGTCTCAGTCTCCTTCATAAGTTCTTCCGCTGAAGTGTAGTGGGCATAGAAGGTATTCCTGTTCACACCTGCCTTCTGGCATATTTCACAGACAGAAATCTGATTAAGCGACTTAACAGAAAGAAGATCCAGAAGAGCCCTTCTGAATTTTCCCTTTGTCTTCAGTATCCTGATATCTGTCTTCTCGCTCATACAGCTCCTATGGAGGCGGGGAGAGTCGAACTCCCGTCCTGACAGTCCACCCGCAAACGTCTACGGATATAGTCCCATTTCAGTCTTAGCCAGCCTTCGGCAGTGGAACCAGCGTCCAGCAGGAGCATCACCTAAGTCTCCTCCAGCTCCCGGTGAACTGAACTGAAGAAAGTCCCCTAAGTCAAAGAAGCGCAGGAGTCAGAGACTTAACTCAGACGCTTCCGCTCATAAACCGCGATTAAGCAGCAAGAGCAAATGCTTCGTCAGAGACGAACTCGTCTTCTTTCTTTGCATTTAATTTTTTTTGCCGGTTTTACAAGTCAGCTCTTGATCCGCAGTCTACGGCATAGCAAAGCCAGTCGAAACCAGATACGCCCCCTATTTCTGCAAGACTAAAAATAGCTAAAAAAACAAAAATCATCAAGCACTAATCACAGCTGAGAGCTTAGTGAAGAACTCTTCGAGATCAGTGAATCTCAGTGCGGCATAACGGTCTATGTATGTCTCTGTCCTGTTTACAATAACGATATCCTTCCCTGCCCTTACAGAATTATAAGGAAGAGATGCCGCAGGATTGACGACAAGCGATGAGCCGAGGATGATCGCAAGATCTGCATTGGTGAATGCATTCTCTGCCCTCATGAGCATCGTCATGTTGAGACTTTCGCCATAGAACACGATATCGGGCTTGATGACCGATCCGCATGAAGGACAGCGAGGAACCTCCCCGTTTCTTACAGCTCTCTCCATCTGGCTGTATTCAGCCATTCTGCCACATCCGGTGCAGAAACCTCGTTTCAGCGATCCATGGAGCTCAAAGACACGTTTCGACCCTGCTCTCTGATGAAGATAATCTATGTTCTGGGTATAGATTCCCTCAGAAAGTTTTCCGATTTCCTCCATCCTGCTGAGCGTCCTGTGTATGATATTCGGTTCGAATTCCTCCATATGATACCAGTAAGGCTCTGCCCATCTGTAGAAGACATCAGGATGCTGATTGAAGAATCCTATATCAAGGATCTCCTCAACGGACATTGAACCGAAATCCTTCGAATAAAGGCCGGAAGACGAGCGGAAGTCAGGAATCCCTGAAAGCGTGGAGACTCCTGCACCAGTAAGCACTGCTATTCTCGATGATTTCGAGAAAAGCTCCATGAAGCGTGTGAAATCATCCAATTCTCGACCCCCTGAATGTATTTCCCGAAAGCTCCTCCGCCCTGACACGGACCATGTCGCCAGGAGCAAGAGAATCATCCGAGCTGAAAGCTATGAAGTCATTGTGCTCGCCACGTCCGAGGTACATAGACTTATCATCTCGTGTCATCTTCGTGACAATGACATCTGCTTCATATGGAAGCATGGCAGATTTGATTGTTCCTTGCCTCTTCATCTGCTCATCTATAAGGCGCTCAAGCCTCCTTATCTTCTCACCTTCTTCTATCTGTCCATCCATTGATGCTGCTCTTGTGCCTTCCCTTGGATTGAAGTAATACATGAATGCCTCAGTGCATCCCATGATTTCCATCATGGAAAGAGTCTCTTCGTACTCAGCTTCAGTCTCTGTAGGAAAACCGACCATCACATCTGTAGAAAGAGTAAGCCCGCTGATCTCTGTCTTCATCTTCTCGATAAGAGCTATGGTATCCTCCCTTGTCGTCTTCCTGTTCATAAGCTGAAGAATCCTTGTGGAACCTGACTGGATAGGAAGATGGATATGCTTCGCGATGCGCTTCTCGGAAGCAATCATCCTGATGAACTTATCGGAGAAATCCTTGGGATGCGGCGATTCGAATCTCACGAACTTTATCGAACTCATTCTCGGAAGGATCAGAGACAGGAGATCGGAAAGGTCAATCTTCTTCCCTCTGTACTCACCGCGATATGAATTTACATTCTGGCCCAGGAGCGTGATGTCCTTCACGCCTTTTCCCTCAAGGAAATCTATCTCCCGGATTATGTCCTCAGCAGACCTCGATACCTCACGTCCCCTTACATATGGAACTATGCAGTATGAGCAGAAGTTGTTGCAGCCGTTCATTATAGGGACGTAGCTCGACCAGGAACCTTCCTTGTAATAGCTGTCAAGGAATCCATATGCATCGAGATGCTCAAGAGCATTTCCAGAAAGAAATGCGGGAATCTCGGCCTTCTCATTAGTACCGATCACAGCATCGACAGCAGGTGCCTCTGCCTTAAGCTCATCTTTCATGCGCTCTGCCATGCATCCAGTGACTATCAATGTGAATGGATGCTTCTTCTTCTCGGCTGCATAGAATCCGAGCCTTCCCCATATCCTGTTCTCCGCAGTCTTCCTGACAGAACATGTATTGATGATTACCGCATCAGCCTTGTCAGGATCCTCAGTCTTCTCAAATCCCTGTCCTGTGAGTATTGTCTCTATCGCATCTGATTCAGCTGCATTGAGCTGGCATCCATATGTCTCGATGAGGAATCTCATCTTCCCCTCCTCTTCACTGCAGCTTCCAGTGTATTCTCCATCAGCATGGAAACTGTCATTAGCCCGACTCCTCCTGGAACCGGAGTTATCATGACATCCCTGTCCTTGAATGAGCTGTAGTCAGCATCTCCTACAAGCCGGAAACCTTTTTCCCTGGTTTCATCCTTTATTCTGTTCACGCCTACATCAATCACTGCCGCACCATCTTTGACATACGATGAATCTATAGTTCCTGGATGCCCTGTCGCTACTATTATGATATCAGCATCCTTGGTATATTCCCTGAGATCAGGTGTCTTCGTGTTGCATACAGTCACAGTCGCATCAATGCCTTTCTGCATAAGAAGGAGGGCCATTGGCTTCCCGACTATATTGCTTCTGCCGATTACTACAGCCTTTTTCCCAGCTGTCTCGATGCCATAATAGCTCAGAGTTCTCATGATGCCCTTAGGCGTACATGGGATGAATGATTCCTCACCTATGGCAAGACGGCCCATGTTCACCGGGGAAAATCCATCCACATCCTTTTCGGGGGATATCGCATCGATTATTTTTTTCTCGGAAATATGCGAAGGAAGTGGTAACTGGACGAGAATTCCATCCACATCTTCACCTTCATTGAGCTTTCCGACAAGGGAGAGAATATCATCCTCCTTTGAATCTTCATCAAACGTGTATTGAAAATGCAGAAAGCCAAGAGATTCGGCAGCTTCTGCCTTTTTCCGCACATATGTCTGGCTCGCAGGATCCGAACCGACAAGCACAACAGCAAGCGACGGAGCCCTATTTCCTTTATCGATAAATGCTTGCGTCTCTTTTCTTACGTTTTCGAGCACACTTTCCGCAACACAGCGGCAACCTAATCTTGTCATAAGCAAATTGTATAGGAAATAAATGGAAAATAGGCAATCGCTTTGAAATATCCCCAGTATCATGTATAATCGCTGCGAGGATATCAATGAAAAGAGTCTTTACGGTGCTTTTAGCCGCTTTGCTGCTTTCGACTGCACTATCTGCGGCACCTTATTACGATATAGGAGACCAGTTCCTGACAATCACGGCAGGACCGACGACACCTGTCTATTATTATAACAACGAAGACCAGTCTTCTGTAATCGGACCTGGCAGCGGTGATGGCAGGATTTCTGAAGGCGGCATAGTATCAATTGGCTATGAAGTCTTCGTAACGAACTATCTTGCAGTAGGCGGTGAGCTTGGATATCAGTTCAATTTCGCAAGCAATGGCAATGTACTCACCTCAGTGCCTATCCATGCAAAGCTCACGTTCCTCCCGATTCAGGGACAGTTCGAGCTTCCGATATCATTCTCGATCGGAGCAAACTACATAGCATTCGAAGATCTCGCCCAGATCACATTCAGCGCAACGGTATCAATCGGCTTCAACTATTTCTTCGACAGACACTGGGGTATCGGAATAAATGCCGGCCTTTCCGTCCTTCCGGAACTATACACGGATTCTACGAAGAACAGCGTAAGACTCGATGTCCCGACAACCATCTCAGCAATATACAGGCATTAAGCGGAGGATTCATGAAAAAACTTATTTTTATTTTTTTCATTACAATTCTTGCAATCCTTGCTTCCTGCAATGACTCAAATCAGGGAGTACTTCAGTCAGCACATAATGCAACAGCTGAAGAGCGCCCTATCTCATCGTATCTTGGCTTCTTCGATAGCATGATTTATGTCATCAGAGATGGAGATCTGTTCAGGGCATCAACAAATGGTAGTGGAACTGTTGAATACACAAAGATACTTGAAGTCACATACCAGACAGAAAGCACAGAAACTGCAAATCATGACTTTCCATTCCTTGTCTATGATAAGTATGTCTATATTGCTTCTAATGCTCCTGAAACTACTAGCAGCGATAATGAGAGCTCTTCCTCTGATGAACATCAGGATCCTGCTCCATATAAGTTCTATCGTGTACTTATATCAGATATTGAAAAACATGTTACAAATAAAAATGGAGAAACAATATATCCTAAGCCGAGTGATATTCCTGAAAATGAGAAGGAATCCTTCAGTATTACCAGTACTCCGATTACTCCTGATAAACCTATAGTTGAATTCTATAGTTCAAATATTGCTTCAGGAAAAGTCCAGATACTCTATAAAGTCCTTGGTGAAGAAAGAGGTGGTGCAAATTACACGACAACAAGACACTATGGAGTTATTGAGTGGACTGAGTTCAGCTCGCTTTCCAAAGATGGAACTATCACTCTTACTAATCAGGATGATACAATTCCGACAAATGCAATCATCATTGGAGATGGTGTTCTGAAAGCAACAACAGATGATCCAGAGATCGAAGACTTCGAAGATGATCTCAATGATCTTTACATATGGCGCAATGGCAAGATGTATACAGTAAGGACAGGAACTACATACAGCAACTTCCCACTTGGATCAGATGGTGCCTATGCCCTTCTTGCTGATGGTAAAATCTACTCAATCAACTATAACTACAGAGAAGGTAAGTATAATGCAACTCTTACCAATAACGATGCATTCACATTCGATGTCTACAAGAGAGAAGGAAACTATGTTCCATTCTACAGAGATGAAACGACTACTCGTCATCATATTGTCGGTTATATTTCTGGAAATGGCATTTACTGGGTTGAGGATTTTACTGATGACACACTCTCAGATCAGAGCAAGGCTATTCCGAAGCTTCTTGGCATAAGCAATGACAATGACATCATCCCAATAGCATTCATCGGTACATATGAAAGAACTATTAATGGTGAACCTCATCCAGAGTATCTCATTGTCACACAGAACAATGGCTTCTATGTCCTTCAGCCTACTCAGGGTGATAACAACAGAGGCAAGATGACGAAAGTCGAAGCTGATGCAGGTTATAGTTTCTCTCAGTTTGAATTCATTGAATGACAATTCAATTATCAAACAACAATCCCATTCTGGAAGCTGATTCTAGAATGGGATTTTCTTTCATTCATTCTCAATGTCTTTTTGCTGTGTAATCAGATGAACGTATGGAAAACACGGCCACAGCATCAAGGGCTTTGTCAGGGAAGGTTGGATTATCGAGATTACCTACATGCTTCATCAGACGGGAAAGAGCATGACGCTTCTCTTCATGAGTCTCAAGGAACACAGCCCTTCCGCTACCCATTATGCTCTGATAGCCAAATGAATATGAGCAGGCTGAATCGCCTTTTATGAGTTTATGCGATGAATCAAGCTCGAAGAAGACCTCAGGATTCTTTCTCAGAATATCGACCTTCCTACCCTCTTTCGCTGAATGGAAATACAGGATTATGTCTTTGCCATCAGTCTCGAATCCGAAATTCATCGGAACGACATAAGGCCTGCCATCATCCACCATGGAAAGATGGATGACTGTAGATGATGAGAGTATGTCGATTATATCAGGGAATGAAGTCACTTCCCTGTCCATGCGTCTCATTTGAGTATGGAGTGAAGGATTTCCCTCACCTCGGGATCTGTATAGACCTGATCGATCTCATCATGCTCAAGGCCTATGAATTCATGGCATGTGTAATGAATCCACTGAGACTCAGAAGGATGGTTTATCACATGCTTCCGGCACCAGTAGTCAGGCTGGACAGGAAGAGGTGGCTCATCCTTGTATGTGAGAACCTTGTAGTCATATACAGCCACCTTTATGTCTTCCCTAGGGATTCCATACTTCATGACAGTCCCGGTAAGCGCATTCACTGTCATTCCTGTATCGAAGATATCATCAACGATAAGGACCTTCTGGCCCTTCTTGAGGTTCTTAGGAGACCAGGTCCATCCATCGATATCAACATGGGAGGAGTGCTCTCTGACATCGCCATAGGATCTTGCCACCACAGCCGCATAGAAGACAGGCTCACGTCCTTCCTTCATAGCGATGAGCTTGTAATATTCGCTCATGACGTTAGCCATATATGCACCGCCTCTGAGCGAATCATATATGACATCCGGAACGAAGTGATCTTCGGTGTACATCCTGTGGACAAGCTTCAGCGCTGCATCCCTGATTTCATCGCATGTGATGAATTCCTTGGCCATAAAACCTCCTAAAGCTGGGTAAGGATCTCCAGTCCGTTCTCTGTGATGGCTACGGTATGCTCCCAATGACAAGCAGGCTTGCCATCAGCTGTCTTCACACCCCATCCATCAGCCATTGTCTTGATTTTATACGTACCCATGCAGATCATAGGCTCAATTGCGATTACCATGCCCGGCTTGAGGCGGGGATTCGGATTCGCAAGCGATACATAGTTCGGGATATCAGGCTCCTCATGCATCTCAAACCCCACACCATGACCACAGTAGTCACGGACAACGCCATAGCCATTCTGTATTGCGCAGTAGCTGTATACGGCCTTTGCTATATTCTGTGTCCTTGCGCCTTTTGCAGATGCGGCCTCAATACCGAGATACAGAGCCTTCTCTGTCACTGTATTCAGTTTATGGACCTCATCGCTCACCTTCCCGATTTCATATGTGTGCGTTGAATCTGATATGAATCCATTGCGCTCAAGGCAGATATCCACGGAAACGATATCGCCATCGGCAAGAACCTCGCTCTTCGTAGGAATGCCATGGATGACCATATCATTGACGCTGACGCAGGTTGCGGCAGGATACCCCATGTAACCTACGCAAGGAGCCCCGAAATGGCGCTTCTTCATCCACTCATGGAAAAGCTTGTCCACATCGTATGTGGACATTCCTGCACAAATCTGAGGACCGATTTCCTCAAACATCTCGGCAAGATAATGGCCGCTAGTTCTGATGCCATCTATCTCCTCATCATTTTTCAGCATTATCATGGGAAAGATTCTCCTTTCTGTATGCATCAAGAAGTCCATTGATGAATCTGAATGAGACATCGTTGGAAAGCTCCTGACTGAGTTTCACAGCCTCATCAATGACGACAAGAGGATGCACATCCCTTGAGATTGCAAGCTGATAGAATGAAATGCGCAGGATGTTCCTGTCAACGATATCGATCTTATCAATAGGTCTGTTGAGGGAATATCTTGAAATGAGCGAGTCTATTTCAGCAAGATTCTCAAGCGTACCGACAACAAGGAAGCGGACAAATGCCTTATCCTCCTCATCGAGAGAAGCGACCTCTTCCTCGCTCATGCCTTGAAAGAGGTCAATATCATCGGTAAGCTCCATTGAATTATTGAAGTCTAGGGAGTACAGCGTAGAGACTGCGATCTCCCTGTCACGGTGTCTTTTCATCAGTTAGCTGTTCCGTTGTAAAGTATATTTATCCTTGCTTCGCTTCTGAGCTCTTCCACCATATCCTGAAGAGCCTGTGAGCTCGCCACCTGCATCTGGCGCTCTGTCAGAAGCTGTGAGATGAACTGCCTTACAGTGACATTCTGATCAGGAGCGATGTTATCATCGAGAGTCAGGATCTTCGCAGGATTATGCACAGATACCTTTACGATATGGTATCCGACATTCGATTCAAGCACATCGGAAACCTGTCCGGGCTGCATTGCAAGGACTGCATCACAGAATGCATCGCCGAAGCCCTGACGCGCTCCTGCATCATTGTATGCAAGCCATCCGATCTCACCGCCATTAGGCACACTAGCTGCATCCTCGCTGAGAGGCACAGACGCCTCGAATGTCGTAGCGCCGGACTTGATATCAGCGCTGATTGCCTCGATAGCAGCCTTCTTCTCAGCATTGACCTCCTCAGCATTCTCTGCATCTGCGGCAGCCTTTGCCATATAGATGTGAGCAAGGCGGACATTCTCAGGCTGGAAGAACTGCTGCTGGTTCTGCCTGTAGAATGATGAGATCTCATCCTCAGTAGGAGCAGTGATCGAATTCTGGATCTCCGTTCCCTTTTCCTGATAGAGATATGTCTGCATGATGGCCTGATTTCTCAGTGCGTCCATATATGCATCCATCGATCCGAACTGCCTGATCACCTCTGCATCAAAATCCTCACGAGTCAGAGTCTGTCCATACTGGGCAGCCTGCTGAACGGCATTGTTGTAGACCTGATTGTAGTTCGATGACAGCTGGCTATCGGTGATGACCACTCCATCGCGCTCAGCGCCCTGAAGGAATACTCTGTCATTGATGAGTGTCTGAAGTGCATCAAGAGGATTCACATTCTGCGCACCAGCTGCTTCAAGACGCGCAACCTGCTCATCGAGCTGATCCATCGTTATCACTTCATTGCGGATAAGATTGACAGTAGCTGCAGGCTGGGAAATCATTGATGCAGCACAGAGAGATGCAGCTGCCAAAAGCGCAGCGGCTATCGATGCAATCTTCTTCATTTTATCTCCTTTTCACCTCAGAGGTTTCTTTCGACATTGAGACGCTTTCCAATTGCCATTGCAGCGTCTGCTTTCGTGATGATTTCAGAGGTCCTGAGCATCATTCCCTCACCTTCCATCACCTTCATCAGATTAAGAAGAGCCTTGCTCTTCCTAAGGCCACCGGATATGAAAGCCATGCACCTTTTTCCTGAGACAGTTCCGGCCTCTGCCAGATACTTTGAAATGACATCCGGGACTTTCGCAGAAAAAAGGGAGACAGTTTCCGTTCCGATTATAACATAATCGTAAATGGAAAGCCTCTCATGTTCAGCATTCATGTTGATAACAGTGGGTATATGCCCCTGAGCTGATATGCCTTTAGCAAGCGAATCCGCAATTGCCTTGAGCTTGTCCGACTCACGGTTTCTACTTGCATATAGAATACAAACCTGCATAAATTATTCCTTTTTACAAATAATAAGCCGGCCAATCCAAAAAGGAAAGAGCCGGCACACTTCTGGATAAGGAATCACTCTGCAATTGGCTCTGCAGCAGACTCTGTGCTAGCTGAATCAACCCAGCTTGTCGTCTCAGCCGGAGCTGTGACAGCAGCTGTTCCCTCAGGAACCTCATATGTTGTCTTGTTGACAAAAGCGACCACAAGGGCAAGTACCATGAAAAGGACCGCGAGGATTGTAGTTGCCTTTGAAAGTACAGTCGATGTACTTGAACCGAATGCAGAATCGGAGCTGCCTCCGAAAATGCCACCGAGACCAGAGCTCTTCTCATCCTGTACAGCAACAAGGAAAATCAGAAGAAGCGCGATAATGCAGAAAAGCACAAGCAGTATGATACCTAGAATACTCATATCTATCTCCGTTATTTATCGTATGTGATTATAGGAAGGAACTGTTCCAGCGAAAGAGAGGCTCCGCCTACAAGTGCGCCATCAACATTTTCCTTAGCCATCAGAGCCTTCACATTGCCAGCCTTGACTGAACCACCATACTGTATTACGAGATTTTCTGCAATAGAAGATGAGTATATTGCAGCTACTGTTGAGCGGATGAACTTGTGCGCTGCATCAGCATCCTCGGGGGTAGCAGTCTCCCCTGTGCCGATTGCCCATACAGGCTCATAAGCAATTGTGATCTTCTCCATCTGCTCCGGCTTTACATCTTTGAGACCGACTTCAAGCTGCCTCTTGAGCACATTCTCAAGATTGCCGCTCTTCCTTTCCTCAAGCGTCTCACCAACACAGAGAACTACATCCATGCCAAGTGAAAGAGCAAGAAGGACCTTTGAGTTGATGATCTCATCAGTCTCGCCATAGTACTGCCTTCTCTCACTGTGGCCGAGGATGACTGTCTTCACGCCAAGATCAAGAAGCATCTGACCTGAGACCTCACCGGTGTAGGCACCGGCAAGGTGGTCAGCCATATTCTGGGCAGCGACGATGATATCAGAGCCCTTGACTGCCTCAAGGACAGCAGGAATCGATACAAAGGACGGAGCGATCATGATACGGCATGAAGGCTTTTCCTTCGCGACAGCCTCAGCGAGCGATGCTGCATATGCAGCACCTTCGCTCGGTGTCAGATTCATCTTCCAGTTACCTGCGATATATGGCCTTCTCATCTTATTTCTCCAGAGCCTTGATGCCAGGAAGAACCTTGCCCTCAAGGAACTCAAGCGATGCACCGCCACCTGTCGATACATGGCTGATCTGTGCTGCGAGGCCGAACTTATTGATAGCTGCTACGCTGTCTCCGCCGCCAACGACTGTCGTTGCATCAGATGCAGCAAGCGCCTTTGCGACTTCCTCTGTGCCCTTTGCGAAAGAAGCGAATTCGAATACGCCCATAGGACCATTCCATACAACGCTCTTTGCGCTCTTGACAGCTTCAACGATCTTTGCAGTTGTCTTCGGTCCGATATCCATGCCCATGAGATTCTCAGGGATATCGATGGAATCAACAGCAACAGGTGCCGCATCTTCCTTGAACTCCTCAGCGCAGACATGGTCAACAGGAAGAATGACCTCAACGCCCTTCTCCGCAGCTTTTGCAAGGAATGCCTTTGCAGTATCGAGGTAATCATCCTCAACAAGGGACTTTCCGATCGAATGGCCCTGTACCTTGAGGAATGTATAAGCCATGCCGCCGCCGATTACGACTGTGTTGCATGTCTTTACGAGAGACTCGAGGACTGTGATCTTGGAAGAGACCTTGGAACCGCCGATGATCGCGACGAAAGGCTTCTCCGGATTCTCAAGAAGAGGTGCCATGAACTTGACTTCCTTCTCAATGAGGAAACCTGCATAAGATGGAAGATAGTGTGAGACACCTTCTGTCGATGCATGAGCGCGGTGTGCTGTTCCGAATGCATCATTGCAGTAGATATCGCCATAGGATGCAAGTGTCTTTGCAAACTCTGGATCGTTAGCTTCCTCTTCCTTATAGTATCTGACATTCTCAAGGAGGAGGACATCACCTGGCTTAAGTGCCTTCACATCAGCCTCTACCTCAGGTCCGATGACATCAGATGCAAGCTTGACTTCCTTTCCGAGAAGAGCCGAGAACTCCTTTGCGACAGGTGCAAGGGAGAAATCAGGATTCTTCTGTCCCTTAGGGCGTCCGAGGTGTGTCATCACGACAAGCGAAGCACCATTGTCGAGGATGTACTTGATTGTAGGAAGAGCGGCCTTGATTCTTGTGTTGTCAGTAACCACGCCATTCTTGAGAGGTACGTTGAAATCTACGCGGATAAGGACTTTCTTGCCTTTGAGATCCGCTTCATTGATTGTATTGAGAACCATAAGAAAACTCCTATTTCAAAAAAGGCCTGCGCAATGGCAGGCCCGTGTCTCCGGGCTAAGCCGGATAAGCTATCTTAGCCGTTGACCTTCTTCATATGAGCGATGAGGTCAAGGACCTTGTTCGAGTAGCCGATCTCGTTGTCGTACCATGATACAACCTTCACGAATGTATCTGTGAGAGCAATACCAGCCTTTGCATCGAAGATTGATGTCCTTGTATCACCGAGGAAGTCAGAGGAAACTACTGCATCTTCTGTGTATCCGAGGATGCCCTTGAGCTCGCCCTCAGATGCTTCCTTCATTGCTGCGCAGATCTCAGCATATGTTGCTGGCTTTGCAAGATTTACTGTGAGATCAACAACAGAAACATCAAGAGTAGGAACTCTCATTGACATACCTGTGAGCTTGCCATTGAGTGATGGGATGACCTTGCCTACAGCCTTTGCAGCGCCTGTTGAGGATGGGATGATGTTGCCAGATGCAGCACGTCCGCCTCTCCAGTCCTTCATTGAAGGTCCGTCAACAGTCTTCTGCGTTGCTGTTGTGGAGTGGACAGTTGTCATGAGACCATCCTTAATTCCGAACTTGTCATTGAGGACCTTTGCGATTGGTGCGAGGCAGTTTGTTGTGCAGGATGCATTGGAAACGAACTGTGTGCCCTTTACATATGTGTTCTCGTTGACACCTACGACAAACATCGGTGTGTCATCTTTCGAAGGAGCGGACATTACGACATACTTTGCTCCAGCATTGATATGTGCCTGTGCCTTCTCCTTTGTAAGGAAGAGACCTGTCGACTCAACAACGTACTCAGCTCCAACCTCATCCCACTTGAGCTCGTTAGGATCCTTGCAAGCTGTGACACGGATTTTCTTTCCGTTGACAATCAGAAGGCTATTCTCGACATCTGCTTCGATTGTTCCCTTGAATGCGCCGTGCATTGTGTCATACTTGAGCATGTATGCAAGGTAGTCTACCGGGCAGAGGTCATTGATGCCTACAATCTCGACATCCGCACGATCCATAGCGGCGCGGAAAACGAAGCGGCCGATTCTTCCAAAACCATTGATTCCGACTTTCATCTGTAAATCTCCTCCTTTGAATCGATAATCAAATATTCAAAGTCTGTCTTTTTATTATCACCTTTGGCGGAAAATAGCAACTCACCTGAAGGCTTATATGATTGTACACAATCATCCTCTCAAAGAAAACACCTTACTTTATATCAAGATTGAGCTTGTCCTTGAGAATGACATCATGTGCGCCGCCTTCGACAATCGATGTCGGTGATACTATCGTGAGCTTTGCCTTCCTTCTGAATTCCTCAAGACTGAGTGCTCCGCAGTTGCACATAGTCGACTTTATCTTCGAAATCGTAAGAGCGACATTGTCCTTCAGAGCACCTGCATACGGAACGTATGAATCGACACCTTCCGGGAATGAAAGCTTCTTGTCGCCACCAAGATCATAGCGCTGCCAGTTGCGTGCCCTCTGCGATCCTTCGCCCCAGTATTCCTTGAGATAGTTTCCATTGATGTTCACGAGATTGGAAGGAGATTCATCGAAGCGCGCGAAGTATCTTCCCAGCATCACGAAATCCGCACCCATGGCAAGCGCAAGTGTCATATGGTAATCAAAGACAATGCCGCCATCTGAGCAGACCGGAACGTATATACCTGTTTCCTCAAAATATCTGTCACGCTCCTGGCATACATCGATAAGCGCAGAAGCCTGCCCTCTTCCGATTCCTTTCGTCTCACGTGTTATGCAGATCGATCCGCCACCGATGCCAACCTTGACGAAATCAGCCCCGCAGTCAGCAAGGAAGCGGAAGCCTTCGGCATCGACGACATTGCCAGCACCCACCTTCACACTGTCCCCGTATTTCGAGCGGATCCATGAAAGCGTCCTCTTCTGCCATTCTGAGTATCCTTCTGAGGAATCGATGCAGAGGACATCAGCTCCAGCATCGAGAAGCTTGGGGACCCTTTCCTCATAATCCCTCGTGTTTATGCCGGCACCAACTATATAGCGCTTCCTGGAATCAAGCAGCTCAAGTGGATTGTCCTTGTGGCTTGAGTAATCCTTCCTGAATACAAACGAGACAAGACAGCCGTCATCATCGATGATCGGAAGCTGATTGAGCTTATGTTCCCAGATTATGTCGTTTGCTTCGGAAAGCGTCATCCCCTCCTTTCCGTAGATGACCCTTGAGATAGGAGTCATGAACTCAGATACCGGAATATCCTCGGTCATCCTCGAGACCCTGTAATCACGTGACGTGACCACACCGAGGAGCTTTCCCCTGGGAGAGCCATCAGATGTAATGGCAATCGTCGAATGTCCTGTACGTGCAGTAAGCGCAAGCACATCGCCGAGGGTGTTGTCAGGCTTCAGGTTTGAATCGGATTCTACGAAACCCGCTTTGGAAGCCTTCACCCGGCTGATCATCCTTGCCTCATCATCGGCAGTCTGTGAGCCATAGATGAAAGCGACACCACCTTCCTTGGCAAGCGCCTCGCCCATTTTCTCGCCAGAGACAGCCTGCATTATAGCGCTGACCATCGGTATATTCAGCGATATTCCGGGCTCTTCCCCTTTCCTGTATCTTACAAGCGGCGTACGCAGAGAGACATTGGAAGGAATGCATTCAGCAGATGAATATCCCGGAACAAGAAGATATTCGCTGAAAGTACGAGAGAGTTCATTGAAAAAATAAGCCATAGGATCTCCTTGGCTTATTATTAATCGCACAAAAATCGCATCTTTGCAATTATCAGCTGATCACGAGATCTGACCCGCCATCGCGCTCTGAGAGAAGGAACAATGCGCTCTCATATGCCTCAAGCTTGACAGAAATGGTCCTCCCTTCGATTCCCGCATTGTGTGATGAGAAAATACCCCTTGCCACATTTGAAGGCATTGCAAACAAATCAGCGGATACTGTCCTGGATCTCGGGCATCTGTTGATAAATGCTATAAGCGCATATCCGGAGCCTATCCTCTTTATCGCAAAAGCCTCGCTATCGATTGCTTCAACCGAGAATGCGGAATATGGGAGGAAAGGAAGCTTCCTGACATCGCCCAGCTTCGAATAGAATGCAAGCATATCGCGGTCCCAGCTTTCCTCTGTCCAGTCCATAGGATACCTTGCACCTTCAACAGAACCCATCCTGCCTTTTATCTGGACCTCATCTCCATAGTAGACAGATGGCATGCCAGGAAGAAGATACATGCACATCACAGCGCCTTTATAGATTTCCCTGTTCATCACTCTCTGATTGCAGTGAAGGCGCGGCGTGTCATGGGAATCGATCAGATTCATCTGGAAGTAGGCAGCCTGATCAGGTACAGAGCAAACAGCATCTGACAATGCTTTCTCCATCTCATCGCCAGTGAAAGGCTGAGTCCTTCCAGGATCATGTCCCCATCCCGAGGATAGGAATCTGTCGCACTCTCCCATCCAGCTTCTGAGGATCCTGCTCACGCCATAGTAGTTCATAGTGGCATCCCACATATCGCCCTGCATGTACTCAGTGCTGTCATCCCAGTCCTCACCCACAAGATAAAGATCATGCTTTATTCCCTTAAGGCTCTTGCGCACTTCCTTCCACACATCGCGGCAAAGCTGGTCAGCACCTGCACGTCCGACCTCAGGAGCTACATCAAGGCGCCATCCATCAATGCCGAAAGGAGGCCTGATGAACTTCTGCATGGCGCTGTCCGGATTCCTGTAGATGATATCCCTGAGCCTGTTGCTTCTGTAATTAAGCTGAAGCAGAGTCTCGACACCTTGCCAGAACCGTGGCCTGCCATTCTCAAGATAATAGAATCCAGCCTCATCCGAATCAGGATCCTCAATAGCCCTTCTTATCCATGGGCAGTCACTTCCGGTATGATTTATCGAGATATCGAGAATGACCCTTATACCCTTCTCATGCATTGTCCTTATAAGTGAAGAGAATGCCTCATTGCCACCGAGGCGCGGATCGACATTGAAGAAGTCTATGGCATCATACCTATGAACAGTCCGTGCATTATTGATCGGATTGAGATAAATCGCATTCACACCAAGGGCAAGCAGATAATCAGCCTTATCCTCTATTCCTCTGAGGTCACCATTGTAGAAATCAAGGCATCTGGACTGCTCGAAAGGCTTTGGTTCCGATTTGACATCAGGAGTAGTGACCATTCCACCATCGAATTCATACTCGCCTTCCTTCGCGCCTACCGACATATCGCCTTTCGCGAACCTGTCTGGGAAGATCTGGTAGCATGTTGAGCCTGCGACCCAGTCAGGGGCATCGAGAGACGGAATCACGGAGAAGCGGTCAGCCCTCTTCGGGCAGTTTCTCTGTATGCCATTCTTCGCATAATAAAGATATGTGCCATGATATGAGAATACGAAGAAATAGCGGAAAATCTCATCGGAAAGCGGAATCTCGGCCTCTGCGCTGTAGAGGTAGGCTCCATTCAGCCGCCCCTTCTCCCTCATCTGATACGAATAGACAAGGCCTGTATTGCCATCAGCGCGGAGGATCACGGAATCAGGCTTTTCCGAAAAGACAATAGAAAGCGTCACCAGTTCCCCTTTCTTAGGGAAAAGCGGTGACGCGAATGGTTCTGAAAATGATGAGAATGCTTTTATATCATACATAGGCCACTACTATGTTAAGCCGTGGCCATCCGCAATTCAAGCTTTCAGAGCAGCGACAACAGATGCAAGGACTTCTTCAGGAGAAACAGATGCATCGATATTCTTCAGGAGTCCCTTGCCGCTATAGTATTCGATAAGCGGTGCCGTAGATGCCTGATAGACCTCAAGACGATGCTTTATTGCCTCAGGCTTGTCATCGTCTCTCTGGATAAGAGGCTCGCCTGTCTCATCATCGATTCCGTCGACCTTGGGCGGATTGGAGACAATATGATAGATCTTGCCTGTTGACTTGCAGATACGGCGGCCTGAAAGCCTCTTGATGATCTCCTCATCGGAAAGCACGAAGCATACAGCTGCATCGATATCAGCGAAGAATGAGAGCGCCTCAGCCTGTGCGATCGTGCGCGGGAATCCATCGAGGATATATCCATTCTTCACATCGTCTTTCGAAAGTCTGTCCTTGACGAGCTCGACAGTGACATCATCAGGCACAAGCGCACCAGATGCCATGATGGATTCGACTTTCTTTCCAAGCTCAGTTCCGTTCTTGATGTTCTCGCGGAAGATATCGCCAGTAGAGATGTGCGGTACATCAAGTTCTTTCTTCAGCAGAGCTGCCACAGTTCCTTTTCCGGCTCCCGGAGGGCCAAGAAGTACAATATTCATTTATTCACCTCGCTTCGATTATAGCAGGAAGAAGCCACTTGGCATACATCAATAGCTTGGCTAGAATCCAGATTGAGGTCATGATGCACAGGCTATTTACCGCAGCAGCTCTTATTCTCCTTCTTATCTCATGTCAGAGCACGGATCCTGGCAACAGCTATCTTGAGATGGCTGAAGGGCTGTATGGCGAAGAAGCGGAAGCACTTTACTCTCAGGCACTGGGCGAGACTGATAATGCCGCGATCTATTACAATCTTGCCTACTCCCATCTGCAGCAGGGAGAATTCAGAGAAGCCGCAGCTGTGGCCGATGAAGCACTTGCCATTTATCCTGATATGATCCGCTTCATGTATCTCAAGGCGTATGCATACAGGGAAGCCGGGATGATGAGAAGCTATGAGGAACAGCTCAAGGCGATACTCGGCAAAGATCCTGCCAACACGATGATCAGGACATTGCTTGCAAACCGCTATAAGGTGACATTGCGCACAGAGCTGGCAGAACAGGAAGCAAAGACAATCCTGCTTTATGACCATACCAACAAAGATGCGATCTCTATACTTGCTCAGAACAGCAGCTTCTATAAAGCCATATCATCGGGAGAAACTCAGCAGGAACTGCCTGAATGGAGACATGAGCCAAAGCTTTATGATGCGACACGCATACTCAATGGAGAGGGGCTTATTTCCCAGCCTTGATCCGCTTCCATTCGGCCACAGCCATCTCATCGCATCTGTTGTTCTTCTCATTCGAGGCATGGCCCTTGACCCAGACAAAAGTCACCTCATGCTTCCTTATAAGCTCAAGCACCCTTTTCCACAGGTCTGTATTCGGAACTGCCTTGCCCTTCTTCTGGAATCCCATCTTCTCCCAGCTGAATACCCAGCCTTTGTTTATTGAATCGGTAAGATACTTCGAATCTGAATAGAGCGTGACATTGCAGTCTTCCTTCAATGCCTCAAGAGAAGCGATAGCCGCCATGAGTTCCATGCGGTTGTTCGTAGTCATGGCATCGCCGCCTGACATCTCCTTCTGATGCCCGTTATATTCAAGGATGGCACCCCATCCACCAGGACCAGGGTTTCCAGAGCAAGCCCCATCTGTCCAGATTGTTACGCTTTTCATATCATACCTGCCTCTGGGAATACATCATTCCCTGTCCCTGATAAACGACTTCCGTCATTCTAGATGATTCATTGTGATTTGAGAATCCACTGATAGGAGTATAAGGCCACAATATCAGAATATAACAAAAATAATGAATTTTACTCAGATAAAACAAAATCAATAGAATTAGTATTAGAAAAAAGATGAATCAATGGTGAATATATGATAATCTCTTGAAAAGATGCAGTCAGAATAACTGGCGTTTTGTACATTTCATGCAAAAAGCGATTACCAGGCTATAGCTGCAAATAATCGTTATATACAGAGCTGGATTTCAAAAGGAGAACTGAATGTTTGACGATTCGGCATATCCGTGCTATAAGATAATCAATAGATCCGGGCAAGCCTCTTTCCTTTCAGGATATGCTCATTTTGGCCCGGACAGTGCAAAGGGGCCTTATGATAAATAAGGTCTCTTATTCTGAATCTTTCCTTACATTTGAAGAGCAGGTGCAGCTGCTGGAAAGCAGAGGGTTGCTTATCGGTACCGATGAGAATCGTGCATTCATGGTCAATTTCCTGAAGAACCTCAATTTCTACAGATTTGATGGATACTGCCGAAGATACTACGATGAGAACTCAAAGAAGCATAGATTCATAAGCAATGCTTCGTTCATGAAGATACAGGATGATTATTATGCGGATAAGCAAATCAGACTTGTGACATTCGAAATAATCCAGGACTTTGAGATATCGCTGCGTTCGCAGTTCGTGGATGTTCTGGGATCGAAGTATGGCATCTATCCTTATAAGCAGGAATATTACCACACCAACAATGAAGAATGGAAAAAGCTATATAAGGATCATTTCCTCAAAGCCGTGAATAATTCCAATGAAGCGTACATCAAAAACTTCCTGAGGAATTATTCGGACGCTTTGCCTCCGATATGGATGATGGTTGAGCTTCTGAGTCTTGGCGAGCTTTCCAAGATATATATGGTGTATCTTAAAGATGAGGACAGGAATGAGATTGCCAACCGGTATATGCTGTCAGCAACTGCAATGGAATCTTGGATCCATAGCCTGTCTGTTCTGAGAAACAAATGCGCTCTTCATGCAAAGCTTATCGATACAAGCAGCACTGTCCCTGTCATTATTCCGAGAAGATGGAAGATAGACAGATATGGTTCCCTGATGCAAACAATGAATCCCAGAAGCCTATGCATTCTGATCCTCACTCTCTGCTATCTATCGGAAGCAATGGGCCGCAAAGGCTTTGCGGCAAAATACATCATGAAGATAGAAAATATAATGAAGACGCATGGACTTGATGATACCCAGATCGGATTGCCGGAGGGGCTGACAATTTCAAATATAAAGAATGAACTTGGATTCGAAGCATATAGGATTTTCTGCTAGCAGCAGAAAATCCTCAGCATATGGTAAGATATCAACCTGCTAATCAGTCAATAACAATATATTAACCGGATACTGGTTATCTCACGCCTGTCTTCTTTATGATGTGCCATCCGAACTGAGTCTTCACAGGTTTCGAGATAGCTCCTGTCGAAAGTTTTCTGACAGCATTCTCAAACGGTGCGACCATCTGTCCCGGACCGAACCAGCCAAGGTCACCGCCCTTCGATTTCGAAGGACATGTCGAATACTGATGAGCAAGGGACTGGAATGACTCCCCTTTCTTCACTCTTTCATAAAGCTTCTCAGCTGTTGTCTGATCTTTCACAAGTATATGGCTAGCCCTGAATTCCATTCCGTCCCTCCTTCTCAAGTATCATCTCGCGGTAAGATCTCTTCTCAATGTCACAGACCCCCGCCCTTTCCATAAGGGCCGCTATCCTCGAAAGAGCCTCATCTGCGGCCTTATCATCAGAATCGAAAGGAAGCAGGATCTCGATCTCAAGGAATGTCCCGATATCATTGACGGAAAGAAGCTCCACATGGGCATCTCCTACATTCCATTCCCATCCTTTCTTGCGCTTGATGAAGAAATCCTCATGGCCAAGCGCATGGAAAAAGGCAACAGCCTTCTCATACTGATCAGGAAGCGCAAGGAACTCGAACTCTCTGTTGTCCTCTCTGCCATTTGCAGAAGATGTCCTCTTGCATGTCAGCTCGACCTTCCCATCATAGCGCCTTATGCGCATCGACTGTATATTGCTTCCTGGAAGACGGAAGTAATGATCATCCTTGTAGACAGGTGAACCTTCACCAGCAAGATTATCAAAACAGGCCTTAACATCAGCTGGATTACTGACCCTGGCCTTCATCTCTATCTCTCTCATGCTACTTCCAGGGGAATATCATGTTCTTGAACGAACGTGGACCGACCTTCTCCTTCTCATCATACAGGATGTCCTCCCAGGGGATATGCTTCCTGTCACCATCAGGATTCTCCTCAAGCCAGTCATACTTCATCATTATGAGTTTCATCCCATCCTGGGCAAGAAGCTGAAGGCCAGACATTCCCGGAACAAGGCCTATCGTCACTATGGACAGTACAAAGCATATAAGGTCATAAAGGAAGAAGAAAAGCGAGAACCCGATATTATCGAAAAGGATTATGAAGCACTTCCTGAGAGTCTTCAGGGGTCTGTCCGCAGGAAGGAGATTCATAAGCGGGAAATAGAAAGGAAGCACAAGCGCAAGAGCGATCTCCAGCCAGCAGAGGATGATCGCCACTATCATGCCGAAGCCATTTCCGAAATTCTGGAGATAGAATGGTATTATGAGCATGATATTCGCAGCGAACAGGAGGATAAGGAGGAAAAAGAGCAGTGAATGCCTTATGTTTCTCACGAATCCCTGTCTGAATGCGGACCATGATTCACCTTTATAGCATGACCAGTTATGAGTCACGCTGGCAGTCCCTCCCATCATAAGCGAGAAGACAAGAAGAACGACAGCAATCACGGCAAAGATGAAAGCCGCGGGGACTACCGAGAATGAATACAGCAATACCATCAGCAGGGCTATATACATCAGATTGAAAATGGCCATCGAAATCAGGTTATCCCAGCCATCGAAGAAAGCTTTCTTTATGAAAAATCCGATCATGAGAACAGAGTACGTTACCGGCGTATGATTTTCAAGCTCTAAAGCCGGAATACGCTTTTTCATGACTGTTTCTGCATAATCATGCGCAAAAAAGAGTTAAATGAAAAACCCTTATATTCTTTCTATAAGACTGAATACCGAAAACAATGAATTTTTATATAAGAATTCTATTTACAAATCCGTTTCTCTATATTAGATTGAAATCAGTGGCTTAAATGGCATTTGTCAGGTTGCCTACGAAGAGGGACTGCCACAGTCGTAGCTGCATACGGCAGCTGCGCGGATCCCCGGGTCTTCCTTCAGAATCCGGGGATGTTTTTTTGCATATATTTTTAATGACAATTGAAATTAATGCATATTTTTGAATATTTATGCAAAAACCTCTTGTATTTATTCGATAAATTTGCATAATACCGCTTGTAAGGAGAAAAAGATGAAAGAGAAAGTCATTCTCGCCTACTCTGGCGGACTCGATACATCAGTAATACTCAAGTGGCTTGCGAACAAGGGATTCGATGTAATCGCGTATGTTGCGAATGTCGGACAGAACGAGGATTTCAAGGCAATCGAGGAGAAAGCCTATGCAACAGGTGCGAGCAAGGTCTATGTCGAAGACCTCAGGAAGCCTCTTGTGACTGACTATATCTATCCTGCACTCAAGGCGAATACGATTTATGAAGGCACTTACATGCTCGGTACATCGCTTGCAAGGCCTATCATAGCGAAGAAGCATATCGAGATAGCGAAAGCTGAAGGTACGAAGTATGTCGCCCATGGCGCTACAGGCAAGGGAAACGACCAGGTGAGGTTCGAGTTCGGTTACTACATGAACATGCCGGATGTGAAGATCATCAGCCCATGGAAGGATGAGGAATGGCTCAGCCAGTTCGAAGGCAGGTCCGATATGCTCAAGTATGCGGCGGAGAATGGCATCCCCGTGAAGGCAACTGCGAAGAAGCCCTACAGCGAGGATGAGAATATGATCCACATTTCGCATGAGGCGGGTATACTTGAGGATCCGTCAATGAGATGCCCTGAGGATGTATACTCACTGACGCTCTCTCCAGAGAAGGCGAACGATAAGGAAACGCTGCTCAGCATTGCATTCAAGGATGGTGTGCCTGTATCCGTTACAAACAAGGATGATGGCACAGTAGTCACGGATCCTGTGGAGATGATCCTCTATCTCAATAAAATGGGACATGACAATGCCATCGGACGCGTGGATATGGTCGAGAACAGATTCATCGGCATCAAGAGCAGAGGCGTATATGAGACACCGGGATGCGAAATCCTCTGGAAGGCACATCACAATCTCGAAGGACTCTGCATGGACAAGGAAGCGATGCATCTTCGCGACATGCTCAGCCCGAAATATGCGGAGCTCATCTACAATGGCTACTGGGGAGCTCCTGAGTTCAACATGCTCACATCGCTTTTCGAGACAAGCCAGAAGAACGTCACAGGAACAGCGGATGTCGCGCTTTACAAAGGCAATGTCATCAATGCTGGAATCTCTTCCGACTACTCGCTCTACAACGAAGACCTCGGTTCGATGGACAAGGCCGGTGGCTACCACCCGATCGACTGCAAAGGCTTCATAAATATCAATGCAATCAGACTTATGGCTTCTGCCGTAAGAGATGCAAAGAACTGAATCCCCAAAGCCCTGCCTCATCGCAGGGCTTTGCTATTGCTCTTCTGAAATCCCTTCTGCCCTGCCAGCCCATTCAAGGACGATATCATCATCTGGCGACCAGGCGGAGCTTTCCTTCTCTTCATTATCTTCCATATCTCAGATGATACAGCTCAAAAAGCTGATGAAGCTATATGTTTTCACCACTTTGAAGCCATACAGTGCTATCATCTTGTGAAGGAGGAGCAATGAAACCTGCATTCAGGACAAAAGCCGTTCTTTCACTCACAGTATTCAGCATGTTCTTCGGAGCCGGCAATCTGATATTCCCGCCATATCTCGCATCTCAGTCAGGAGAGAACTTCCCCCTTGCGCTGATTGGTTTCTATGCAACAGCAATAGGGCTCCCTATAACCGCATTGCTCGCAGTCGAAAGGACAGATGGCCTCGATAACCTCGCGAAGCGGGTTCATCCTCTATTCGGCATCATATATACAACGGCAATCTATCTTGCGATCGGGCCTTGCCTCGCAATTCCAAGGACAGCATCCACAAGCTATGAGATGATTCAGTCATCATTTGCATTATCCGGAAACATCCCAAGGCTGCTCTACTCGCTGATGTTCTTCCTGATATCAGCGGCTGTAGCACTGAATCCCGAAAAACTATCCCGTACATTGGGAAGGATCACCTGCCCTCTTCTTATTGCGCTTATCGCGGTACTCACGATAGGAGCCATAATGACAGGATCAGGCGATTTCAGCTATGCCGCATCAAATGGATATGACACTTCCCCATTCTCCAGAGGCTTCATGGAGGGATATCAGACGATGGATGCAATCGCAGGACTTGTCTTCGGTATGATAGCCGTCATGAATATAAAGGCATTGGGAATAGATGAACGCAGCCAGCTTCAGAAGACGGAAGCAGAAGCGGGTCTTGCCGCCGGAGCAATATTCATCATCGTATATACGGCAATAGCATCAGTCGGACGCTTTGCGGCATCACATGGGGTTCCTGCATCAAATGGCGCGGACATACTTTCGGCAGCTTCCCTTCTGATATTCGGCAAGGCGGGATCTGTCATCCTTTCCCTTATATTCATCGCAGCATGCTTCAATACCTGCACAGGACTTATCTCATCATGCAGTGTCTACTTCGAGAAACTCTGCCCTGCAATACCGAGGAAAGCATGGGTATTCATATTCGCAGCAGTATCCTTCATCATCTCGAATATAGGGCTTGATGGAATCATATCGATCTCCGCACCGGTCCTTACCCTTCTCTATCCTGTCGCAATCGTACTCATCATCCTTGCATTCATTCCAGATGGTGAGAAATACAGGTATGTTCACAGGATCGCATCAGCCGCAGCGCTGTTTTTCTCCGCACTGCCGCTCATTTTCCCTGAAAGCACGATGGCTTCATATCCTCTTCTCTGGATGATTCCGACGATAATCTCAGCCCTTATTGGCTATGCAATTGACAGGAGAAAGCTCAGAGAACTCTGATTTTCGATTTTTATGCCAAAAACCATGGGAGAAATTGCATAAAGTTGCAACTAGTATTCACTTTTGATGCATGATTGCTTGACAAACAAAGCATGATTGCGCAAGATTCAGAATAACAAACACACAGATAAACAGGAGGATGTTATGAGGAAGATATTGGCAATACTGCTTGTTCTCTCTGTTGCTCTCTTGCCTGTCATGGCCGGAGGGTCAAGTGAGTCATCAGGACTCATGTTCGGCACCGGCGGCGATCAGGGTACTTACTATGGCTATGGCAATGTGCTTGCTGCAAGAATCACATCCGAGACTCCGACAAGCGTCACAGCTGTCGTCAGTGCAGGAAGCCAGGACAATATCGAGATGATGGACATGGGCCGCTATCAGCTGGGCTTCGTACAGACCGATGTAATGAGCTATGCATACTCCGGTACGAATCTTTTCGCTGAGACTGGCGCAATCGATGGATTCTCGACACTTGCAGCTCTTTATATGGAGCAGGTGCAGATTGTCACGCTCAATCCGTCAATCAAGACTGTTGCAGACCTCAAGGGCAAATCAGTATCGATCGGTTCCTCAGGTTCTGGCGTATACTACAATGCGCTCGACATCCTCGCAGCCTATGGCCTTACAGAGAATGACATCAAGCCTACATATCAGAGCTTCGGCGACAGCGTCGATGCCCTTCAGGATGGCAAGATCGATGCGGCATTCGTCGTCGCAGGTGCTCCGACAGTCGCTATATCAACACTTGCAAGCACTCAGGATGTATACCTTGTTTCAATCGATCAGGAGCATATGGACATCCTTCTCAATGCATCCCCATACTATAGCCCGAACACCATTGCAGCATCTGTATACGGTACTGATGAAGATTGCCAGACTGTGGCAGTAGGCGCTGTCATCATTGCTAATGACACGGTATCCGAAGATGATGCATACAACATCGTATCGACAATCTTCAACGACAAGGATGCAATCACATCGGCACACGCAAAGGGTGCAGAGCTCGATATGGACTTCGCAACATCGATAACGACAGTCCCCTATCACCCAGGAGCTGCTAAATACTTTGCTGAAAAAGGCTACACAGTCCCGGTAAAGTAATATAAGCTAGAACCGCATGCAGGGACTGCTTTGCTGCAGTCCCTATCTTATTTATCAGGAGAATACGTGAAAGAAAGAAAACATCCCAAAGCCAAAGATCCAGAGAAAATGGAAGTCTATGACGAGTCTGTCGGAACAGAAGCAGATGTCGAAGCTGTGATGAGGAAGTACGACAGGGAATCGAATCAGAGGATCTGGACAGGCACACCAAAGATAGTCATCGGCTTTGTCATGGTTGCTTTTGCAATCTACTGCATCATTGACGCGGTATTCCTTACGACACTCCCGGAAAGAAGACTCTCGATTTTCGTTGGCATGATCATACTGATAGGATTCCTGACATTCCCTGTCAAAAAGGGAGTGATGAGACCGAATCATATGCCATGGTACGATATAGTCATCATGATAGCCGGATCAGGCGCCTACTTCTTCTATGCAGTCAATGCGATGAAGGTAATCAGGCTGTCAGCAAGAATCATGGGCGATCCTGTCTACATGATAGTCGGCCTCATTGGCATTCTTGCGCTTGTAGAGCTCTGCCGCCGCTGCGTCGGCCTCCCGATACTCTGCGTTGCAGGTGTCCTTATCATTTATACACTTGCATCCGGACAGGACATATTCCAGATCATAAGAACTCTGTTCTATACGACAAACGGCATATTCGGCACACCTGTCAATACCTGTGCGAAGTTCATCGTCCTGTTCATAATCTTCGGAGCATTCCTGGAAAGAACCGGTGTAGCTGATTTCTTCATACGTTTTGCGAATGCTGCTGTAGGCAGATTCACAGGAGGTCCTGCGAAAGTCGCGGTAGTCGCATCAGCACTTGAAGGCATGGCATCAGGTTCTTCAGTCGCAAACACTGTAGGTTCAGGATCCATCACGATCCCTATGATGAAGAAGATGGGATACAGGCCTGAATTCGCGGCAGCTGTAGAAGCAGCAGCCTCAACAGGCGGTCAGATCATGCCCCCTATCATGGGCGCAGCTGCTTTCCTCATGGCTGAATACACAGGACAGCCATATGCGACAATCGCTACAATGGCAATACTTCCTGCAATCCTCTACTTCCTTGGGATTTTCATAGCTGTCCATCTTGAGGCAAAGAAGACAGGGATGAAGGGAATACCAAAGGAAGAGCTTCCGAAAGCAAAGGAGCTCATCAGGGAGATATATCTCCTTCTGCCTCTCATTGCTCTTGTCTACCTTGTATCGACAAACACATTCACGATGGCCTACTCTGCCGCGATATCGATTGCAGTGGCTATTGGTGTAGGGCTCATCAATCCTCGTCATCGTCTCACGATCACAAGAATATTTGAAGCATTCGAAGGTGGTGCCAGAGGATCGATCACGGTTGTCGTGGCATGTGGACTTGCAGGAATCATCTCAGGCTGCATCACTGTGACAGGACTCGCTGGAAAGCTCTCAGTGGCCATCGTCGCATTCTCCGGCGGACATCTGATCATCGCGCTTTTCCTCACGATGATCTGCTGCATCATCCTCGGAATGGGCGTTCCCACCACAGCAAACTACCTGATCATGGCATCGATATGCGCACCGATACTCATAGCAGAGCCATTCGGTGTTGCGACAATGGCAGCTCACTTCTTCGTATTCTATTTCGGAATCGTTGCTGATATAACGCCGCCTGTCGCGTTGGCCGCATATGCGGGTTCCGCAATCGCAAAATCGAATCCGATGAAGACAGGACTCGTGGCCACGAAGCTTGCGATAGCGGCATTCATAGTCCCATACATCTTCGCGCTCAGCCCTCAGATGCTGTTCATAGATCTGGAATCATCATGGCAGTTCGTTCAGATCATAATAACGTCCGTACTTGGGATATTCTCGCTGGCAGCCGCACTCAACGGCTTCCTGGTCAGACCGATTCCCATCCTGCTCCGCATACTTCTGTTCGGAGGCGGACTGATGATGGTCGATCCGGGAACCGTAACAGATATCACGGGCCTTGGAATACTGGCAATCACGATAGCCTTCCAGGTCATCAATGCTAAGAAAGAAGGAATCCCGATATCCTTCTGACATGGATCCCGCAGTCATTTCTGCGGGATTCTGCTATCAATGACTTACACTATCGCATCAGCTGCAGTGTAATCTCCGAGGGAACCTGCCTTCACCTGAATGCAGATATAGCTCATCGGAGCATCAGAAGATGCAAAGAATTGTCTTCTGCCCGCTGGTGCGATCTTGAGCCAGTCACCTTCTTCAAGAGGAATATCCTCTCCATCAACTGTTGCTTTGCCCTTCCCGGATATGATGAAGTAGATTTCCTCGTTGGCCTTATGGGAGTGAACAAATGGGACTGATGTGCCTACATCAAGCGTGTTGACGCTTATCTCCGCACCTGTGAGGGACAGCTTGTCATGAAGCTCTGTCCTTGCTCCTTCCGCTTTTCCTGTTTTTACATAGTTGCTCATTCTTCTTTCTCCTTACAGCGATAATGTACAGCTTAATGGAAATGACGAAAAGTACGCACAAAAAAGTAACTGCGCATACTTTTCAGAATGTGCTATAATACGGACATGAAAGCAAAATCAGAATTGCCCGAATGCCCTGTCGCGACAACAGTTGCTCTCATCGGAAGCAAATGGAAGCTTCTTATACTGCGAAATCTTTCTGAGAGGACATGGCGCTTCAATGAGCTTCAGAAATCTCTGGAAGGGATTTCCCAGAAGGTACTGACAACGAGTCTCAGAGAACTTGAATCCGCTGGGATAGTATCAAGGAAAGACTATGGGACGAATCCGCCAAAAGTGGAATACAGCCTTACAGCAATGGGAATAAGGCTGAAATCACTGCTAGATGATATGGCAAGCTTCGGCAATTACTACAAGAATGAAATACAGAGCAGCATCATGGATCAGAAATCCTGAATACTGGAAAAATATTATGGTTTCATTCTGTGAGAAATCCCGCAATCATCCTGATGGATTTCTCATGCTATGATAGAAACCATGAGGAAAAGAATCGCTCTCATAACCATTATCATGATCATTCCTGTCCTGCTTTCAGCAGTCCCTTCTCTTCCCTACCCGATAGATACAGTGATCTCCTATCACTGCCTGAGCGATTATCAGAAAAATATAGTAGATACCATCTATGAAAGCCTTTCTGATTGCGATTTCATGGTGGAATTCGATGAGGCGGTTCCTGAAGCTGAGCTTGATATCGCCATTGAGAACATAATGTTCGATTATCCGGAACTCTTCTACATCGATTACGAATATGAACTCTACTACACCGATGATGATACGATGATTACAGATATCTCCTTCAATCCGACAATGAGCACAGATGAGATCAGGGTATATTCGATGCTTTTATTCCGCAAGGCTGAAGACATTCTTTCGATGATTCCCGTGAATATTTCAGACTATGAAAAGGAACTGTGGCTCCATGATTATCTTGCGATTCTCGTCGACTATAGCACGGAAACGGAAACCGACTACACGCCGCAGGGAGCGCTCCTCAGGAATACGGCAGCCTGCGAAGGCTATGCAGAGGCATTCACTCTGCTCATGAGACTTGCGGGAATACCATGTTCCACGGTCTCAGGGACAAGCTTCGGCGAGGCACATGAATGGAACATCGTGAAAATTGGCGATGAATATGCCCATGTGGACATAACATGGGATGACATGACTGACTATATTTCGCATCAGTACTTCAATATACCTGACAGCATACTTGTGAATGACCATGAGAAGTCAGCATATTATGAGAGCCTTCCTGATGCGGATACGATGGAATGGAACTGGCACTACAGAAACGGAATGATCATCGGCAGCGATGATGATATGACAGAAGCAGGAATGGCTCTCATCAAGCGCTCCGCAATGACATCATCCCCTGCAGAATACCGATTCGAAGATAGTGAAGCATACAGAGGATTTGAAACGGAAATCGATTCCGCGCTTCAGAAGTTCGCAGATATATATGGTGATATCACATACTGGACAGTGCCAGATGGAACTGAGCAGACATACTGTGTCTATGCAGTTTTCTCATAATGGTTCTGAAATCCTGAATACAGTCCAGTTCAGAAAGACGATCTACCTTTGAGTCAAGACTGGAGTATTAGCCCCAAAGCCCATTTTTATCATCTTTATTCCTTTATGCTCTGCCTAAATCTCATGCTGCAGTTCATTAGCGGTTGGTAATTCATTATATCTGGAAGTGAAAATCTACTTGATCTCATTGAGCACATAGATTTGACTATTGCCCATTTCTTCTGAGAACAAAAAGATGCTACCAATAGCTGGATTGCCATCAGAATTTTTATCCGACAACCGATGTTTATAGAATTTTTCAATTGACACCTTGAATCAAAATATCTGGCTCTGAATCTTTTAGTGAGTAATCCATAGAGACGGCCTTTCTGCATGGATTAGGAAGATTGCTCTCCCGTCACAGGATAAGAGGCCATCCTAGCCGACGACTTAGAGAACTTATCAAACCAGGCAGGCTTAGAGAAGATTTAGTGAAGGAATGGAAATCCTATAAACATGAACTGCAACTATTGAGGGAATATGATATATTATATGTGTAAGAAATTCTTACGCAAGGAGGTTTAAACATGACCATGCAGCTTGTATCAGTCTCTTCAAAAGGTCAGATAGCCATTCCAGTAAGTTATCGTAAAGCCTTGTCAATAAAGGAAGGCAGCCAGCTTGTCATTTATTCAGATGGTGAAAATATCATCCTGAAGCCTGTTGAACTTCCATCAGAGGATAAGCTTTCAGCCGCACTTGCAAAAGCCAGGGAATATGCCGAGAAAGAAGGACTGTCAGAAGATGATATCAAGAAGGCTATCAGCGAATCCCGAAAAGCAAGGAAAGAACTTACATGAAGATAGTAATAGATACGAACGTATTCATCTCTGCTGTCTTCTTCGGAGGACTTCCCCTAAAAGTTCTTCAATCCGTCATTTCAAAACAGAATGATGCATATATATCTCCCGAAATATGGGAAGAGTATAAAGATGTCATTGAGAGAATGACAAATAAATATCCATCAAGGCTGAAGCAGCAACTCATTGATGAAGTCTTCAAGGTATTCAAAGTAATTATCCCTTCATCCGAGATCAGCATATGCAGAGACCATGACGATGACAAATTCATCTCCTGTGCTATCGATGCAGAGTGTATGTATATCGTATCAGGAGATGATGATCTTCTATCACTTGGAAATGTTGAAGATGTCATCATCTGTACACCATCAGAATTCCTGAACGCTATGAAGACCGAGGGAAACTTATAATATTGCCTGAAACCTTCCCAATCTGAAGAAGCCTTTCCCTGACCTCATGAGTATAGTTGTCACTCATTCTTTCACTCTGGTGTTTTACAATGAGATGGAGATTATTGTCATCAATCTCACCTCGAAACATCGAATTGAAGAAATACCTTATAGAATAGAAGTCTATGTTTCTTTCCTTCCTATTCTCCTCCATGATTCAGATAACATAAGTAGTATTTATTGATGTAGCTTCCTTGCTATTGGAGGATCTGCAGAGCTATCAGACCAGAAGATAAAGCCATTCTTATTTTGCTGTTAACCCTTTCAACAACTCCCCTTCATCTCTCCTTTCGCATCCTTCTTCCAGTTCGATACAACCAAGGAGAACATGATGTCAGCGGGAGATAGTAATGCATAAAAAAAGGCATCTTAAGTACTTATACAGCAACAAGATGCCTTAGTGGACGATGCCAAGATTGAACTGTAGACTCCTACAATGTCAATCAGAATATAGAGAATGCGGCAAACAGCGGTACAAACAGTGATGCCACAAGCGAGACAACTGTGATCTGGGTGTTTATCGAAGGACCAGCTGTATCCTTGAACGGATCTCCTACTGTATCGCCAATGACAGCAGCCTTATGCGCATCGCTTCCTTTTCCGCCCTCATTGCCTGCTTCCACATACTTCTTGGAATTGTCCCAGAGACCTCCGGCATTTGACATGAATATGGCAATCAGAAGACCTGAGATTATATTGCCGGCAATATAGCCGCCAACAGATGCAGGACCTCCTATAAAACCTACAGCGAATGTTGCAAGTATCGCGAAAAGACCTGCCTTCACAAGCTCCTTCAGAGCACCTGTTGTAGCGATATCAATGCACTTATTATAGTCAGGAATGCCCTTGCCTTCTTTCAGCCCTGGAATCGTATTGAACTGCCTGTGTATCTCAGCGACCATTGTCTCTGCATTCCTGTCCACTCCCTGAATCAGAAGAGCTGAGAAGACAGCGGGAACGGAAGCTCCTATCAGCATTCCGAAGAACACTGTCGGATCCATGATATCAAAGCCAGCGATAAGCGACTTGCCAAGATCCGAAAGCACTGCATTCGCCTCTGACATGAATGCACCGAGAAGAGATATCACAGTAAGACCTGCAGCAGAGATCGAGAAGCCTTTCGTCACCGCCTTGACAGTGTTTCCCGCGCTATCAAGCTCATCTGCGACCTTAAGCGTCTCCTCGCCTAATCCTCCCATCTCTGCAAGGCCACGCGCATTATCGACGATAGGACCATATGCATCATTTGATATGATCATGCCTACTATGCTCAGCATGCCTACTGCAGACATTGCGATACCGAATAGCGCATACCCATCCCCAAGCGGTGCTGCAACCTTGTATGCGACAAGCGCAGAGACTGCAATACCTATCATGGCAGGCAGCGCAGATATGAAACCATATGAAATGCCTGATAGAATCGTGAATGCAGGACCGGAGGAGCTTGCTTTTGCCACTCTCTTCACGATCGGTTTCGTATCATCTGTGAAGTAATCTGTCGTTATTCCTATGATGACACCTACAAGAAGTCCTGTAGCTGCAGCAATCCAGATCCGCCATTCAAATCCATCAATAAGATATGTTGCAAGTGCAGTCAGCACAAGATAGATTGCAGTCGTGACATATGTTGAGGAATTGAGAGCTCTTGTCGGGTTGCCATCTTTACCGACTTTTGCAGATGCGATTCCTATCATTGATGCGACAAGTCCAAGAAGCGAATAGCAGAGAACCATAGCATATGCATCTTCTGAAGATGCTAGTGTCGAGGCAATGACAAGTGCGGAAGTGCCTGCTGCGACATTGGAATCAAATAGATCTGCGCCCATTCCCGCGACATCGCCGACATTATCACCGACATTATCCGCAATGACCGCAGGATTCCTGGGATCATCCTCTGCGATGCCAAGTTCGACTTTGCCCGTGAGGTCCGCCGCTACATCAGCAGTCTTCGTGAAGATTCCTCCTCCTGCTTTCGCAAACAGCGCCAGCGAACTTGCTCCGAATGAGAAGCCAAGAATGATTGAGGGATTGCCGAACAGCATGAGAATCGCAGCGATTCCGAAAAGAGATGCACCGACTACAAGAAGCCCCATCACCGCACCACCACGGAAACCAATGAGGAAAGCAGATTTCAGACTCTTCTGAGCACCTTCTGCAGCTCTGCCATTTGCAAGAGCCGCAACCATTATCCCGATTCTGCCGGCAATGGCTGAAAGAATCGTACCTGCAGCATAAGCCACAACCATCTGGATGTTCTCAATGATATTTCCTCTCCATATAGGTTCAGGAAGAAGAATGAAAACAAGAATAGCTGCAGGAACCGCAAAATAAAGAAGTGACCTGTACTCTCGTACCATGAAGGTTCTGGCACCTTCTGCAATGAGATGAGATACTTCCTCAATACGGCTGTTTTCGACCTTCTGCTTTTTCACCCAGAAATAAAGATATACAGCAAAAAGGAATGCAGCTGCAGCTGTAAGAAAAGACAACGCATAAATCGCATTCATAAAAAGTTCCGGCTATAGCATCATCTCTGATGCGGGCATGCCGGCCTCCGCTGTGCCCCATCGAGTGCAGCAGGGATTTCCTGCCGCACATCCATAGGTCCAGTATATATTCAGCGGAGAGTTATCGCAAATTTCAGAAATTCGGTCCCCATCCGAATGAGAGACGCACAGTAAGGGCATCAACACCCTTGGTACCTACGACAGAACCGAACTCCCTCCAGTAGTATGCTGCATCGATCTTGAATGCCCAGAGATCGACTGTGAGACCTGCTGAGAGATAGCCCTGCGAAAGTCCTCCGCGGATTACGAGATGATCTTCAAGGAAACCAAGCTCAAGACCAAAATTCACATGCTTCATGAATGAGCGGAATGTAAATGATGTGTCGTCCTTGAATCCGATAAGATCAACGAAATCAAGAGCAATTGTAGGATGTATCCACCAAAGCTCATCATATTCCCATGCAAGCCCCACATCGAGGGACATCGGTGTATAAACAGACTCTGTTCCGAACTGGAACATCTGCCCTACCCAGCTGGAAATCCCTTCTGACTGGTTCATATAATAGAAACCATTTATGTTCCTGAGTGCTGCTGTCAGGGAGAAGCCATATGGGAAGTTGCCCCTGATTGCGACATCAATAGGAACAGCCCAGCCATAATACATAGGAGTGCTATTCATAAGCTCATTGAAATTGAATCCGCCCTCGCCTACGAAGCTCGTCGCTCCAATCTGGTCTGAGATTGCGAGATAGCTGAAGCGTACAGAAAGACCAAGATCAAGCGAATATCCATGCTGGAATGAGAT
>CALXLA010000021.1 GCA_944389075.1 uncultured Spirochaetaceae bacterium
ATTACGTTCTTTCCTGCCGCTCGCCAACGAAACCGGCTTCTATTTCCTTGCCGTTCGTTCTTGAATTGACAGAAGCTTCCAAGCTTCTATTTTCTCTCTCTTCCCCTTCGCTCCAGATGCTAAAGACCGCCTCTCGCCTCTCTCGAGGCCATGGCCGTCTACTCCGGCTTTCCATCTCCTGTCAAGCCCTTTCTCCTGCCGACCTGTGACATTCTGCACACTTCCTCCCCTTTTGTAAACCCCTTTTCGCAAATTTTTCCGGAATTCAGTCCCGGTTTCCCGCCAATCCGCTCCCATCTCTCTGTATTATATATATTTATTCTGCTGGAAAATTTTCTGTTCTTTTTGCTGGTCTTTTTGCGCATATTGATTGACAAATATTCATCAAAGATTAATAAAGCAAAGCATGGAATGCGATATGACAAAAGGATCAGCCTATAAGCTGCTCCTCTCTTTCTCGATCCCTCTTTTCTTCGGCAACCTATTCCAGCAGCTCTACTCTATGGTGGACACGATAATCGTAGGGAGATTCGTAGGCGTAGATGCCCTTGCCGCTGTAGGAGCAACCGGAGGCTTCAGCTTCATGGTCATCGGTTTTGCCCAAGGCCTCACCGCAGGCTTCTCCGTACTTATATCGCAGAGATTCGGTGCGAAGGATATGGATGGCGTAAGGAAAGCCTTTGTGCAAAGCATCATATGCTCCGCATTCTCATCGATTGTCCTGGCAGCTATATTCGGAATCCTCTCTATGCCACTGCTCAGGCTGGTACGCACTCCTGCAAATATAATAGATGATGCGAACAGCTATATACTGATCATCTATCTCGGGATTGGCACTTCGCTCTTCTACAACCTGTTCTCATCCATACTGAGAGCCGTCGGCGATGGCAAAAGCCCGGTATACTTCCTGTTGATATCATCGGTGCTGAATGTCGTGCTGGACCTCTTCTTCGTGATAGTCGTTCCCCTTGGATGCAGTGGCGTCGCAATCGCTACCATACTTGCGCAAGGCATAAGCGCCATACTGTCGCTCATCTACATATGGAAGAAATTTCCGATGTTCAGGATCAAGAAAGAGGACTGGACCCCGGACAGGCACACAATATCATACCTTCTCAGGGTCGGCATTCCAGGTGCATTCCAGTTCTCTGTATGTGCTGTAGGGGTAATCATCGTGCAGGTGGCAATAAACGGGTTCGGATCCGATGCGGTCGCCTCATATTCAGTTGGTTCCAAGATAGAGGCTCTGACAACACAGTTCTTCCCTGCTCTCGGAATGGGAATATCCACATACGCAGGACAGAATCTCGGTGCTCTGGATTTCGCCCGCATAAGGAAAGGATTCAGGGCTGGTCTGGTAATCGCAATCACAGGAGCGATGCTGACATCTGCATTGACCTGGATCCTGGCAAATCCTCTTTCTGGCCTTTTCCTCGACAGGAGGACGACAAGCCCTGAGATAATAGGAATGGCGATGCAATATGTCCATACCGTAATATGGTTCTTCATTCCGCTTGCGATGATTTTCCTGTACCGCACCGGCTGCCAGGGACTCGGTTCCGGTTCCATACCGATGATCTCATCTATCACGGAGCTCGGGGTCAGGACAATCGCAGCATTCACACTCCCTATCGCATTCGGCTATACGGGAATCTGCTTTGCTTCTCCCTTCGCATGGATCATGGCAGGATTCATACTTCCGTTCTGTTATTTCCACCTGATCAAGAATCTTGAAAGAAAATACGAAAAGCAGTTGACGCACATCAGCAATTTCTGATAACGTCTCTAACGTTGCATTTGGGCCGCTAGCTCAGCAGGTAGAGCAACGCCCTTTTAAGGCGTGGGTCACAGGTCCGAATCCTGTGCGGCTCACTCCTAGATATGTCTCCTTCGTCTAGTGGTTAGGACAACGGGTTTTCATCCCGTCAACGCGAGTTCGATCCTCGCAGGAGATGTAAGCAGTAACCCTCTTGAAGAAATCTCAGGAGGGTTTTTATTTTCACCTGTTGAAAAGAATTATACGCATCTGTCCTCGACATCTGATTGCAGATTGCAACTGAGGAATCCGAAAGAATATCAAAATTCTGTAGACAAATTGTAGACAAAGAATCCTCTTGGCTTGTACCTTCTTTTTCCCGGTTATAAGATTCCGCATATGAAAACAGACAGTAAAACAGCAGAACATCATACATGGAATGATGTATGCGACAGATGGCATTTCTGAAAAGAGACGACCTGAGCATGATCAGAGAGTGCCACCGGGAGCTGAAGAGGATATGCATCATTATCATCAGAAGGCAATGCAGCAATGAGACTTGGTGACAGCGAAATCAGTCTTTCCACAGGCGATTCGATTGAAATCAGCCCGATGGAAAAGCATCAGATGATAAATGATTCAGATTCTGATACGAGATTCATCGTCATATCGATGCCGAAGCTAGGCTTTCCAGCCAAGGCGCTTCATCAGCTCTTCCTGCTCTATCAGCATGGGTTCTGATGAGAAGTCATTGGTCTCATGGTCTTTTCCCGAAAGATGGAGAAGTCCGTGGATGATCAGGCGCTTCAGCTCCTCCTCAGGTTCAACAGAGAAGCTCTCAGCATTCCTTCTCATTGATTCCAGGGATATGAAGATATCGCCGAGATCCTCTGTCTCCTCGTCGATTTCAGGAAACTCATCGCCATCATTGAATGCGAATGTGAGGACATCTGTCGGTTCATCCTTATCCCTGTATGTGCGATTAAGCTCCCTTATCTCATCATCTGTCACGAAATGAAGCGAGAACTCCGGTTCCTTTTCTGAAATCTCAATCGAAGATGAAAGCAGATCAAGCCATTCTGATACGGGATAGCAAGCCGCGTGATTCCCCTCATCGTATATCGTGTATATCATCATGTCTCCTAATTATTGGATGAGCCATACTCGATTCTCTGGTGGTCCCTGCCCATCAGATAATGTATGAAAGCATCTTTTATGATGAACAGATCATCGATCGTCAGACCACTGTTGCTGAGCTGTCCGTAATTGATCTTATCCATGGTGATCGAGCTGATGAACTTATCATACTTCTGATGGTTCGGGTTCTTTATCGTCCTTGTGGCAGCCTCAGTGCAGTCAGCAAGCATTACGACAGCGCTCTCCGGAGTCGAAGGAATCTTGCCATTATATCTGAAGTCCTCTTCGCTGACTATCTGGGAGCGTTCCTTAGCCTCTCTGATCGCTTCATTGTAGAAGTACTTTATCAGGTCATTGCCATGGTGCTCTCCGATTATATCGATGACCTCCTGAGGAAGGCCGGCCTCCTTCGCCTTCTCCACACCAAGCTTGACATGTGACTTGATGATTGCGGCAGAAAGAGTCTTGTTAATCTCATCATGGGCATTGCGCCCGGTCTGGTTCTCAATGAAATACTCCGGATGCTCTGCCTTTCCGATATCATGGTAAAGACCGCCGACGAGGGCAAGATCCGCATTCGCGCCTATTGCCTTGCATGCGTAATAAGCCATTTCAGAAACGTTCTTTGAATGATTGAATGTTCCAGGAGCCACCTGGCTGAGTCTGTTGAGAGTCGGCGTATCAGTATATGAAAGCTCATGAAGACGATATTCCGTAGGTATGTTGAAGAGCTTTTCGAGTATAGGGACGATTATCGAGAGGAATATGAAGGCGATGACTGTATTGACCATAGAGACAAGCACATTAGCTATGATTGCGAAGTATCCCTGGTTGCTCAGCATCGAGAAGAGAAGCGTGATCACAGCAACAAGAAGTGCCGCAACCACAGCCTGGTAAATCACATATACTCTCTGATGCCCTACATGGAAGAAAATCAGGCAGCATTCGGAAACAGCAATCAGATAGAAGAATGAATAGACTCCGCACATAGGATAAAGGACTGTCAGCCCTGCAGTGAGAAGCCCGACCGCGAATCCCATTCTCCTGCGTCCTGTCACAGTCATTGCCAGAAGCGGAAGTATAGAGATCGGAAGGAACGGATCAATATATGAGAGGCCTTCCGCAGACAGCGCACGTATCATGAAGAACGATACCGTGAAATAGATATCGGCACCGATCAGGAACATCGACACATACAGGAAGAGCCTGTACTCATATTTGATGAATGAGAATATCAGGCAGAGGACAAGGATGAGGAATACGACGACGAAAGCAACTTCGCCGATTATTATGAGCACAGGAATATTCACCTGCGCGGATGCCCTCAGCTCTTCGATGATCCTCACCTGCCTATCTGTCACTACCGTATCTGCCTTGATTATGACATCGCCTTCCTGAAGCTGGACAACGACAGGAGGGACATTTGATGCGGCTTCATTCCTCAGCGACACTGTCAGCACCTCATCATAGAACACATTGGAGCTTGCAAGCGTCGCGACTATATCCGAGATGATATCCGCATCGCCACTGACAAGAGATGGATAGATATCAGACACCCAGCTTGTCGCGAATTCCTTGGCACCTTCGATTACGATGGCATCCGATGTGCTGAACCTGCTTCCCGCATACATGAACGCAATTGATGAGTTCTCTATGTCTATCGATGAATAACCGCCGCTTTCGACAGTAAGGATATCCCCGCTCTGGAAGATTCCCCTCACGATGAGCCCCTGCAGGCATTCAAGCGCAAGATCCAGGACAAACTGAAGCTCATCCCCGTCAAGCGCCTCAAGACGAGGAGTGATGGAATGGATATCCGCTATGCCCTCTTCCTCGAAGAAAGCAGCAAGATTGCCTGACTCGGCCGCTTCCCTGAACCTTGAAGCCCTGCTTTCTATCCTTATCGACTGCGATACGGAATACGAGAACTGCGGCAGTATGCTTTCTGCAGCCTTGCTGACTTCCTGCTCAGTAGCAACTTCATCGATGAATGAATGAGCAACTGGCGATACAACATCGGCATCGGCAAGCTCGCCTACCCTGTAGGTACGGGAAAGCGCTGAAGAGACGCGCGGATCTGCTGTCAGGATAGAAGGATACAGAATCCCGAGGAAAGCAGTCAGCAAAATCAGGCAAAGAAGTATGGCCTTCTTCTTTACTGGCAGCTTCTTGAAATCAGATAGTGCGTTCAGACCTAGCGTCATCAGCCCTCCCCTTTGCATATGCAGCCACGATGTCGCGGACGATGCGCGACCTCACGATATCTGCCTGAGAGAATCTTATCACGGAAACACCTTTGATTCCATAAAGAAGGGATGCGGAATACTCAAGCCCTGATCCTGAAGGAAGATCTGACTGCCCCGGATCCCCTGTCACGATTGCCTGGCTGTCCTCACCGAGGCGTGTCAGGAACATCCTGATCTGGGATGCCGTGGCATTCTGCGCCTCATCAAGGATCATGATGGCATTATTCACTGAGCGTCCTCTCATATATGCAAGAGGCGCAATCTCAAGCGCTCCATTCTCTTCAAGGCGAGCAATCTGCTTCACATTCAGCGCATACTCCATCGCATCATAAAGAGGCCTGAGGTAAGGACTGAGCTTCTGCTGTAGGTCTCCTGGAAGGAAGCCGAGCGTCTCGCCAGCCTCGACTACAGGACGAGTGAGGATAAGCTTCTTCTTATGTCCCTTAAGCACCTCTGAAAGCGCCCACAGGACAGACAGGAATGTCTTTCCCGTACCTGCCGGGCCTGATGCGAATACGACCTCGCTTCTGCCAAGTGCCCTGATAAGCTCCCTCTGAGACTGGCTTTTCGCCCTTATGAGCTTATCAGCGACAGATATCGAAACAGGGCCATCATCGCTGTATGCTATTGCCTCTGGCTGCATCATGAGCTGGAATTCCATTAGGATCTCCGATTCTGAAAGGGATCCTCTCTCAAGCGCCGCCTTCTCAAGTCTCTCCATGAATGAAGTGAAGTAAAGAGGGGCTGGAGATGCTGCTACAGATGTCCCCTTGACGATGAGATCCGTACACATCAGCCCTTCAAGATATGAAAGATTCCTGTCATTCGGCCCCAGGATAAGTGCGGCCGCATCAGATGAGAATGCATATGACTTCACTGCATTGACCATGATCCGTTTCTTTCCCTCCATGTCTGGTCTATCTTGATATCCGGAATCGTCTTCCATGAAAGATAGATGCTCAGTTCAGGTACGAACTGATAATTATCTCCGATAAGCTGTATCTGTGCCTCATATCTGACACTGAGATCCCAGTCTGCCATATAATGCGTTATCTCAAGGGCACAGCTATCGATGACGAAATTAGTGTCGTAGCGTCCATCGCCGAAGAAATCAAATGACTGCCCGAGATCCTTGAACATTTCAGACCAGGAGAACACGCCATCGATGAAATACTCATAGAATCCATTGTTCTGCGATGTGAATGAGAATGTTATGTCCAGGAACTCAGCTATCGAGAATGTGATGGATGGCGTTATTTCGAATGATGCGGCATATGGGTTGTCCATATCCATGACAAATGAAGCCTCAAGGCCGAATGCGAAGTATATCCTTCCCTTCCACAGCTGGAACGACACGCTATCAAGGTTTATATCCGCTTCGATTCCTCCGAATCTGATCGCATCCGCAGGTCCCCTCCAGTCAAGAGACAGCTCGAAGTACGGGATATTGAGTGTCGTCTTTATCGAATTGAAGTAGTTCCTGTAGCTTCCGTTTGAATACTCATAATCGACGAACTGCGTGATTGACCACCGCTTGTCAGCTGTACGGAGCGAAAGCGACGCAGTACCATAAAGAGGCATGAAGAAATCCGAAGGGTCATACTCCGAGCTCTGGTATTTAAGGGCGATGGATGATGTGACATAGGTTCCCTCATAGCCAAGGGAAAGCTCTACAAGATCGGAAAGCCACTGGTCATTGCCCTCGTCCTGGAGGATTGTCCAGCTGAATGTCGCTGCGAATGGCCCATATGAATAGGAGAATGACGGAACAAGCTGTCCCGTAAGAGGAGGAAGGCGGTAAGTCAGGGCCGGAGTGAATGTACCAGCCGCGGTATCGAATGCCCTCCTGAAGCCTATTGCATGCGCTGTGACCGTATCTGTATCCCAGCCAGGATTGAGTATGGTCAGGCTATCATCAGTATCGATACTGCTATCAACAGAGCGCATGTTGTAAAGCCTTGTGGATATCGAGTAAGTAAGACCGATGATCGGCACTGCGAGATTTATGGTCGATGAGACAGATGCGTTCTGCGTTATGATTGTCGCTCCGAGATTTTCTGTCTCATGGATATACGAGTATGACGGGGTGAATACCGCATCGAACTCTATGTAGTCAGCCATATCCGCATTGAATGTGAGACGTGCGGCAGTCGATGATGAGAGTCTTGAATCCGTGGTATTGCCATCTATGTCATAGTCATATGTGTTGTCAAAGCTTTCAGATATTGAATACTTGAGAGAGATATCGTAGGCATTGCCAGAAGCTATTGCCTGCTGCCTTCTCTGGTGCTTGTACACAGAATAGAGAAGCGGATCATCTATGACATGAACATCTGTAACGTCAGTCTCCTCTTCCTCCTGAAGCACCATCGCGCCCTGTGCGGTTCCTGAGAACTCGAACAGAGCTCCGGAAAGAGACATGTTGAATCCAGGCAGAGTCGTTCCCTCAACATAATAGCGATTCTCTGAGGATGACCAGCGCCAGTCAGCTCCCACATTGATATCCGTGATGCTGAAAGACTGGACATATGTATTCCTGTACTGGCTTGGGAGCGTATAGCTGAGATTGAGCTCCGTGGTATAGGACGAGATCGATGATGTATAGGTGGTCGGGAAAGATGGCGGAGAGATTACATGGAAGATCGAGAAGCCTGAAAGTCTGTTGCCGAACTCCCTGAGAACCTGATTATCTGAATAGAACGGCAGGAGGATTTCCGCAGTGAGGCCATAGTCCTGATATGTTATCGAGTTCACACCGTAATATCTGAATCGCCTGTCCACCGATGACTCATCAGGAGACGAGAGCGCGATTCCGCTGAAGATATCGAACCTGAGTGTGTTGCTGAAGAGATTGATCTTGCTGTCGATGCCCACATGAAGGCCAAGCTCCGAATATGCATCTGCCATGATCGCGACATAGCTTGATGTATCTCTCGCCCATTGCTGTGCAGGCGTAAGCGGATAACGGTCTGAGTAATACGATCCATACGGCTGGAGATCCCCGCCTGAGGAAGATGATGAGACCATGGACATGAAAGAACCAGAGCTGTCTGATGAGCTTATCCTGTCAGATGTTCCCAGGACCTCGAATGTCGTATTGATGAAGGAACCCCTGGTCGATGTCATTCCGAAAGTGGGATTTCCCGTAACACGTGACCCCGGAAAGAAGAAGTACGGAACCCAGAATATGGGGACACGGCCTATCGACAGGTATGCATTCGATATCATCATGTCCTGTCCTGGAAGCATCGCGATTGTCGCTGCAGTGATCGATGAGTACGGGTCTTCAGCAGCAGATCCTACACGTCCATTCTCATAGAGGATGGATCCTCCCGGCATATATGTAAGGGTCTCACCTGATGTGAAGAAAGTGACAGGCTCATCTCCTGTATCCTGCTCTGTCGCAGTGACTGCATCGGAAACCTTTATCTGCCCTGAATCCCAGAATACGGAGATGATATCCGCAGAGATATCCTGTATTGATGCGTTCTCGCTGTCCGAGTGATAGACGACATTGTCGATAGCGGCAAGGTGTCCTGTGTTCGTATCGATTATTATGCTGTCTGCCGAGAGCTCTGAGACCACGCCATTGCCATCGCGGAAAGTGATCGATGCATTTCCGGAGATTATCACCCTGCCATTTTCCGTGGTGAGGCTTTCGGCATTATTGACGCTCAGTGTCGCATCACCACCGGTGACTGCATCGCCATCGGCTGTGTATGCTTCAAGGCCTTCTGCCTGATAAAGGGCATTCTGCATCTCCTCCCTGCTCATGCCCCCGGAATCGATGCCCCTGATCTGGCACATCGAAATAAGGTCGCTGTCCGATGCATAGTAGATTGCCCCTGCGCTTATCGAGAAAAGCGGGGACAATGCAATAAGCGATAATATCAGGACAGCAAGGAGCTTCTTCACTTACCCAGATACCTCCTGAGGAACTGTCCTGTATAGCTTTCCTCGACAGCCGCGACATCCTCGGGCGTACCTTCTGCTACGATACGTCCGCCGCCATCGCCTCCCTCAGGACCGAGATCTATGATCCAGTCCGCATTCTTTATCACATCAAGGTTATGCTCTATAAGCACAACTGTATTCCCCTGATCAACAAAGCGCTGAAGGACCTCGAGCAATTTCTTCACATCAACAAAGTGCAGTCCGGTAGTAGGCTCATCAAGGACATACAGGGTCTTCCCTGTCTGTACCTTCGAAAGCTCAAGTGAAAGCTTCACGCGCTGTGCCTCACCTCCCGAGAGATCCAGCGCACTCTGCCCCAGACGGATGTAATCAAGACCTACATCGACGAGCGTCTGGAGCTTCCTCACGATCTTGGGATGGGCTGAGAAGAACTCAAGCGCCTCCGCGACTGTCATATCAAGCACATCCGCGATTGTCTTGCCCTTGTATGTGACAGCAAGCGTCTCCTTGTTATAGCGCCTGCCATGGCATACATCGCATTTGACATAGACATCGGGAAGGAAGTGCATCTCTATCTTGAGCTGCCCGTCACCAGAGCAGTTCTCGCACCTTCCGCCTTCGACATTGAAAGAGAATCTGCTGGATGTATAGCCTCTGGCCTTTGCTTCAGGAACAGATGCGAAAAGCTCCCTTATCGCAGTGAATACGCCTACGTAAGTCGCCGGATTGGAACGTGGTGTGCGACCTATCGGAGTCTGGTCTATCGATATGATCTTGTCGATGTTATCAAGGCCAGTTATCGTGGCATCTGAATCTGTCTCGGCATTCACGACACCTTCTCCGAGCTTATGGGCAGCTGATGGCAGAAACACCTCATTGAGAAGCGTTGACTTACCGGAGCCGGACACTCCTGTGATGACAGTGAATGTGCCAAGAGGTATCGTCACATCGATATTCTTGAGATTGTTCTTCTTGCAGCCTTTGAGAACGATTTTCTTCCCATTGCCCTTGCGTCTTTCCGGAACTGGTATCGTGACTGTTCCAGCAAGGAACTGGCCTGTAGCGGAATCCGGGACTTTCGCAACTTCATCAGGTGTTCCAGCTGCAACGACATGGCCGCCAAGCTCTCCTGCCCCCGGTCCCAGGTCCACAAGCCAGTCAGCGGCCCTGATCGTATCCTCATCATGCTCTACGACAATTACGGTGTTGCCAAGATCCCTGAGGCGGAGAAGCGTGTCGATGAGACGCTGGTTATCGCGCTGATGAAGTCCTATCGATGGCTCATCGAGGACGTACAGCACACCTGTGAGCGATGAGCCTATCTGCGTCGCGAGCCTGATGCGCTGTGCCTCGCCTCCCGAGAGCGTTGCAGCTGAACGTGAAAGCGTCAGATAGCCAAGCCCAACATCCCTGAGGAAATTGAGCCTTGACCTGATTTCCTTCAGTATGTCATGGGAGATTTCTTTCTCAGTGTCTGTAAGTGACAGCCTGTCAAGGAAATACAGCGATGAGTCAACGCTGAGCTTTGTCGCATCCATGATATTCAGGCCGCCGATATATATCGAAAGCGCCTCCTTCCTCAGCCTGTTGCCATGACAGACAGGACATGGATCATCTTTCTTGTACATATCGTAGATCATCTTCATCTGGAATGAGCGCATGCTATCATACTCAGCTTCCAGGATAGGGATGATTCCTGCAAAGCCATCGCCTCCATAGACAAGGCCATGATATACATCTTTTGGGAGCTTCCCTACCGGAGTATCAGGATCCAGTCCAGCCCGCTTAAGATACGAAAGCAATGGCTGGATCCTGTTCTTATCCTTCGGATTGAAGAGCTTAACGGCTCCTTTCCTTATGCTGATGCTTTTATCAGGGATAAGGCGTGATGCGGAGAACACCCTCTTCGTACCGATTCCATTGCATTCAGGACATGCGCTGAATGGCGAATTGAACGAGAAGAAGCGTGGCTCGATCTCAGGGAATGTGAAACCACAGTCAGGGCATCCGTTCTTCTCGCTGTAAATCTCCCTCTTCCCCTCATCAGGATAATCTATCTCAACAAGTCCATTCGCAAGATCGGTGCATTTCTCTATCGCATCCACGATCCTGGTACGTTCCGAAGGCCTGTTCCTCACTCTGTCGACAAGTATCGATACCGTGTGCTTGATATTCTTCTCAAGAGATGGGATCTGCTCATCAAGCGAATAGACCTTGCCATCGATCTCGGCTTTCAGATAGCCGGTGCGCAGGGCTTCCTCAAGCACTACCCTGTACTCGCCTTTCCGTCCTCTGGCAATAGGCGCCATTATCTGCATCTTCGCATTCTCAGGATGCATGCTGATGAGATCTATTATCTGATCGATTGACATTTCAGAGATCTCATGACCGCAGTTAGGACATCTCTTCTTCCCGATTCTCGCCCAGAGAAGTCTGTAGTAGTCATATATCTCGGTGACCGTGCCGACAGTCGAGCGGGGATTCCGGTTTGTCGATTTCTGCTCTATCGAAATAGCTGGCGAAAGGCCCTCGATGAGATCGACATCGGGTTTCTCAAGGCGTCCGAGGAACATCCTGGCATAGCTTGAGAGCGATTCCATATACCTTCTCTGACCTTCTGCGAAAATCGTATCGAAAGCAAGGGAGCTCTTGCCGGACCCGGACAGGCCTGATATCACGACAAGGGAATTCTTCGGAAGATCGAGATCTATGTTCTTGAGATTATGTTCCCTGGCACCACGTATTATTAGCTTATCATTCATTGGATATCGCCTCAAAAAGAGCATCTTCAGCCTCATCATAGCTTACAGAAGCCGCAAGGCTGCCTTTCCTGTAGAGATACACTCTGTTGCCGAAACCTGTAAGAGCATAATCCGCAGCTGCCGCTTCCCCTGGCCCATTGACGAGACATCCCATTATAGCAACGCTGATATCCTTATCAATAGAGAGAAGCCGTCTTCTCACTTTCTTCTCGAATGCTATCGTATCGAAAGTATTGCGCCCGCATCTCGGACATGAGATGATCCTGACGCCTCTCTTCCTGAGCTTCATCGATGACAGAAGCTCGCGTGCGGCAATGACTTCGTTCTCCCTGTCGCCTGTCATCGATATCCTGATAGTATCGCCGATGGATGCTGACAACAGCTTCGATAGCGCAAGCGTGGATCTGACTGCTGAGATCACAGGGCTTCCCGCTTCTGTCACCCCGATATGCTGAGGATATCCTGAAAGTGATGCGAATCGCGTACATGCATCGACCGTCTCATCGCCATCAGAACTTTTGAGCGACACCACGATATTATGGAAATCCATCGATTCGAATATGTCTATGTATTCCAATGCGGATTCTGACATGATCTCTGCAATAGTGCCTTTCCTGTCTTTCGGCAATGAACCTGAATTGAGTCCTATGCGTATAGCGGCACCTCTGTCTTTCGCAGCGGAGACTATCTCTCTTGTCTTCCATTCCGCTCCTATGTTCCCCGGATTGATGCGTATCTTGTCAGCGCCCGACTCAAGCACAAGGATCGCAAGCTTATAATCGAAATGGATATCTGCGACAACAGGTATTGGCGAACGCTTCACTATCTTCGAAAATGGCTCTGCATCAGATTTGGATGAGAACGAGAATCTGATGATATCGCAGCCGATCGATGCAAGCATGTTGATCTCATCTATAATCGGGTCGACATCCGCCATGCTGTATGCGCTGTCATACATCGTCTGTATCCTGACAGGAGCTTTCCCTCCTATCTCAAGCCCGCGCACGAATGCGCTTTCAGAAGAGAACATCAGAAGACCTTCACCATCGAGACTTCCGCATCGCTTCCCTTCCTCACAAGATAAGGCTCGCCTGGAAGATACAGCACGAACATCCCCTCTCCAGCCTTTACAGCGGCAAGAGGCTCGGAAGAGTCCGGTTCCTCACGCCAGGATGTGGACATCACAGCCTCTCCTTTCTCTACGATGAACATTGTCGATTTCTCCCTATCGACTTCAAATGAACTGAACTCCGGGCAGGGAGATGAAGCCCCTTCCCAATCCCTGAGTCCTTCTGCCAATGAATAATAAGAAGCGAGGGATGACAGCTTATCAGAAACCATACAGCCATTATAGTTTCTAAAAGCCTGTGGAATCAACGGAGAAGCAGTCCATCAGTCTCTGTCAGATGATACCCAGTTCCCGATCCTGCCATTTTCAGATGAGAAGCTTATTCCTATTTTATGCACTATCCTGTCTGCCATAAGATATCCATACCTCTCTGCATATCCCCTATCCTCAATCTGGGAAAGCGCATCACCGGCATTGCCATCAACCTTCAGCTCGAATATCCAGATATGATGCCCGGCAATCACGACATTATCGGCCCTGCCTCTTGGTCCCCGGTCCTCTGTCGTCGCCATCAGTCCCATCATTATGAATATTCCATGGAATGCCGCCTGGTATATCCTTTCCTTTTCTACATTCATCAGCTCATATGAGAATGCATCGAAATACCTGCTTATCATATCCATCACAATGTTTTCATTGCCCTTTGCGCAGGCAGTCCGGAACCTTCCGATCCAGACAGCGGAGAGCTGGGATGATTTCCTCAGGTATCTTCTGGACAAATTAACTGCAAAGCTCATCCTGACTTCGAGATTTGGGAAACTCAGGAAGATTTCGCCATCTTCATAATCCCCTATCGTGAGATATCCTGAGTAGTACAAGAGCAGATACAATGATATATCATCCATCTGATATCCATTGATCTCAGCCACATTGAATGAGCTGAATACGGAGACAGGAAGACTTAGTTCTTCTTTCTCAATGGCTTCCGCTATATTGAATCTTGAGCTCAGCTCCGCAATAAGATGCGTGTTCCCGGATGATACCCAGAACGGCTGGAATTCACAGCCTTTCAGGAAAAATGACCCGATAGAAACCGGATTATAGACTGATGAATCTGATCTATACGAGAATCTGTACCCATCATAGTAATCCCTGATTTTCCTGACAAAAAGCTCCTGGCTATCTTCAGGATGCTCTTCAAGATACTCAGCAATCCCATCTCTGAAATATCTCAGCAGTTCCTCTTCTGTATACCCGAAGGCAGATGCCACAGCAGGATCCATCGATATGTCCTGAAGATTGTTCATCGCAGAGAATATGGAAAGGCTCGAAAATCTCATTACTCCTGTTATGAACAGGAACCGGATCATACTGCTTTTGGCTTTCAATATCTTATAGAAGGTATTGAATATCTCTCTTACCCACTCTATACGTTCAGGCCGTGACGAAAGAATCACATCCGTAAGAGCTGAATCGTATTCATCTATTATTATGACAACACCCTTTCCGTCTCTCTCATGGAGAATATCTATCAGGCGGGATATCATGCTGGCTGGATTGCTTTTCTCTATATCCACCTTATTGGACTTCGCCGCTGACTTTATAGCATCCATAAATGAATCAAGGAAGCTGCCTTCTGAATTGAGATCCATTATACTGAAATCAAAATGGAGCACAGGATAGACTTCAAAATCATAATCTGTCTTCTCGGCTATATACAATCCTCTGAAAAGCTCACGCTCTCCTGCCATGACAGCATGAAGTGTTGAGCAGAAAAGGCTCTTTCCATAACGCCTCGGCCGCGAAATGAAGAAGAACCTTCCGGAAGAGGAAATAAGCTTATATATGTATTCTGTCTTGTCTACATATACAAGATCCCATCTGCGCAGAATACGGAAATCAGATTCATCGATGCCGATATTATCCATATCGATATTATATTCGGTATAATTGCTTTCAGCCATAACGACCTCCAGCTTATATACGCTTCAGAACCGATAATCTGCCAGTCCGGATAGATTCTTCTCACGGAGCAAGAAGGGAAACAGGGACTTCATATACTCCATCTGCACGCTGTCTGGCATACTTTCCTGCAGTAATCACCATCATGAATGAGGGTTCGTTCATGCGGTTTGTATCGATTTTGTCCTTGATTTTCAGAAGATTCGCAGCTCCTTCATCAACTCTTGCAGGATCGAACATCTTTACTTCAAACATAGCCCATCTATGATCCCTGAGCTCCATTACCGCATCCGCTTCCAGTCCTTTCGAATCCCGGTAATGATAAAGACGTCCGTTCAATATAGATGAGTATACCCTGAGATCTCTGATGACATATGATTCGAAAAGGAATCCGAATGTCCTGAAATCTTTTATAAGGACTTCTGGAGATAAACCCAATGATGCAACAGCCAGCGATGGATCAGAGAGATGGCGGGTCTTCATTCCCTGTACTCTGACCTTGGACCTGACGCTCGGTGCCCATGGCTCAAGATCATCTGTTATGTACATCGTATCAAGGAGCTCCAGATACTTATCCAGAGTATCTTCGTTGAAAGGTGTATCCTCATTGCTGCTCAGATCCCTGCGGATCAGGCTCTTTGAAGCTTGTGTCGCTATATTCCTTGAATATGACCGTAGCAACCTTCTCACATCATCCGGGTTTTTGCGCAATCCCAGATCGCCTATCCTTCTCTGCACATCATTTCCGATAAGCTCATCGAGAAGAAGATATGGTATTTCCAGAGCATCTTCATCAGCATCGCCTGCAGAGCTTGGCCATCCGCCTCTGCACAATGACAAAGCCGCATCCTCAATTGTCCTGTCGGAGTGTTCGCTTATGTAGATGTTTCCATCTTTGAAGAGCTGCGAAAGCGATACCTTTCCGTATGAGAATCCAGATTCAAATGAACTGAGAGTATGCATCCTCATATGTGCGATCCGTCCAAATCCTGAATGGAAAATCTCATTCCTGGCTTCATCGCTGAGCGGTGTTGATGAACCTGTAAGTATGAATTGCCCCTTTTCACCCCTTCTGTCTACTTCCCGCCTTACAGCATCCCACAGCCTTGGTGCATTCTGCCATTCATCTATCAGCAGAGGTGCTTTTCTATCAAGCAGATCCGCTGGCATTGCATTTGCTCTTGCAATGAAATCCCTGCCTTCATCGGAATTATCGAGAATCACTTCGGAATTCGCATATTTCCTGGATGATGTGGTCTTTCCGCACCATTTGACACCAGACACAAGGACAGCCCCTGAAAGCCTGAGCATCTTTTCCAGCTGCTTATCTGAAATCCTGTCTATATACTTCACACAACAATGATAAATCAAAGATTACAGCAGGTCTAGTACGGAAATTTCTCCGTATCTGATACGGAACTTTTTCCGTACTAGCTTCATATTCAAAGAAGAATAATTATATCCGGTTATTTATCAGATTACGTAATTTTCACCGTGTTTTCATTTTCGATTTGCTTAATTTTGCTAGAAAATCCCAAAAGAACTACTGATATCAGCTGAATGAAACTAATGACAAATCATGCTTAATACTATAAAAATCGCAGATACTAAACGCATATTTTAATAAAAATCGCTATTACAAAAAGCAAATTATATGATAATGTTTAAGTATATACATACATATAGACAGGAATCGTTTATGGAAAGCTATATCCGTCGCATTATCAATATAGAAGAAAAACTCAGAAACAGGTCCTTGTTCCTTTTCGGTCCCAGACAGACTGGCAAAAGCTCGATTATAAACCACCAGATCAATGATGATGTGAAATTATCCTGGTCTCTGCTGAATGCCAGAATAAGAAGAAGATGTCAGGAAGATCCAGGAGTCCTTCGTGATGAAATCGAAACAAGGGGCATAAAGGATGGGCTGGTCATTATCGACGAGATCCAGAAAGTACCGGAGCTGCTTGATGAAATTCATCTTCTTATCGAGAAATCTGATATACGTTTCCTGCTTACAGGATCAAGTGCGCGACGGCTCAGGGAACGGGGAGTGAATCTGCTTGGAGGAAGAGCCGGGAAAATGACGCTGCATCCATTTGCATGGCCAGAGATAAGGGAGTTCGAGCCATCGCTGGACAGGATACTGAAATATGGTATGCTTCCGTCTGTATTCCTTTCCGATGAACCGGATTCGGTCCTGGATGACTATATCAATGTATATCTTCAGGATGAGATTGCAAATGAAGGAATCATAAGACAGCTGCCAAAATTCGAGAAATTCCTTGAAATCGCGGCTATTTCCAATGCAGAGGAAATCAATTACTCGAATATAGCGAGCGATGTGATGATGAGCCGTTCCGCAATAACAGAATGGTATGGAATACTCTATGATACACTCATCGGTTATGCAGTGCCGCCATATACAAAAACAACAAAACGGAAAGCTGTAGAAACAGAACGCTTCTACTACTTCGATACAGGTATTGCAAGATTTCTTGCAGGCTTTGGCGATATCGTAGATACACAGACAGAATACGGAAAGCTTTTTGAGACATACATTGCTCAGGAACTGATTGCTTACCTTGATTACAATAAAAGGAAAGAAAAACTTTCCTACTGGAAGACAAGACAGTCTTCTTTTGAAGTTGATTTTGTGATCGGCAATGATATTGCAATCGAGACAAAAACCGCAAAGCTCATCAATGAGAAAAAGGATCTGAGGGGCTTGCGGGCACTGAAGGAAGAAGGAATATTCAGGAAATTCATTGTAGTATCACGAGATAGCATAATGAGGACTACCGATGATGGCATATTGCTCATGCCCTGGAGAGATTTCCTTGACTTGCTATGGGAGGGGAAAATCCTTGCATAGATTCCTCATCTGAAAACAAGCCGATACAGTAAGCCAATGGCCTTCAGGATAAGACAGAAGGCCTGAATGTGAACGTTTTGTCCACAAGCTCCTTCCCCTTTATCCTTCTGTTCAGGAAAAGGCTGGATTGCATCAGCCCCTTCCATCTATTAGATAAAGGAGATGGATACTTTTTTGCCAAGTGCTGCTGCAATTCTTTCCAGCGTAGCCACAGACGGATTGCCATTGCCACGTTCAATCCTGCTTAGATTTGACTGATTTATTCCGGTTTTCTCGGAAAGCTGCTTCTGCGTCATGCCTGCCTCAAGCCTTGCTTCAATTAATGAACGCATTATCTGTGTCTCAGTCTCAAGAGCATCCCATTCCTTCCTGAATTCCGGGTTCTCCAGATTCTTCTTCAGATACTTTGTGAAATCATCCATTTGATTTCCTCCTTTCCAACCAGTCGGCCTTATATTTCAATGCGGTCTCAATCTCGCCTGAAGGGGTCTTCTGCGTCTTTTTGACGAAACCATTGGTAAGAATGACCAGATGTCCTTCCGAAAAGAAATAGAGCATCCTTGCAATGTCAGACCCCAGAGAGATCCGTAGTTCGAAAATACCGTCCCTGAGTGGTTTTGAATATGGCTCCCTGAGAGCATTCCCGTACGTGCTGAGCATGCTTATGGCCCGGAGAGCCTTTGCCCGCATCCGTACATTGAGGGAATCAAGGAAATGCTCAACGGGGCTTTCTCCATCCACCTTCCGATAAAAATCAACGTTAAAGTCCAAACTTGCCTTCCTAATACAGGATATTGCATATAAGCAATATCGTCAACGATTCTTTCAGAGCATTAGAGATATAAATCAGAAGCAAAACCAGATGTTCCTTAACTCCCTGTTGCAGCAAAGAGCCATGAAGTACCTGAGCCTTTTATGGACAGGATTCAGCTTCTGCATATCCCACAGTCCTTTGTACCTGTTTTTCCCTGATGTGAGCTTCGAACATGAAATATAGGACTCATCATGCACCATATCAGAAAAGATTCTCCACAATGCCTGATAACGTCTGTCACACTGGTGTTCAAGGCTCTCATAGAAAAAGGACTTGAAGCAGTACACATTCCCATAGATCTCTTCAGCATCGGAAAGTGTGCGGCAAATGTTCTCAGGCATGTCGGGATAGATCTCTCCAGGCTGATCGATCAGGCTTAAGAACTTGGATCTGAAGCCAATGCACCAGTTTTCCAGATCATCAGAGAATCTGATTGGATTTTCTTCTGACCACAGATGAATGAAGTCATCGTCGCAAGGGAATGAAAATTCGCTAAATCCATATTTTGCCATTTCAAGATCAGACTTCGGTTCGGCAGGTACGGCTTCTTCCTTTTCTCTGTACAGCGAGGCCCCTTCCCTTACAAGCGGCCACAGCTGCCAGAAGTTCCTTTCGTAATACTCGCAGGCAAGGCAGACAATCGCTGCCGGGGCTTTCAGCAGAAGCGCGTGTTCCCTGATAGGTCTTGTGTCAGAGTATTGAATATCATCAATTTCCTGTGTCCGGAAAAATCTGTCAAGCATTCTAAGAAAGCTTTCCGGAGTCAGATTATGGCAACATTCCTCAATATATGTACGCATTTCTTTGAGCCAGGAAATGGACTGCTCTACTCCATCACCGGACAGCTTACTGATAAACTTCTCTGCCTCTTTGCTTCCAAGACATACCGTGATGATATCAACCATCGTACAGTCAGGTGCCCCATTCCCCAGATAATCAACCCAGATCTCAGGCTTTGAAAGACGACGGTCCTTCATGTCGTAGCCAAGCTCAAAGATCGGCCATCCATCCAGAGCAAGGCGAGGAAAGCTTTCTCCAAGCACCTGATTGATCCAGCCTGTCATGAATAAATCAGAAGCAATCGTGCCTTGCCAGTCATAGATGAACACAGGACTGTCTGAATAGTGGGCTGCAAGAATGTATGCAGCTGTGACAACATTGTTGTACATAGAGTATCCAACCTTTTCACTGTGTATCTGCCCAGTGTGTTTGTTTATGCAGACATCCTCCCAGAATTCCTGTTCCACGATATTGTAGTTCCATGCAAGCGTATCATCATCCTCATATCTGTCTTCCAGCAGGCATATTCGTCTGTCGTAAAGCGAAACTACCTTGATGTTAACCATGCCTCCACGCCGGAAAAGCTCCGCTGCCTGTTCGATGAAAACATCCTTCTTGTCAGGACGTACTCCAGTCCAGCCTTTAGGCCGGACAGAGATGAATGTACCCATATGATTTCTCCTTTTTCTATCTTGTAATGACAGCCATCAGTAAGGAACATTGCTGTGTTCTCCGTCAGCGCTGCTCTTTGCATGACCTATTATCTATACGCAGCAAGCTGTGATTTATGAAAGGTCGAATATGTGAATTTCTCGATTTAATATGGAACCTTTCCACATCAGCCTTATCTTATGTGATATTATGATAATATATCCTGAACCGGTATTATATTTTAACAATTATATACAACATATCCCCTGCAGGCGCCTTGCTGAATGCTGAGAGAAAAGGCTTTTGCTGAAACCGAACGATGACTGATTTCTCAGTGACCTGTATATATACTCAGTCTTATCCACATAATGCAGATTGTTCTCTCTTATATATCTGAAATCCAAGTTTCCATTCCAACTTTTACTCATGCATTGTTTCTCCCTTACAATCAATGAAGATAGCTGCTAATAAGAGCTTGTCAAAAAGAAATTCAGATTTAACCGGAAATATCGTTAATCAACGATATTTTTTCAAGGATCATTGATTAGCATTTTAATCTTGAAGAGCTTTCACTTCCTCTTGACCCACGCTGCATTTGTTTTTGCACATCGGTGCTATATACTTTCGGCAAGAGAAGAGAAAATGAACAAGCTGACGCTTCCTATCGGGCAGTCAGATTTCAGGACTATCCGTGCATCAGGAAGTTACTACATCGACAAGACAGGCTATATAAGCCGGATCATCAGGGATGGAGCTACATCCATAAAATTCACGCGTCCCAGACGTTTCGGCAAAACCACGTTCCAGTCAATGCTCCGAGCATTCTTCGATATACGTGAAGACAATCAGGACATCTTTAACGGACTCGAAATTATGAAAGACAGGGATGCTGTTGAGAACTGGATGAATAAACGTCCTGTCATATTCCTATCATTCAAAGACATAGATGGGTTGGATTTCGAGTCTGCTATAGATATTCTCAGAGGGAAGCTGTCATCTCTTTACAAGGGATATGCCTTCATTGATATCCAGGATGATGAGAACGGAAGGATATTCAGAGATATATGCCGCGGGAAGTGTTCTGTAAGTGACATAAGACGTTCTCTGGAAGTCATTGCGGGCCTGCTTTGTTCTCACTATGGCAGGAAAGTGATTTTCATTCTTGACGAATACGATGTCCCTCTGGATAAGGCTGAAAGGAACGGATATTACCGTCAGATGCTCGATGTGGTACGATCGATGTTCCTCTCGGTGCTCAAGGACTGCCCATATACAGAGAAAGGCATACTCACAGGATGCCTGAGAATCTCGAAGGAAAGCTTGTTTACAGGGCTTAACAATCTCCGCGTCTTCTCTGTTACATCAGATAAATACTGTTCAGCTTTCGGTTTCACGGAAGATGAAGTATCAAGACTCCTCCATGATGCAGGACTTGAAGACAAGGCCGAAACAATCAGGAAATGGTATGATGGCTACTCAATCGGAAGTATGTCCATCTACTCTCCATGGGATGTCATCTTATGCGTTGATAGCCTCCTCAGCAACCCTGATGCAAAACCGGAAAATTACTGGGCGAACTCCAGCGGCAATGATGCAATAAGGCGGCTGATAGACATGACCGATGCAGAAGTCGGAGACGACTACTCGACGCTCATCAATGGAGGAATAATAAGAAAGAAGTTAAATGAGACACTGACATACAATAACCTCTATTCATCACCTGATAACATATGGAGCCTCTTTCTGATGACAGGATATCTCACCCTTGCAGGGGAATACGATGCAAATGAGGAGAATGCCCTCAGGCTCCCGAATGAGGAGATAAGAAGACTCTTCGCTTCATCTGTCGATGAATGGTTCTCAGATAAGGTCATGAACAGCAGCAGAAAGGAACTCTTCGATGCCTTGTGGTCGAGAGATGCGACAGCATTGTCCGAGATCATCTCGCAGTACCTTTTCGATACGATAAGCTACTACGACTACAGGGAGGACTATTATCACGCGTTTCTGGCAGGTCTCCTCTCCGGAGCCGGGTACATTGTCAAGTCAAACAGGGAAACAGGGACTGGAAGGGCAGACATAATGATTCGTGATAAGAAGAACCGCAGGGCGGCAGTATTTGAAGTCAAACGTTCACCATCTAAGGATGCTATGGATATGGATGCGGAAAGAGCCATCAGGCAGGTGGACAGCAGAAAATACGGCAAAGACCTTGATGGATTCAGGGCAGTGATGTTCTATGGAGCAGCATTCTTCGAAAAGGAAGTATTGATAAAAGTGACAGTACAGCCTAAGCAAGCTTAGGAAGTTCCATGGAGTATCAATGGTTTTTTACCTCGTTCACGGATGCATGTTTCTTAGATGCATTGCTGCACGTTCAACCACAGCAGACATCCCCCGGAGGCATCACTTCCCTCTGCTCTTCAAATCTCAGCCTTTCAGAAGATTCATAACCAGCGTCACCATGATATCCTTTTCCTCAGGTCTGGATTCAGCAATCATAAGCGTTATTGCAACAAGTGCCCTTCGATATGACCATCTTCCCTGATGGAGTAAAGAGCAATCCATTCTTCTGCAGGAATGCAAGGAATAGAGTCGCCCCTATACGCTTGCAGCCGTCAATGGATAATCCTTGATAAGAAAATACAGAAGCGTTGCGGCTTTCTCCTCTACTGTCGGATAAACATCCTCTCCGAACACAGACTGATAGACAGAACCAAGTATTCCCTCCAGTTCACCTTTCGTCTTCTCTGTGCTGAAGACATCAGAAGAAAGGCCGAACTTCATCGAATTGATGATCTCTTTGCATTCCTCATAGGAAAGCTGGACATATTCCTTGCTGCCTTTCGGTCTGACAAGGCACTGGTGATCATAGCCATCAAGCAGATCAAGAGCTTCTGTATATCTATTGATGACATATAAGAGTTCAGTTTCATCAGTCTCCGTAAGATGCGCAATCATCCTTGTCTGCACCACTTACGGAAAGCAATACCCCGCTTTGAATCCAACGGAAATGATGACATCCAAGTTGTAATATTCTATAAATCTCTGGACAACTCTTGTTCCTTCATTTTGAACTGTTGCATTTTTTGCAACTGTTGCTTCATAGGCTAACCCACCTTCAGAAAAGATATTCTTTATATGCCTGGAGACTGTCGATTTGTCCTTCTCAAAGAGAGAAGCAATCTGATCAAGAGTAAGCCAGACAGTATTCTCTGAAGCGGAAATCCTGACATCCAGCTCGAAAGCCCCATCATGGAACATCACCAATGCATTGTTATCAGCGATCATATTTCTCCCCCAGCCTCTGGCTTATCAATAACGAAAGCTTTCATCCTTATCGGTTCTAGCCATATCTTCTTAGTAACATGATATCCTCTGTATAGTACAGATTCAGATACATTTGCTGATAAGCAAATAGCTCTGTATCGCATTATCTAGAAACACAATATGAGCTGGTATGTTTGCTGTGATTATCTCGAAAGAGGCAACTGCATTATTGCGGATAAAGCCTTCAAAGCCCTATCCTCTCCTACACGAGCTATAAACTCTCGAAGTTCCATACACTTCAGTATCACTTGCCATACCTCGCCTTGATTCTGGCTTCCATTTCCGGAGTTATCGTAGTTGCCTCTTTGAATTTGGCTTTAGCTTCTGGAGTGCTCAGTCTCTTGACTGCAGGAGATCCGTTGTCGATAGCTTTCTCCAGGTTCTTGATTCCCCAGTCAGGGTTGACTGTGAAAGTCCTCGAAAATGATTCTGTAGCCATACAGCAATACCTCCTATATCCTGAAATCATCAGGAAAAGCTATTTCCTAATACACCATATGCCATTCATAAATACCTTAACTAAGCAGTTTTACAAGATGAATTCCCAAAAGCACAATTTTCTACCTATATTACGCTCTTGCCACATATGGATAGCTATTCTCATACATAGATTCGGGGGCAATATCCAATTCCCCATCAAGCCATGTGACCACTCCATGATCAAGCTCAGGATGGGTGAATACTTCCTTATCCTTCAATGGCTGGAATACTGGATATTCAAGAAGCTGACTAGCATCATATAATCTCTGCTCTCCTGAGCTGAATGTCAGAAGAAGTATCATATTATCCAAAGGCTTTACCTTGGTAATCTTCATAAACTCAGCTGGAGTACCTTCATAAACAAATCCATTTGAAAAGTACATCTTCTATCTCCTTATCAGGCCAGAGGATTTATCTTTGAAAGCTGCTTCATCTGCACAGCATTATTCCATGCTTCATACAGCTCTTCTTCATGTAATACAAGCCAAGCGGAAACTAGTCTGTATTGCTTTTCTGGCAATACACCAGCTAGAACCTCTCCATCAATGCCAATCGCTGCCTCATACTCTCCATACTCAACATGAACATGGGGTTTATTATGCTTGCCTCCAGCCTCATATAGCATCTTTATTACATGCTTGCATTCCGGCATATGCAGATCCTCAAGGAATATCCTTTTCTCAGCAGCCATAGACAATATTCTCCATCAATGAGTAGGTATGATTGATATCAGCCGAACAGCTGTCAATGTTTTCCGGATTTATACATCTCATA
>CALXLA010000022.1 GCA_944389075.1 uncultured Spirochaetaceae bacterium
AGGACGAAGGCAGGCTCGATAATCTCCTTCGCGACCTTATGCTTCTGGATCTTCTCATCATTGATGAATGGGGATACTGCCAGCTGGACAAGGAAACATCGGGCCTGATCTACCAGGTCATTGCTGACAGCTATGAGAAGAAGAGCCTCATCGTGACGACGAACCTGCCGTTCAGCGAATGGGGAAAGATCGTAAGCGACGAGCAGCTTGCTGCCGCAATAATCGACAGAATTGTACATTACGGGCATCTTGTTGATACGGGCAAGGTGGACTGGAGACTTAGACAGTCTCCAATGAATAAGCAAATGGTGGAACAAAGATGACTCTCTTTTCCCACTCTTGATACAGGGATGATAATACTGGGGAATTCCTCATGATTGTTGTATTCTTGTTTTTATTATACACTGATTTTAAAGTCAATGAAAAATAATTCACTGATTTAAAAATCAGTAAAATGGAGGCAAGATGTTTTACCATCGATTGGAAGAAATCAAGGCGGTAAAGGATTTCCTTTGCTCCGAAGGGCATGGAATGCTGGTTTATGGCAGAAGGCGGGTAGGTAAGACAACTCTGATCAATAAGGCTCTGGAGGACTACAAAGGAAAACTTATCTTTTTCCAGTGCACAAGTGAAAGCTATGAGAGCAACTGTCAGCAGTTTTTAAATGAAATGGAAGTATCTTTAGGTGGATACTGGGGACGTTTTGACTCATTTCATGATATCTTCCGTCTTCTTGTCAGTCTCGATACGCCAATCGTAGTAGTACTGGATGAGTACAATGAGCTTAAGGAGTCTTATGGCAACATACAGGCTGATTCAATGATGCAGAAAATAATCGATGGCCTAAAAGAGACAAAAGTCCGCGTCATCCTTTCTGGTTCTTCTATTTCTGTTATGATGGAACTGCTTGAATCATCAAATCCGCTCTTCGGGCGTTTCCATACAATCCTGGAAGTGAAGAATTTCAACTATTATGAAGCGTCGGCTTTTCTTGCTTCATGGCCTGTCAGGGAAAATGCTGCATGCTACTCTGTGTTTGGAGGTTCCCCAGCAGCTCTTGAATGCATAGATACATCCATTTCACTTGATGAGAACATCAGGCATCTTCTGCTTGAGCCGCAGGGAAATGTCCGTATTCTTGTTGAGAATGTATTACTGAAGGAATTTAACAAGCTTGGGCCTGTTCTTAATATTTTGAGCCGCATCGGCAATGGGAAACGGACCTACAGCGAACTGAAGGATGTTTTTGATCCCTCAAATACAGGTAACTTATCACGATGGCTGACGAAACTTGTTAATAACGGTGTCATAGTGAAAAATGCTCCTGTCAACGAGAAGGAGAATCCCAAAAGGGCCTTTTACTCAATTAAGGACAATCTTTTCCGCTTCTACTTCTCCTGTGTTTATCCAAACCGTTCAAGAATTGAACATGCAGGGGCATCCGCTGTATATGAGGGCATTGTCAGGCCTTCGCTTGAGACATACCTGAGTTACAGGTTCGAAGATATTGCAAAGGAGTATTTCTCGCGTCTTGCCCACTTAGGAAAACTGGAAGGCATCATCGATATAGGCAGCTACTGGTATGATGACAGGAAACGGCATACAAAAGGTGAGTTTGATGTCGTTCTTGAGTTTATCAACGGATATGATGTTTTTGAAGTAAAATACCTGAAAGGCAAGATGGACAGACTGCTGGCAGAACAGGAAGCTGAAAAAATCAGAAGCATTGAATCCTTTAAGGCTAGGATGATTGGTTTTGTCTCAATTGATGGTTTTGATTTCACTTCATCTGAATATGTCCTTATAGACGGTTCAATGCTGTATGAGAAGATATGATGGGATTGCCGAAAACGGCGATTCGGTCCTTTTTCTGGCTATAGCAAACAAAGATGTTGCAGTAGAGCAGAGGGTACATCTCTTATGGCAATTCAGATGAATGATCCACGCATGAGCTCATAGCCTGTGGTTATCTGCTGATTGCGGATGGATGTATTGATATTGGTGATGGAAGTGAAGCAGCAGACGATGAGATTGCAGAGTATGTCATTTCTGTATTAAATGAGAGAGTGAACTATTTTCAAACCTTTGCTAATGCTAAGAGAATTGATGGATGCTTTAATATCTCACGGGGTATAGGGATCTGACATCCACTTTTTCCGAAGTGTGTTTTGTACTGATGTATTCGGGATGTTATTACACCAAAGCACACTCATACTTTCTTGTGAAGACCATCCATTATTCATTTAGATAAGATTGGATACAGCTTGGATTGTCATAAAGGTCCTTCTTATGAAAAATGAACAGTTTCTGCATACTGGTAAAATAGCTTGTCTTGCTATTGCGACTGACATAGAATTCATGTATGAGCGACATAACAAGGAAAGCAATAGCTGATTCATTGAAATCATTGCTTTCAGAGAGACCTCTTTCGCGCATTACTGTCATGGATATTGCCTCTCGTTGCGGAATCAGCCGCATGACCTTTTACTATCATTTCAGGGATATTTATGATCTGGTCGGATGGATAATATCCTCTGATATAACATCAATACTTTCAGGACGGAAAACCCATGATACATGGCAGGAAGGATTCCTGTCGATATTCCATGCTGTCGAAAAGAACCATGTTTTTGTCTTCAATGTCTATAATTCCATGAGCCGTGAACAGCTGGAACGCAGTCTCACAGGGCCTGTGACGGAACTTCTTCTTTCGGTGTTGATGGAGACGGACGCTCCGGACAGGCTTTCTGAGGATGAGATGCTGTTCATAGCTTCTTTCTATTCATATGCATTCATAGGCATCGTACTTGATTGGATAGGTGATGGCATGAGTGAGAAGCCTGATGTGATGATAAAGCGGATAGAATGTGTTATGGCAGGCAGTTTCGAGAAAGCTGTTGAACGCTTCTCATCCTTACATTCAATCCACGGTGCAAGGATTCCTTACAATGGGATGAAATTGTAAATACACGGCATTCCTCCTTTCTTGTAGTTTCTGGTCAGGAGGAAACAATATGTATCATTCAAGTGGCAATTATGAAGCTTTCGTCAGACCGAGGAAGCCAGAGGGAGCAGACAGAAAATCCGCATATATCATCGGTTCCGGTCTTGCTGCGCTTTCCGCTGCGGCTTTCCTTGTACGAGATGCTTATGTCGATGGCAGCCGTGTGCACATCATTGAGAAGGATCCTGTTCTCGGAGGAGCCTGTGATGGCTGGGATTATGAGGGCCTGGGATATGTAATGCGGGGCGGTCGTGAAATGGATAATCACTTCGAGTGTATGTGGGATCTCTATCGTTCCGTTCCTTCAATAGAGAATGAAGGGATGAGTGTCCTTGATGAGTATTATTACCTGAATAAGGATGATCCAAACTATTCCTTGATGAGAGCAACGAGGAACAGGGGAGAAGATGGAAGGACCGACAGGAAGTTCGCACTCTCCGATAAGGCACAGCTTGAGATCATGCGTCTTTTCTTCACTCCAGATGAGGAACTGTATGACAAGACTATCGAGGATGTCTTCTCAAATGAAGTGCTGGAAAGCAATTTCTGGCTTTACTGGAGGACTATGTTCGCCTTTGAGAACTGGCATTCGGCTCTTGAGATGAAGATCTATGTAAAACGCTATATCCATCATGTCAACGGCCTTCCCGATTTCTCCGCGCTGAGATTCACGAAATACAATCAGTATGAGTCGATGATTCTACCGCTTCAGAGATATCTTGAGAGCCTTGGTGTTGATATCATCACGGAAACCAAGGTCACGGATGTTCGTTTCTCCGTAACAGATGGCGTGAAGCGTGCAGTATCGATTTCGGTGATGGATAAAGAAGGCGAGAGGAGCATTGCTCTATCTGATGATGATCTTCTGTTCATCACTCCTGGCGGATGTGTAGAGAACAGTATGCTGGGCAGTCAGAATGAGAAGGCCCCATACAGCCCAGAGCTGAAGAAGGGCGGTGGATGGGATCTCTGGAAGCGCATCTCGATACAGTCCGATGACTTCGGACATCCTGAGAAATTCTGCTCTGATCCATCGAAGACTTCATGGATGAGCGCGACAGTCACTCTTTTTGATGATCGCGTAGTGCCATATATCGAGAAAATAGCAAAACGCAATCCCCATTCCGGGAAGGTAGTCACAGGAGGCATCGTCACCGCTCGCGATTCCTCATGGCTTCTGAGCTGGACATTCAACCGCCAGCCTCAGTTCAGAGCTCAGAAGGAGAATGAGCTTGTAGGCTGGATATACGGGCTATTTCCATTTTCTGAAGGTGATTTCGTCAGAAAGAAGATGTGTGAATGTACTGGTAAGGAAATTGCGATGGAATGGCTTTACCACATAGGAGTTCCAGAGTCGGAGATTGCGGAGATTGCGGAAAACAGCTGCAATACAGTCCCATGCATGATGCCATATATCACGGCTTTCTTCATGCCGCGCAGTCTTGGAGACCGTCCATATGTCGTTCCGGACGGTGCCGTCAATTTCGCATTCATAGGACAGTTCGCAGAGACAGAGCGCGATACGATCTTCACGACAGAATATTCGATAAGGACCGCTATGGAGGCTGTATATACTCTGATGGGTGTGGAGCGTGGTGTTCCTGAAGTATGGGGAAGTGCTTTTGATGTCCGCGATCTTGTCCGTGCTTCAGTCTCGCTGCGCGATGGTGCAAAGCTCACTGAGATGGACATGGGACTGAAGGAGAAACTTGCCTTGAAGGAAGTCCTGAAACGCATACACGGGACTGATATCGAGAAGTTTCTGGCAGAGTATGGTGCGATATGATTCACACGGCCTTCAGACATGAGTCCGGGCCATGGTCGATGTCGTTCGTGAGTGGGCGGCATCGGCTTTCTTGTCAGTACTTGTAAGGTCATCTCCAGATGTAGCTTGTGGATAGGCAAGACATCTGGAAATGGCTGCAGATGGATTTCTTCAGATTCCATATGTTTATTATGTTTATTTATGCCTGCAGATGGGATATGATTGTGTAGAAATGGAAAATAATATCGAGGCAGTGCTGGATACGCCGTTACAGACAGTGGTCCTTGTGGTAGTGTCGCTTACATTAGGGTTGCTGGCGATAAAGCTCCTGCTCATTCTCCTGAAAAGGCTTCTGCTTGTCTCTTCGCTTGATAATGCCATTGTCAGATTTGTCACCACATCAATCCGCGTCCTGCTCTGGGTGGCTCTCCTGCTTCATTGTATGCAGCTTCTTGATATCCCCCTTGGTTCAATGATTGCGCTTCTTTCTGCGATAGGTGTCGCCATAGGTCTTGCAATCCAGGACAGCATAGCAAATGTCGCAAATGGTCTTGTCATGATCATGACTCGTCCTTTCAAAGTCGGGGATTATGTGAGGATAGGCGATGATGAAGGAACTATCGAGGAATTGCGGCTTATGAACACTGTATTGTCGACTGCAGAGAATAAGAAGCTCATATTGCCGAATAAAACGGTTTTCACATCGAGAATCGTCAATTTCAATACGAATCCAATCCGGAGGATTGAGCTGTTTTTCTCAGTTGATTATTCGACCGATCTTGATAAGGCAATCGCTGTCACTGAAAAGGCTTGCCATTCCTGCCAGACCGTGCTTTCCTCTCCTTCTCCACGGGTTGAGCTGAGCAGGGCAGCGGCATCCTCCCTTGATATTCTTGTCTGGGTATGGTGCTCATCTGCAGAATACTGGAATACATACTTCGCGGTCGAACGCGCGGTCTTTGATGCATATAAGGCCGAGAAGATAGAGATACCATTCGATCAGGTAACGGTCAGCATGAGGAAGGATAGTCCTTCCAGACGTCCCAGAACAGTTAAGACAGAGGCCTCAAAATGAACATGGAAGCTATTATTGATATGGTTATGCCAATATGGCTGTATGTAAGGAATACTGTATATGGCTGGTTTGTCATAATTGCTGTCATCCTCATGTTCCTGCTGATATTCAAGTGCTATCGCAGTCCGCTTTCAATCGCAATGGATAAATTGCGGAAACTCCATCCCGTGCTTGTCAGACTATCATCAAGGAAGTCGGTTCCGTCACGTAAGCGGATAAGACACATCCACGTTCTTCTTGTCAGATGCGGCAGATTCGTTCAGGCATATTTGTATGACCATCCGTCAGAGACTGCGGTTTCTGATGCCTACCGTCTTATAAGTTCTGCTGATAGAGCTATCTTGGCGCTCTCGCTTGACAGCCTCCAGAAAAATGCCCAGGCTTCAAAGAAAGTTATCAGAAATGCTGCTTCTCTTGTCAGCAAGGCCATTGATTCGATAGCCAGATGAGATTATCCATCATCCAGGAGATTCCAGGTCTTCAATCTGCATCATTCCCCTCGTCGAGTTATTGTTAATGAATATCCTTGCTGAGTGGAAATTGGCAAATGAATCGGTTGTTGCAGATTATGCAACTACTGCTTCTCCTGCCGGATGAGGCAGAAACGCTGAAGGACAGGAATATGGCAGCATGGAGACTGTCCAGGCTTAAAGTCCTGCCAGAAGACAAGCAACCAGGTGCATGCATTGGATGCGGAAACTGCAGATCACACTGTCCTCAGTCCATCGATATTCCAGAATGCATGAAGGAAATGGCAGCCCTTCTGTAAAGGTCTTCCCAGCAATGAGATCCTCATATCATTCTTGGTCCGGCTATGTAAGGAATCAGGGAAAGACCGCAAAATCGGAGGCTTCCACAGTACAAGACTGATGTGTATTGTTGGCTGCCCTCGGAATCAAAATATTTAATGATGTGACTGGTCTGGGCTAACTATAATGTGTGGCAAATACTTTTCATGCCTGTCTGCTTAAGGATGAAATGATCATATCAGAGTTGTCAGAATAGATATAAGCGAAGGGGATGTCATTAAGGAAGGATCCGCATTTGCTATGGTAGTCGAGTCATCTGGTAAGGTGAGGGGAGAGACTTGGCCGAAAAGGATTCCAGTGATGACTGTCTATTTGCCGGATGAACTTGAATCATTCTTCGCCAATGCAGGCTTGTGGCATATAGAAGCCAGAAGCAGGAAGGACTGGGTTCTAAAGGATATGAAATAAATACAGGTCCGATCCGGTATCTTGGCAGGGATTTTTATATCTGGGATAGCTTTTCCGATCTTTGTTTTTCAGAGGAAAACGATCAGTGGTTATCATGGAAAGAACACATGAAATTGCAGCAATGCAAAAGCCGCCTGATCCATCAAACCAGGCAGCCAGATATTGGGGGCCCGCTATTTTTCTTTCCTGAAACAGAGGAACCAGTCAAGGCAGTACATATCGCCTTCTTTCGATTCCATCCTTTCCCTTGCAGTCCCGCAGCTTCCTGCTGTCGGGACTATGGTATCTTCTCCAGGAATCCAGTCCGCAGGTGTTGCCACATTGTCACTGTCGGCTTTCTGCAAAGCGATTATGATCCTCTTGATCTCCTGGAAATTCCTGCCAGTCGAGAGAGGGTAGTAGAGTATGGTTCTGACAATTCCTTCAGGATCAATGACGAAAACAGCTCTTACAGCCTGTGTATTCGATGCACCTGGCTGGATCATTCCATATTTTGATGCTACTTCCATTCTTATATCCTCAATCAGCGGGAAAGTCACCTCAACGTTCCTCATTCCTTTCCATTCAAGCTCCTGGATCTTCCTCAGCCATGCAATATGCGAATAAAGCGAATCAACCGACAAGCCGATGAGCTCTGTGTTGAGGGCCTTGAACTCATCAATCATGGATGCGAATGTCATGAATTCCGTAGTGCATACAGGCGTGAAATCCGCAGGATGCGAGAAAAGGATCACCCATTTTCCCTTGTAGTCCTCAGGAAAGTTTATCTCACCCTGTGTCGTGATGGCTCTGAAGGCTGGTGCCTTATCTCCGATTAGAGGCATCTGAATTCTTTCCACCATATGTATTCCTCCTTGAGTTAGCTTATGCTAACTATAATATATCCATGATTCCCTGCTCTGTCCAATAGAAAGGGATGCATAATCCAGTTGCCGGATTCGATGTAGGCTGATCCTGTCATAGTATGAGGGGCCTTTATCTCGTATTCCGATCCAAATCTCTTGCCATCTGGGTGGAATATCAGTATTCTCTGTATGGTTAGCCAAAGCTAACTCAGGAGATTATATGAGACACGAATGGAGAACATTCACATCAGGCATCTGGGAGAAGGAGATCAATGTACGTGACTTCATACAGCGCAACTATTCGCCGTATGACGGGGATGATTCCTTTCTCGAGGGACCTACTGATGATACAAAGGCTCTCTGGGATCAGGTGATGAAGCTCAGTGAGGAGGAAAGGAAGAGGGGAGGTGTCCTGGATATGGATACGAAGATCGTGTCCACGATCATATCGCACGGGCCAGGATATCTGGATAAATCAAAGGAGAAGATCGTAGGCTTCCAGACTGACAAGCCATTCAAGCGCTCTCTGCAGCCGAATGGCGGAATAAGGATGGCGGTGAAGGCTGCTGAGCAGTATGGCTATACGATCGATCCTCAGATTGTCGAGTTCTATACGAAGTACAGGAAGACACATAATGAAGGTGTATTCGATGCATACACTCCCGAGATGAGGCTCTGCCGTTCGAGTCATATCATCACAGGTCTTCCCGATGCATATGGCAGGGGAAGGATCATCGGCGATTACAGGAGAGTCGCTCTTTATGGTGTCGACAGGCTCATAGAGGAGAAGGAACAGAGGAAGGCTTCCACTCGGACCACGATGTACAGCGATGTGACAAGAGAGCGAGAGGAGCTTTCCGAGCAGATAAAGGCCCTGAAGGAGCTCAAGATGCTGGGAGCCATCTATGGCTATGATATTTCGAAGCCGGCATCATCGTTCCATGATGCCGTGCAGTGGCTGTATTTCGGCTATCTTGCCGCTGTGAAGGAGCAGAATGGAGCCGCCATGTCGCTCGGCCGTACTTCCACCTTCCTCGATATCTATGCGGAGCGCGATCTCAAGGAAGGAAAGATAACGGAGAAGGAAGTCCAGGAGATCATCGATCATTTCATAATGAAGCTGAGGCTGGTGAAGTTCGCCCGTACTCCTGAGTACAATGCACTCTTCTCCGGTGATCCGACCTGGGTTACCGAGTCCATCGGAGGTGTAGGGATCGATGGCCGTCATCTTGTCACGAAGATGAGCTACAGATACCTTCATACGCTGAGCAATCTTGGAACAGCTCCTGAGCCTAATCTCACTGTGCTCTGGTCAAGGAACCTGCCAATGAACTTCAAGCGCTTCGCCGCGAAGACATCGATCGAGTCATCAAGCATCCAGTATGAGAATGATGATCTGATGCGTGTGACACATGGCGATGATTACGCCATTGCATGCTGCGTATCGTCGATGAGGGTCGGGAAGGAGATGCAGTTCTTCGGAGCCAGGGCGAACCTCGCGAAATGTCTTCTCTATGCCATCAACGGAGGTGTCGATGAGATATCAGGGAAGCAGGTCGGTCCGAAATACCGCCCCATAACAAGCGAATACCTTGATTACGATGAGGTGATGGATAAATTCCATGACATGATGAAGTGGCTGGCGGGAGTATATGTGAATGCCCTCAATATCATCCACTACATGCATGACAAATACTGCTATGAACGCCTGCAGATGGCACTCCATGATGATCCTGTGAAGAGATGGTTTGCTACGGGAATTGCAGGATTGTCCGTAGTCGCCGATTCACTCTCTGCGATCAGGTATGCGAAAGTGAGGACCGTGAGGAATGAGCAGGGGCTTGTCATCGACTATGTCACCGAGGGGGAGTTTCCGAAGTATGGCAATGACGATGACCGCGTAGACAGCATCGCCTACGATGTCGTCCATGACTTCATGTCATATGTGAAGGGAAACCATACATACAGAAGGAGCATCCCGACGACTTCGATACTCACGATCACGAGCAATGTCGTGTATGGAAAGAACACGGGATCGACTCCCGATGGAAGAAAAGCAGGAGAGCCATTTGCTCCGGGAGCGAACCCGATGCATCACAGGGATTCCCATGGTGCTGTAGCATCACTCTCTTCTGTCTCGAAGCTTCCGTTTAGAGATGCTCAGGATGGCATATCGAATACATTCTCGATAATCCCGGATGCGCTTGGAAAGGATGATGCGTCGATCATGAATGGCATCTCGTTCTCAATGGAACCCTGCATGGCATGCATGGAGCCGAATGCAGCGGATGATGAAATGGAGGAAGAATAAATGAAAGCTACAGAATCACAGATAGATAATCT
>CALXLA010000023.1 GCA_944389075.1 uncultured Spirochaetaceae bacterium
TAAGCTCATTGAAATTGAATCCGCCCTCGCCTACGAAGCTCGTCGCTCCAATCTGGTCTGAGATTGCGAGATAGCTGAAGCGTACAGAAAGACCAAGATCAAGCGAATATCCATGCTGGAATGAGATCCTATGTCCGTAACCAATGCTTATTGCGGCATTGAGCTTATTCACAAGCGAAATCGATGCAAGATTTCCTGCACCTCCATTGTATGTATGTATGTTATCAACAATGTAGAAATTGAAGCCAAAGCCTCCGACAGTGAAGCCAAGTCCTGCCTCTACATTAGCAAGCTTGTTGTATGTGCCAAGCTTTGAGGAAAAATCCTGAGCTGCTGTCAGATAGTCATCAGAATTCATAGTGCCTTGTGCAAAGCTTATTGTGTCCCTGATGAATCCGTCAGATATCATCGAAGCCGCATTGTACATGGTAGCAGTCACATAAGGCAACGTGAGCGTGAAGCCGCTGTCCGCAAGCCCCGCAGGGTTATAGTTCAGCGCATCGAATCCTTTTGCAGATGAAATACCTGCCATGCCCATTCCTGCCATCCTGATACTTATGGGCCTTTCGACAGTTCCAATGACTCTGGAGAATGCGGCATTGGAGAGATCTTCATTAATTGTTGCAGATGCAGGAAGCACTGCAATAACAGCAAGAATGATTATAAGGAGCTTCTTCATTGTGCATTGCCTCCCATCATGCTAAGCAAAGAATCATAAAGACCAACAAACGCAGTAGCAAGAGAATTGTCGTATGTACTATCTGATACAGCCTGAGAATAAGTCGTTACAAGACCGACATCTTCAAGAATGCTCTGGACCTGATTCTGAGGGATGTCAGAAAGCGATGAGTCTTCCTCAAGATTTCCAGCCACCTCAAGAAGAGTATATGTCACGGAAGTCAGACTCTGAACAAGAATTGCATCAGCCTGGGTGAGAGATTCAGAAGTTGAAAGCTCTGTCAATCCATTTTGAATACCTCCTATTGAACTTGCAATTTCAGGGTATCCTGACAGGTCAATCTCTTTGACAGCCTGGCCTATGATATTCGAATAAAGCTTGGAAGTATTCTTAAGCGTATTAGAATCTTTTTCAGTAAGAGCCTCTTGTGCCAATTCCTCAACAAGTTCTACTCCACCCCCATCCGTCTCAAGAATCATTGCAAGATCAGAAGGTACTTCCGTATCAGGGCCATAGATTGAATCTCCAGCACGAAGATCTGTATCAGTAATTGTAATGCTACTATCTCCGATTTTGATAGTGAAATTACCATCACTATCTATGCTTCCGACAGTACTGATATCCGAAGCACTTTCATTTGCCTTCGAAATTGAATCAATAATGCCAGAAGAATCTACCGGAGCTTTTCCGAAAATATTGAATCCCGTTGCAGAACATGAGAATAGCATTGCAGCTGTAGCTGTCAGCAAAAAGAATCTTCCTATAGTTTTCATCTTAACTCTACAAATTACATAAAAACGCAGAAAGCACAAGATATTTCGAACCATCTTGATTCTTATTCCCCTTTTATGCGAAAGTATGAACACTGCGTTGAGCAGAATTTCCGCCCGTAGGGTGAGATCAAGAGTAAGGAGACGGCACGTCCGTCAGCGTATGGAGGATTACTATGGCAGTAGTAACCATGAAGAGCCTGCTTGAGTCAGGCGTACATTTCGGCCACCAGACAAAGAAGTGGAACCCGAAAATGGCCCGTTTCATCTTCACAGAGAGAAACGGAATTCACATCATCGACCTTCAGAAGACCTCAGCATGCATCGTAGAGGCTTATGAAGCAGTAAGAGCACAGGTCAAGAACGGAAAGCAGATCCTGTTTGTCGGCACAAAGAAGCAGGCACAGCAGGCAATCGAGACAGAAGCAAAGAGATGCGGCATGCCTTATGTCTCAAATCGCTGGCTTGGCGGTATGCTCACTAATTTCTCAACAATCAAGAAGAGCTTCGCTACTCTCAAGAAGATCGAGAGGATGGAAGCTGATGGAACATTCGATTCCCTCACAAAGAAGGAAGTCGCACTTTATACAAAGCAGAAGAACAAGCTTGAGAAGAACCTTGGCGGCATCAAGGACATGAAGGAACTCCCAGGCGCAATCTTCATCATCGACACAAAGAAGGAAGCTCTTGCAGTAGCAGAGGCAAAGAGGCTTGGCATCCCTGTAATCGCAGTTGTCGATACAAACTGTGATCCTACGGATATCGCATACCCGATTCCGGGCAACGATGATGCGATCAGGGCAATCTCCCTTTTTGTTGAAATCATAGCAAATGCTGTCATCGATGCGGATAGTGAAGCAGGAATCCAGATCATCGAATCACTTGATGATGAGGATGAGGCAGCAGCAATCGAGTCAGGCGAGATCGAGAACAAGGACGAGATGTCCGATTCCGATGAAGTCGATTATTCCAACTACATTCCGCCAGTAGAGGAAAAGGAAGCAGAGTCCGACGAGGACGCAGCTGACGAAGAAGAAGATTACTTCACAAAATAATCAGGAGGACGATATGGCAATCAGTGCTGCAGATGTAAAGAAGCTCAGGGACATCACCGGAGCAGGTATGATGGACTGCAAGAAGGCACTCTCCGAGGCTGATGGCGACTTTGCCAAGGCTGAGAAGATCCTCAAGGAGATGGGTCTTGCAGCAGTTGCTAAGAGACAGGACAGAGCTA
>CALXLA010000024.1 GCA_944389075.1 uncultured Spirochaetaceae bacterium
AGCATTATATCGAGGATGGCAAGGTCTATACCGCCTTTGCCAATGATGGAAAGTGCGTCATTGCCATTGTCTGCCTCAAGCACATCTGCGCCCATTGCCTTCAGGTGGAAGGCAATCAGCATACGTATATCTTTATCATCTTCGACTATGAGGATGCGCATATGCATGATGCTACTATCCAGATGAATTAAAGACAAGATTGCTGTATCCTTGCGTTATGGACTTCCATTCTATAGGAATTGATTTCACGAAGAACCCGGAGCTATTCGCAGACCTTCAGAACAAGGATGATGATTTCCTGATGGATATCGATGCGAAGCTCATGAAGGCATTCCGCTTTCCTTTCGTGTTCTTCCTTACATGCGACCGGGCTGAGGTGATTGCAGAAGGAAGTCCGGAGTTCGGTGCGCTTGAGAGGGCGCTTTCCCTCAATCCTGCGGAGACATCGCAGTACCGCTATTCCGTGCAGTATGCAGAAGAGAGACTCTTTCTTCTTTCATCGGGTATCCTTTCCCCGCTTTTCGGCGAGGACACTATACAGGGACAGCTTCTCAAAGGACTTGAGTGTGCGCGTCTGATGGGTACTGCATCATCAGCTCTCGATAAGCTCTTCCTTATGGCAGTCTCGTTCTCAAAGAGAATCCATACTGAGATGAAGCTCCGCGTGTTCGACAGATGCATCGGTACTGAAATCATGAAAAGGCTTGAAGGCATTAGTTCCGTGCTTATTGTTGGCTCAGGTGAGTGGGCCCGGGAACTTGCCTCGATGCTGTCTGCGCATTTTGATGTGTCGATGACACTGAGGGATATCGGAAAGACATTCCTTGTCCCTCCAGGAGTCCATGCGGTCTCGTATGATGACAGGCTTGAGGCAGCAGCTTCAGCAGATGCGGTAATATCAGCATCATCAGGTCTGTATCACACATTCGAAGAGGCTGATTACCCTGTCCTTGCTGGCAGGATCCTCATGGATATCGCACAGCCTGAGGATATGCCTTCATCTTTCAATGCGGTAAAGCTTCAGGATCTCTGTCCTGTGCTTCCTGAGAGGGAGGTTGTGGAAAAACGGGTAAGGAAGGAAGCCGGAGCCGAAGTCCATGATTTCCACGAATGGCTTGCAAAGCGTGATGCATATCCATCTCTGCGCGACAGGGCTGAAAAGATCGCATCATCATCACTCAGAAGGCTTTCATCTCCGATTGCGCATCTCACGCTTTCAGCTGATGATGAGAAAGCCTTCCGTATAGCACTCTCAGAGAGCATCAGGAAGGCCGTGATTGAAGAGGGGATGTCTAGAAGATCCTGAAGAAATTGCTGTAGCAGGCAGTCTCTCCCTTCTTCAGGGATACAGACTGTGCCATCTTCTCGATCTCAGGGTTTCTTGTCCTGTCTCCGAAAGAGAGCATCGGCTCAAGACATACATACTGAGCTTTCTTTCCTTCCACTGTCCATATTGTAAGAAGTGGCATATCACCCATGAATGCTGTTACGCCATGCTCTCCCTCAGATGATGTGAGCGTGACCTCGCGGCTTTTCACTCCTTCGAGGATTATCGCGCCTTTGTCTGTCTCTGCTCTTTTCAGATCAAGGCTGTCACCGCAGAGGAAGTCCTTCTCAGTAACGAATATGCCATTGGATGCATATTTCCTGTCACACTTCTCATTCTGCTCGAAGGATACAGTATAGGTCTCAAGGTCAGTTCCCTTCCCGTTGATATCCAGTGAGAATGCAGGATGCCAGCCGAATGTGTACCAGATATCTTCCTTCGCATATATCTCGGCCTTGGCATTATAGCCATCTTCCTCAACTGTATATGTCACGTCGATCCTGAATCCGAACGGGTAGTACTTTGTCCTTATCTCCTCATTATCCTCAAGACGGAATACAGCTTTATTCCCTTCAGATGACACAAGCTCCCATTCGACATCGCGTGCAAAGCCATTGTTCGGCATTGTATATTCCTGGCCCTTTGCTATGATCTTTCCACCTTCCGTTGCTCCGATTGTAGGGAAGAGAAGGGGAGCTCTCCTGAACCAGAATGCCTTATCTCCCTGCCAGATATACTCGATTCCATCCTTTGTGAGGCTCTGAGGCTCTGCTCCAAGGGTGGAAATGATCATTTTTGTACCATTCTTTTCGATTGAAGTGTTCAAATTCCATTCTCCTGTCAAAAACTATTATATAATAAAACCACGATGAATATAGATTATAGAATATTAAGAGGCAGAGATGCTTCAAGAATTGCGGAATTCCTTCAATCTGTCGGTGGCGATACCGATTTCCTTCCTTTTTCTGCATCAGATGTCTCTGCCACTGAGGAAATCTACTTCAGCGGGCTCCTTCTCTGTGGTGCGATTGCTGATGGGCAGATCGCAGCTATTGCCGAGGTTCTTGCGCCATCTCTTCCAAGGATGCACCATGCCGGAACGCTTTTCCTCGCAGCTGGCAAGAAGTACTGGGGAACAGGAATAGCCCAGCATCTTTTTGAATTCGCTAAGGAAGAGGCCAGGGAGAAGGGAGTAAGGAAGCTTCAGCTTTCGATTGCCGATGACAATCACAGGGCAAAAGCTTTCATCTTGAGAAATGGATTCACATCAGAAGGCAGGGATGTGAGGATGCTTGCAGTCGATGGCAAATTCATAGATGGGGAACGTTATTACCTTCTTCTGGACTGAACAAAAAAAGCAGGCATCAAGCCTGCTTAGTACGCCCTACAAGATTCGAACTTGTCACCTACTGCTTAGAAGGCAGTTGCTCTATCCAGGTGAGCTAAGGGCGCATTTATAACACTTCTTTCACAAGTGCAGTACCACTTATAGCCTACTTGCTCAAAAAAGTCTAGTATCTTTCAGCATTATCTGTGAAATAAGCAGATGCAGAAGATTATTATCATGATTTGCAGTATTGTTAGGCCATGAATATCTACATTGATATAGAAGCAGGGGCGATTATCGGCATAGTCGTTTTCGGCATACTCCTCTTGTATATACTGAGGAAGATTTCAGAGTTTAACAGCAGAAAGGAAATCGATATCCAGCATCGATGTATCTATGGACAGTCAAAGCAGGACATGCTGGAAGCTGTCGATAAGTATTATAGGGATATGGAGGGCAAGGTCGATGGTTATCTTGACAGTTTCTATACATTGGAGACACAGGGTAAGCTGATGTTTGAAAGCATTGCCTCCGTTTTTACTGACAAAGATCCTGAAAACTCAAAAAAGGAGCTTCTGCAGAAGCTTTATGAGGAAACTCTGATGATTGAGGATCTCGAAGAGCAGATAGAGGAGATAGCGAAGCGTGCTGATGAGGAGTTCAGGAATGCGGTCTGCAGGATCATCGGAGAATCAGGCATCAGGAGGACAGGCCGCGGTTATGAGAAGAGACTTGCTACCGCTTTGCAGTATTATGAGAAGTACAGCTTCCCGAAAGTAAAGGCCGGGACAGCCATTACAGGTGGTACTGCTGCTTTCAGTGCCATAGTCGTGTCATCTATTGTGAGCACTGCTGCGGATATCGTGCTTCCTGCTACTACTGCGGAAGTCATCGGCTCTGTGTTCGGAGTCTTCGTAGGGCTCGCTGCAGCTGGGATAAGCATCAGCATTTCGGAGAAGCTTTCCAGAGATAAATACAGAAAGGCCATCATGGACAACATCGGGAAGGAGAGGAAAGCTGTCGAGAAGAACATAGAGGCGTACTTCGAGGAAGAGAGCAGGCAGAAGCTTATAGCCTGAGTGGTACATCATCCTTTCTTATATTACATGCCAACTACATGAAAATTGTTGTTGACTTGGCAGGAGAATGAGTTTTCATGGTGCTATATTGTATTGGGTGCTCCGGTACCATTTCTCATTTCAGTCATGATACAATATGAACATGGAATTTCATGATATGGCAGCAGCCTGCAGATCTGTCAGGCGCTTTGATGAAAAGAGGAGGATAACATCCTCGGAACTTGAGAATCTCGTTGATGTAGTACGGCTTGTGCCATCTGCATCGAACAGGCAGCCTCTGAAGTATATCGCGATCTCAGATAAGAGTGAGTGCGACAAGGTCTTCCCGCATCTCATGTGGGCAGGCCTTCTGAAAGACTGGCCGGGTCCTGCGGAAGGAGAGAGGCCGGCTGGCTATATCGTCATGCTTGTCGATAAGGAGATTTCCTTCAATGCGGCAGTCGATACTGGAATCGCAGGATATGCGCTGATGCTTGCTGCAATGGAGAAGGGACTCGGAAGCTGCATGCTTGCCTCAGTCAGCAGGCCCAAGCTCTACAAGATCCTGGGAATCGATCCTGAGCGCTTTGATATCGCGATGGTGTTCGCATTTGGCTATCCGAAGGAGAATGTAGTCCTTGAAGAGGCTGTTGATGGTAATGTCGCATACTATCGCACTGAAGATGGCACACATCATGTGCCGAAGAGGCCTCTTGATGAGGTTCTCATCAGGTAGAGGCCTTTTCCTCAAGCTCGAACCAGCGCGCTGTCTTCTCGTCAAGAAGGGCAGTCTTCTCCTCATATAAGGCTGTCCTTTCCTTCAGTGTGCCAAGCTCTGTCTCCCCGGCATCCGCAAATGATGCTTCAAGCTCTTTTATGAGCTTCTCAAGGGCAGAGATCTCCTCTTCAAGCGCGCTCTTTTCCTTCTCTTCCTTGTATGTGAGGCCTTTCTTAGGCTCTCGCTCCCTTCGCTCTGGCTTCCTTTCTTTCTTCTGGACAGGTTCTTCAGCTTCTTTCTCCTTGGCTTCCTTCCAGCTTGAGTAGGAGCCCGGGAACAGCTTTATCTCGCCATCCTCGATCACAAGAAGCATATCAGCGGCGATATCCAGGAATGTCCTGTCATGTGATGATATGATCACAGTACCTGCAAAGGATGTTATGTACTGCTCAAGATTCTCCATCGTCTCGATATCGAGATCATTTGTAGGCTCATCGAGAATCAGGAAGTTCGGATTCTGCACAAGCCTTGTGATCAGATACAGCCTTCTTCTCTCACCGCCAGAAAGCAGTCCGATCGGAGTCCTCTGCATAGATACGGGGAAGCCGAATATCTCAAGGAACCTCGATACGGACACCTCTTCATTGTCAGAGAGTCTTACGATCTTCCCGAGTTCCTCAGCATACTCGATCATTGTCTTGTTATCAGGAAGCAGTGCCGCATTCTGGTCATAGTAGCCGAAATAGGTATTCACTCCCTTGTCCACAGAGCCTGTATCGCTTTCGGTGTTCCCTGTGATTATATTCAGGAAAGTCGATTTGCCTGTTCCGTTATCCCCTATGAGTCCGATATGCTCACCGGCCTTGAAGGAGTAGGTGAATGGCTTGAAGAGAGTTCTTCCATCATAGGACTTGGAGACTGAATCCAGCTCAAGGATCTTCTTCCCGAGTCGCCTGTAGGATGATGAGAATGCTTTCTGCTCATCATCTCTTACTTTGTGGAGCGATGACTCCATCTCTGCGATGCGGTCCTTCCTGTTCTTGTCCTTGCCGGTTCTTGCTTTAGGACCATGGAGAAGCCATTCCCTTTCGCGTCTGAGTATGGTCAGGATGCGCTGCATTTCCTTCTCATCCATCCTGTACCGTTCTTCGCGGCGCTCAAGATAGCTTGTGAAGTTTCCCGGATGCGAATAGATCCTCTTTCTGTCGAGCTCCCATATCGAGGAGCAGCATCTTGTCAGGATATGTCTGTCATGGGTGACTATAATCACAGCTGAGGATGAGGATGATATCCAGTCTTCAAGATATTCAATCGATCTGATATCGAGATGGTTCGTAGGCTCATCGAGCAGGAGAAGCTCAGGCCGGAGCGCCAGAGCCCTTGCAATGGCGGCTTTCTTTGCCTCACCGCCAGAGAGCGATGACATCTTCCTGTCCTGTGAGATATCCGCGCCAAGTGTCTTTAGGTATCCTGTATAGCTTCTTTCGATTCCCCAGAGATCCTCATGCTGTATTCTCTCAAGAAGATGTGACGCATCCCTTCCTGCGGCGGTTTCCGCCTCATATTCCTTTATTGTCCTTATGGCATCTGAGTCAGCCTCATACAGGAATGAACGTACTGTGGCACCTTCCTCATATGAGACATTCTGGGCAAGATACACGACATTCAGCCCATTCTTCATGGATACAGTCCCATCATCTGGCTGAAGGATTCCTGCGATCACCTTCAGAAGCGTGGATTTCCCGGCACCGTTCTTTCCGACGATTCCTGCTTTCTCGCCTTCATTCAGGCCAAGTGTCGCATTCTCGAAAAGCGGCTCATCTCTCAACGTCTTTGATATGTTCTCGACAGATAGGATATTCACAGCGGCTATTGTATAGGGTTATGTGATTAATTGGAATCATTCCAATTGCATGTTTTCATGCTCGTCTGTACAATCACAGCGTTATGCATAGACTGCTTGAGCTTACAATCAATGCCTCAGATCTCTCTGATCCGGATTACATAAGAAAAGCCGCTTCTGCCAAGACCGGAAGCCGGAGTATCACAGATATCGTGATCAGGAAGAAGAGCATCGATGCTCGCAGGAATACAATCAAGGTCAATCTTTCGCTTGATGTATATATAGGGGAGAGAGCGCCTGAAAGGGATAAGACAGTTTTCCCTGACGTAAGCCACAGGCCACAGGCTGTTGTCGTCGGGGCAGGGCCTGCAGGTCTTTTCGCAGCACTCACTCTAATAGAGAACAATATCCGTCCGATAGTCCTTGAAAGAGGGAGGAATGTGCATGACAGGCTCAGGGATACAGCTATGCTCTGCAGGGCAGGAAAGCTTGATCCTGAATCGAATTACGCATTCGGGGAAGGCGGTGCCGGAGCATTCTCAGATGGAAAGCTCTATACGAGATCCTCGAAGAGAGGCGATGTCCCGAGGATTCTTTCTCTTCTTGTGCAGCATGGAGCGGATCCATCAATCCTGTATGAGTCCCATCCCCATATCGGCTCTGACAAGCTTCCCAAGGTCATTGAGAACATCAGGAAGACCATAGAGTCTTCTGGCGGAGAGGTCAGATTCGGTACAAAAGTGGTCAGACTTCTGAAGAGCGGCGATGAGACAACAGGCGTCATTACTGAATCAGGGGAGGAGATTCCCGGTCCTGTGATACTTGCCACAGGCCATAGCGCGAAGGATGTCTATTCATTTCTCCGTGATGATGGGTACTCAGTTGAGGCTAAAAGCGTTGCCGCAGGTGTCCGTCTTGAGCTCCCTCAGAGGCTGATTGATTCTATTCAGTACCATACTGACATGAGACCTGAGTATCTTCCTCCTGCATCATATTCATTCACTGCACAGGTTGGAGGAAGGGGAGTCTATTCCTTCTGCATGTGTCCTGGCGGATTCGTTGTACCTGCCGCTACGGAGGATGGGTATCTTGCTGTGAACGGCATGTCGCCATCTTCAAGAGGCGGACGCTTCAGCAATAGCGGCATCGTCACTGAAATCAGGAAGGAAGAGATTGAGGGCGATGATCCTTTCAGGGTCTTGAGATACATCGAATCGATAGAGAGGTCATCTTTTAATCCCGGTTTCCTTGCTCCAGCTGAGAAGATTACTGACTTTGACGCTGACAGGCCATCAGGTAATCTGATTCCATCCACATACAGGCCAGGTCTTGTCGCAGCAAGGCTTGATGATGTGCTTCCTGCTTTGATTGTCACATCTCTGCGGAAAGGCCTCAGGGTATTTGACAGGAAGACAGGTGGAAGGCTTATCTGTAATGAAGGTCTCCTGATTGCTGCGGAGACGAGGACATCCTCTCCTGTGAGGATCATCAGGGATCAGGACATGAGGCAGGGGAAAGGCCTTTATCCTGCTGGAGAGGGCGCAGGATATGCCGGAGGAATCGTATCAGCTGCTATAGATGGAAGCGAGGCCGCGAAGCGCCTTGCAGGGGAAATCAATGGTTAATGATATAAAGACTGGGATAAAGGACGGGCTTCCTATATTCCTCGGTTATTTCACGACAGCGCTTGCATTCGGTCTTCTTACGCGTACAAGTGGCCTCACATTCGTGGAAGGCGTGCTTGTGAGCATCACGAATTATGCAGGCTCCGGGCAGTTCCTTATGATGAATCTCTATAATGCAGGGACTTTCCTCCTCGGGATTGCATTATCTGTGTTCTTCATAAACAGCCGGTATATATTCATGGCTGCATCGCTTGCGACAAAGCTTGAGAATCCACGTTCTATCCCTGGCAGGATAATGGTAGGATTCGGAACGACTGACGAGGTCTTCGCAGTCGCATCTTTCAAAGGCGAGAAAGTATCCTATGCCTATATGGCAGGCCTGATTTTCACATCATATGCAGGATGGGTAGGAGGAACTGCCTGCGGATACATTGCAGGTTCATTCCTTCCCGACGTGATCCAGAAGTCCGCCGTGATAACGATATATGCCATGTTCGCATCACTTCTGGGAGGGGAGGCTTCCAAGCTTGCAAAGGTCCTCCTGATTGCTTTGATATCAGCAGTGATGAACTCATTCCTGATTCTCACTGCTGGTGTCGCGACTGGTGAGTCATTCCTGATTTCCCTGCTTGTGTCGACAGTCGCAGGTGCATTCATCTATACAGATAAGGAGGCTGGCCTTGAATAACTCAGTCATAACGATGATTCTCGTATGCTCAGCGGTGACGCTTCTCCCGCGTATCCTTCCTTATTTCGCATCATCGTATCTTTCACGCCTTCCGAAATTCATCCGCAAGTGCATGATGCTCCTTCCTGTCTCAGCCCTTGGTGCCCTTATCTTTCCTCTGGCTCTCACTGATTTTGGCTCAGAGTGGTATGCAGGGCTTCTGGGCGTGGCATCGGCATTCATCGCATCATATTTCAAGCTTCCGATGATTGTCTCGATATTGATAGCGCTTGCAGTCACTTCCTGTGCGATAATATTCATCTGATGGAATATACAAGCTATTACGATTCGCCCCTGGGAGTCATTCTCCTGTCCTCTGATGATAATGCCCTGACTGGCCTCTGGTTCGAAGGTCAGCGCTATTATGCGAAATCGCTTTCCGATGAGCACCAGGAAAGGAAGACTCCTGTCATGGAACTTGCCTCGAAATGGCTCGATATCTACTTCTCTGGCAATGAGCCTGATTTCACAGTTCCCGTAGCAGTAAATGGGACTCCTTTCCAGAAGGAAGTCTGCCACATCATGCAGACTATCCCTTATGGCAATACCATGACATACGGAGAGATCGCAGACATCATCACAGCTGAAAGGAATGGCACAAAGACATCTCCGCGTGCAGTCGGCTCTGCTGTTGGCCATAATCCTGTCTCGATAATAATCCCATGCCATAGAGTAGTAGGCTCTGATGGAAGCCTTACAGGATATGCAGGAGGCCTTGAGAGAAAGCAGAAGCTTCTCATGCTGGAACATGCTGCTATATAGATTTCTTTCTCACATAAAATAAAAGAATATGTAAGATAAGCAATGCTTTAAACGTCCTGGAAAAGATGTTGGATTAGATCTAATTCTTTATATTTTAAGATGTTGATAACATAACTCAGAAATCGCTGGAAAATATCTGAATTTACATGGATTTAACATAAGCGCTCTTACTACTTAATACCGCTTCATTATCATGACGCCAGTAAACAAGAAAAGTTGGGATCACCCATTAAGGAGTTTGATATGAAGAAGGCATTTGCAATCGTTCTTGTAGCTCTTCTTGCTATGACAGCACTGATGGCCAGTGGTGCATCTGAAGAGGCTGCAACAGTATCTACAGATGGATCCACATCAATGGAAAAAGTCATTCTCTCGCTCGCAGAGCAGTACATGGCTGACAATCCGGGTGTCAATATCACATACAACCCGACAGGAAGCGGAACAGGCATCACTGCAGCTCTTGAGGGCAGATGCGACATCGGTCTTTCCTCTCGTGCTCTCAAGGACAGCGAGAAGGAATCTGGTCTTACAGAGACTGTAGTTGCATATGATGGAATCGCAATCATCGTAAATGCTGACAATCCTGTCACAGATCTCTCAATCGAGCAGATTGCAGGTCTTTTCTCTGGCGCAATCACGAACTGGAGCGAAGTCGGCGGAGCTGATGCACCTGTCGTTCCTGTAGGAAGAGAGGCTGGCTCAGGCACAAGAAGCGGCTTCGAGGAAATCGTCGGTGTAGTTGACAGCTGCAAGTACAGCCAGGAGCTCACATCCACAGGTGCTGTCATCACAGCAGTTTCACAGAACCCAGGCGCTATCGGATATGCATCCCTTGCTTCCAACCTTGATTCCGTGAAGATGGTCACAGTCGGTGGTATAGAGGCATCTGAGGCTACAGTGAAGTCTGGCGAGTATGCAATCCAGAGACCATTCGTCTTCGCAACAAAGACAGATACGGCCCTTTCTGAGGCTGCGCAGAACTTCTTTGACTACTGCGTAAGCCCTGAGGCTGCTGAAATCATCACAGCTGCTGGCGCTGTATCGATTCACTAACTCTCCTGAGGATTGGGAAAAATGGGAATAAAAGAATTCTTGGCCACCAAGGGGTATGCTTCAAATCCCCGCAGGCTGATGGAAGATCTTATCCACCTTGTATTCCTGATCCTCGGACTCGTAGCAGTCGGATCGGTTCTGGTAATCACGATATATCTGGTTATCTCCGGTCTGCCTGCAATCGTGGAAATAGGCCCAATAGAGTTCCTCTTCGGAACCCGTTGGGCTTCTACTGCGAGAGAGCCTGAGTTCGGAATACTTCCATTCATCCTGACAAGCATCTATGGAACTGGTGGTGCGATACTTATCGGAGTACCCATCGGATTCTTCTCGGCTGTCTATCTTGCACGTATGGCACCAAAGAAGCTGAGGGAGATGATGGAGCTGTGCATCGGAGTGCTTGCCGGTATCCCTTCAGTAGTCTATGGCCTTGTAGGCATGACGATCCTTGTTCCCGGCATAAGGGTACTCTTCAATGTGCCTGATGGTGCTAGTCTCCTTGCAGCCATAGTGGTACTTACAGTCATGATTCTTCCATCAGTGATAAATGTGTCATTATCTGCGCTCGATGCGGTTCCACGCGAATATGAGGAAGCATCGCTTGCGCTTGGCGCTACGAATATCGAGACATATTTCAGGGTCACAGTGCCTGCTGCAAAAAGCGGCATATTCACTGCTATAGTGCTCGGAATCGGAAGGGCGATCGGTGAGGCTATGGCAATCATGATGGTTGCGGGAAATGTTGCGAACATGCCATCGCTTTTCTCATCGGTAAGGTTTCTTACGACAGCTATTGCATCGGAGATGAGTTATTCCTCAGGACTTCAGCGTCAGGCTCTTTTCTCTATAGCACTGGTCCTGTTCCTGTTCATCATGATCATCAATGCAATACTGAATATGCTTAAGAAGGGGAATCAGAAGATATGATCCAGAGTATTTCAGGAAGCAGGAAAAGATATGGGATTACGATGAAGTTCCTCTGCTATCTTTCTCTTGCAATTGTCGCTTTCCTCACTTTCTTCATGCTTATATATGTGATTGTGCGTGGTTTGCCATATATAACGCCGGAGCTTCTGCTCACAAGGCCAAGTACGCTGCGCAATACAATCGGAATATTGCCAAACATCCTCAATACGCTGTATGTGGTGATAGCAACCCTCATAATCGTCCTTCCGATAGGCGTAGGCGCTGCCATTTACCTTACGGAGTATGCCAGGAACCAGAAAGTCGTGGAGATGATAGAATTCGCGGCTGAGACACTTTCAGGCATCCCATCAATCATTTACGGTCTTGTCGGAATGCTTGTGTTCTGCCAGTTCCTTTCCCTTCAGACATCGCTTCTCGCAGGCTCGCTTACGCTGGTCATCATGAATCTTCCGACCATCATGCGTACGACACAGGAAAGCCTTAAGACTGTACCGCAGAGCTATAGGGAAGGGGCTTTCGCGCTTGGCGCAGGAAAGTGGAGGGTCATAAGGACAGTCGTCCTTCCGACATGCATAAACGGAATCATAACAGGCTGCATACTCTCAATCGGAAGGATACTCTCAGAGTCCGCGGCGCTTCTTTTCACGGCAGGCTTTGCCCACAACCTCAATGGCTTCATCAAGGGAATGGGAAGCGCAGGTGCGACGCTGACTGTAGCGCTGTATGTGTATGCTAGCGAAAGAGGCGAATTCGATGTGGCATTTGCTATTGCCGCAATACTTATGGTCCTTACAGTGATCATCAATCTGCTGACTATGTATATGGGCCATCTGATGAAGAGGAGAAGCGGAGAATGACAATCATAGAAACAAAAGACCTGGATCTCTATTATGGAGCTACGCAGGCACTGAAGAAGATAAACCTCGCTGTCGAGGAGAAGAACATCACTGCGCTCATCGGGCCTTCAGGATGCGGGAAGTCGACATTCCTGAGAACGCTCAACAGGATGAATGATCTCATCCCGAGCGTGAGGATAGAAGGACAGGTGCTCTATAACGGAGAGGATATATTCTCGCCTAAGATGGACGTGAATGGACTCAGGCTTGAGGTCGGAATGGTATTCCAGAAGCCTAATCCGTTCATGATGAGCATCTATGACAATATCGCATACGGGCCAAGGACACATGGAATCAAGAGCAAGGTGAAGCTTGACGAGATTGTCGAGAAGGCTCTTGTGGATGCATCGCTTTTCGATGAGGTTAAGGACAGGCTAAAGAAGAGTGCGCTGGGACTGTCAGGCGGTCAGCAGCAGAGGCTGTGCATTGCCAGGGCGCTTGCCGTGCAGCCAAAAGTGCTCCTTATGGATGAGCCTACATCCGCGCTCGATCCTATTTCGACTGCGAAGATCGAGGAGCTCGCCATGGGACTTGCTGACAGATACACTATAATAATAGTGACGCACAACATGCAGCAGGCACTGAGAATTGCCAACAAGACGGCATTCTTCCTGCTTGGCGAGGTTATTGAATATGATGATACGGAGAAGATATTCTCCAATCCGTCTGATCCGAGGACAGAGGATTATGTAACAGGAAGGTTTGGTTGATATGAGAACGAGATTCGATAGTGAGCTTGAGACTCTGTATGTGAATATGATCAAGATGGGAGCTCTTTCTGAAGATGCCCTCAATTCGCTTCAGACGGTTCTTGCCGGGAATGACAAGACGAAGCTTGCGGATATCGTGGATCTTTCCCATCAGATTGACAGGATGGAGAGAGATATCGAGTCGCTTTGCCTGCGTCTTCTTCTCAGAAGACAACCTGTGGCAAGGGACCTGAGGACGATATCATCTGCCATGAAGATGGTCGGCGATATCGAGAGAATCGGGGACAATGCCGCCGATATCTCTGAGATCATTCCTTTCATATCATCTGCCGATAAGCCTGCGGCCATCGGTCTTGATGCGATGGTTGCCGATGTCAGCGATATGGTTAGCGAGGCAATTGATGCATTCGTCAGGTCCGATATAAAGAAGGCGGAGGCCGTCATAAGCAAGGATGATATCGTTGATGCTGCATTCAACAAGGCTAAGGAAGCAATCACCGAGATGATAAGAAGCGGAAGCAAGGAGGCGACAGAAGCCCCTGATCTCCTGATGATTGCGAAATATCTTGAGCGTATGGGAGACCATGCGGCATCACTTGCTCGCTGGGTCCTCAATGCAGCGGATCCGAATTCTGACTGGATCAATAATCCTCCGCAGGTAGACTGATGATTTACCTTGTAGAAGACGATCCATCGATCAGGAAGCTTGTCAGCTATGCGCTGTCAAACAACGGTTTCGAAGTCCAGTCATTCGAAAACGGCGAGGACATGTTCAAGCTTCTCTCATCGATAAAGCCAGAGCTGTTCCTTCTTGATATCATGCTGCCAGGCCTTTCCGGACTTGAAATCCTTGCGAAGCTCAAGAGCGAAAGCGCATGGCGCGAGATTCCTGTGATCATGCTCACTGCGAAGAGTACGGAATATGATAAGGTGCTTGGCCTTGACAGTGGGGCTGATGATTATATCCCGAAGCCGTTTGGAATGATGGAGCTGCTTTCAAGGATACGTGCTGTCCTCAGGCGCTATGAGCATCCTAAGGACAAGAATGATGTCAGCTATGGCAGGATTGTCATCTCTCCTTCATCCCATATGGTGAAAGTCGATGGGAAGAAGATAGAGCTGACGCTGAAGGAATTCAATCTCCTCCTGTATCTTATGGAGAATGAGGGGATTGTCCTCGACCGCGATAGCATACTCAATACAGTCTGGGGCTATTCATTCGATGGCGAGAACAGGACTGTCGATGTCCATATCCGCCATCTGAGGGAAAAACTCGGGGATGAGGGACAGCGCATAGAGACTGTCAAAGGTGTTGGGTACAGATTCAGAGGTACAGATGAATAAGAAGATATTCCATGCGCTGTTTCTTACAGCGCTTGTGACGATGGTAGCTGCAGCTGCCATATCTGCGACGGTTTTCTATTTCTCATATTCGGAGCGTGTTATGGATGACCTTGCCGCAGAGCTGAGCTATCTGAAGATTGCGTACGATGATGATCCTGAGAGCATAGCTCATGCGACGATGTCATTCGGACGCAGATTGACGGTCATTTCTTCCGACGGCTCTGTCGCTTACGACAGCGTCGCATCCGAGGATGCTATGGAGAATCATCTCGACAGGCCGGAGGTGAAGGAAGCCATAACTGCAGGATTCGGAACAGACAGGAGGGAGAGCGGAACGCTCCTTACGGCTTATTACTATGCTGCAGAAAGAATGGCTGATGGCACGATCCTCAGGCTTTCTGTCTCAGGCGACAACATCTTCTCATTTGTTATGGGGATGATGCTTCCTATGGCGCTTCTGCTTCTTGTCCTGCTTGTGATTCTCTCCCTGATAGCGGTCAGGATCGCAAAGGGCATCACGGAGCCTATCAACAGCATAGATCTTTCGAATCCTGAAGCTGAGAACAGCTACGAAGAGCTTTCGCCGCTTCTTTTCAGGATAGCAAAGCAGCAGGCGCTCATAAAGCAGCAGGTTGAGGCTGCTGAGCGCAAGAGCCATGAGTTCGCGATCATAATCGACAATATGTCGGAGGGACTCGCAGTCATCGATATGAATGCTAGGATCCTTTCTGTCAACAGAGCTGCCTGGATGCTTTTTGATGCGGCAGAGGTGAAGATCGGGGATTCGATCCTTGCCATAAATAGGGAAGAGATATTCTCTTCGATTGTGGATGATGCGCTCTCCGGAAAGAGAAGCGAGGCCATCGAGGAGACAAGGACAAGGGTTCTTCAGCTCATTGCATCCCCTGTGTTTGAGGATGACAAGGTAAGCGGCGCTGTCGTGATTATGATTGATATCACCGAAAAGAGCGAAAGGGAGAAGCTGAGACGTGAGTTTACTGCAAATGTCTCTCATGAGCTCAAGACGCCGCTGCAATCGATTTCGGGATATGCGGAACTCCTGAAGAATGGGGGCCTGAGCCCCGAGACAGCTGCTGATTTCGGCAATGAGATCTACAGCGAGTCACAGCGTCTGATTGCCCTCGTACACGATATCATAAGACTGTCGAAGCTCGATGAGAATGATGCAGAGGAAATCAATGAATCCGTTTCCCTCGCTGATATCGCAGAGGATGTTGCTGACAGACTTGCGAAGAAGGCTAAGGCCATGGATGTGAAAATCCAGGTGATAAGGGATGATGATGGAGTCATCAACGGTGCTGAAGCTCTTCTTGATGAGATGATCTTCAATCTTCTTGATAATGCAGTCATCTATAACAGAAAAGGAGGCACTGCCATTGTCAGGATCTCCAGGGATGGCAATGATACCGTGCTTTCTGTCAAGGATACTGGCATCGGAATCCCTGACTCAGATCAGGACAGGGTTTTTGAGCGCTTCTACAGAGTGGATAAGTCACGTTCGAAGGCCACCGGCGGAACGGGTCTAGGCCTTTCGATCGTACGTCATGCAGCGCTCTATCATCATGCCACGATATCGCTAGACTCAAAACTCGGCATAGGAACTGAGATCACAATCAGATTCCCTGAGATGTAAGATAAGGCTGTCCTGGAGGCCGGACTTCCGGGACAGTTTTTATTGCAGAACTGTTTCCTGACTTCATGGATTTCCTGTCATTTACCATGACTTGTCAGAAAAGCTCACTATGGCTTCCTGTACGTGAAAGAACCAGTACCAGCTTCTGCTTATTTATCCTGTATATAAGAAGCCAGTCTGGGGCTATATGGCATTCTCTCATTCCTTTGTAGTTTCCTGAGAGAATATGGTCTCTATATCTTGCTGGAAGGGTTTCTCCATTTCTGAGTATTTCGATGACTTCAAAAAGTGGGGATGTGTCTTTTGCCTTTTTTACTTTCTTGTAGTCTTTCTTGAATTGTGTTGTCAGGAATATATCAAGCATCAAGGGTTGCCTTCAGGTCTTCCATGGTCTTGTACGGACCTTCAAGATTTCTCTCTTTCATAGCATCTGCAATGGCCCTGCGGGTTTCCTTATTCGGCGTTCTAGATACGGAGAAAGGAATACCATCCACTGCCACAGCTTTTTTCAGGAACATGGTGCATGCTGTTGTCATATCCATTCCGAGATCATTGAAAAGCTCTGAAGCTTTCTCTTTAAGTTCGCCATCGATTCTTATTGTGATTGTACTCATCATTCTGATACCTCTGTATTTGTAATTACAACATTAATACACTGTCAGTATAAATGCAAGGAATTGTATTTTTGTTTTGCAAAGAATCCAATATCTATTACACGTATCTGTTAAGGAAAACTTCTTATATGATACACTTCTTCTATAATGGAGGAGAGATGAAGAGATTAACGGTTTCTGTCATATTGCTTTTCATCTTTGTGCTTGCATTGCCTGCTGCATCAATGGGGGGGGTAATGTAGGGGCAGATGTAAGCTATTTCAGACATTACAATCGCTCGCTTAGCAACGTAGAATCACAGGAAGTAGTCATTGGTATAAGCAATGACAATTATTTTGACTCTGAAGGCATTTTCGGCTTAGGCCTTGATGTAGGCTATGGCTTCGCATTCGGACAACTGAGAGGCTTTGATGCCATACACCTTGGAGCTGATGCGCTTTTCCGTATCCCGATGAATGATTTCATGGCATTCATCTTCTCCGTAGGTATCAGGGACAGTATCTATATCTTTAATAACATTGACACAAATGAATTCGGCTGGGGTTGTGGTATGTCTCTTGCATTCAAGCCTGCTGATTTCATACAGCTTGAGGCCTCTCTTGGCTATACAATGCCGATAGTCTCTTCATATGAAGGTGTGATTGCACCTAATTCCCATATTGTGTCGTGCAGCATTGTCGCGTCATATCTGTATTAAGGAGGTAACGGAATGAAACGTATTGTCTTTCTGATCATATCAGTGCTTGCCGTACTTGCTTCCTGCAATGCTCCTTCTCCGAATACAGGGAATACAGTTGATACCGTAAATGGAAGTATTACAATCGACGTTCCTGCAGAATATGCTGATAAGAATATCGACAAGGTCTCCGTTGAGGCATTCCTTGTCAACGATGCAAATCTCCGTATAAAGAGATACTACGAAGAGCATACAATTCAGAATCCTACAGAAGTTGTATTCTCTCCTGATACATATGGTTATTTCGATATCTGGGTGAATCTATATTTTGAAGGCAGTCTTGTAGGGACTCTTATGACTGAAGCTGCGCTGACTGCCGATGAGTACAACATCGCACTGCTGTCTGCGACTGTGCCTGTGACATATACAAGCCTGTATCTTGCAGACGAGGATCTTTCCGGCAGTCCGCTCATAAGCTCAGCACATCCGACAATCATTGCGCTTGAGCGCTCAGATGCATTTGACTGGTCATCGCTTGGAAAAGGAATGATGCCGTGCCCATTCTTTGAGGATGGCGCTTATCAGAGCGGAATCCGCAACAATGTTGAATGGAGTGCCATGATAGATGGATTATCAAGATATGTGGGATATCTTCACAAGCTGAATTCGTCTTCAAAGTTCAATTTCATATTCAATGATTTCGATTCATATCTTCTTCTTCCGCTTGCTTTCGATAATGGCCTGACAACAAGCAATCAGTTCTCAGTCACTCTCATAAGCGATGGCACAGGAACATATGGGACGTTCCGCGAGACATTCGGCACTGGCGGCGAGACAGATGATTCCATTGCAAAATTCGAAGAGCTTTCTGCGAAGTGGAATGAGATAAGAAGAAAATCATTCATCGGCGACAAGGATGGCTATGATTCTGTAGCAATCGGTCATAGGCCTATTGCCCATATTCAGCGTCATCTGGTCGAGTTCGCTCCTATACTTGCCTGCGATGATTCTCTTGATATCACATGGATTGTCAACAGGAATAATGCGGATACATTCGGGAATTCTCAGGCATATAATACATATATCAAGGATAATGTGAACATCGATGTTATCAATATGTATAATATTATGGCAGAGCTCAATGCTGATGAGCGTGAATCTTTCCGCAATCTCTATAGCTTGCAGCTGGATGAATTCGAACAGGCAGAAAGAGAGGGGAAGAGAGCAATGATATTCCTTGGTACCAGTGCTGAATTTGAGAATAGTCTGGAAGAGTTTTTGACTATCATGAAGAATCTATATCCTGAAGATCAATGGGCATACCTTTACAAGGCGCATCCAGGGAATGCATATCAGAGCAGTAGGTCAGCAATGCTGGATAGAATGGGAGTCTCTGAAATAGATCCATCTGTTCCGGCTGAGATCTATTGCTTCTTTGAATCTGATGCTGTTACCTGTGGTTACGGAACAAGCACATATGACAATATTGAAAACGAAGTAGCTTTCGTATGTGCTGTTGCTGACTCGATACCGGGAAATGCTTCCGGAAAGCGGCAATATGCAGTTCTGTACAAAGATGGGGAATATCAGATTACAGATGAAAAGAAAGATAAGTTCTGCATCTGGGATCCATCACAGCCTGATGTGTTTAACTGGCAATGAAATAGTAAAGTTTAGCTATCCTTTAGTTGATAATTATGATTGAGATTCTCATGCAATCTGTGCTACTCAGGTTGCATGAAAACAATCGGTTACTTTGATTCCACATCATTCCTTGATCAGTTCAGAGGCACTGAGTTCTCAGGCAGATGGCCTGATCTCAGGCAGTTCTTCCATATTTCTGTCATACGTTATCCAGACAATCGCTGCTTCCAGGCATTCTCTCCGGAGGAAGAGGCCTTCACATATAAGGAAGCAGAAGCCAGAATAGAAGCGGTTGCCCGCTGTCTTGTCTCTCAGGGCATCGGAAAAGGAGACAATGTAGGAGTTTGCGGCAAAAACAGTCCTGAGTGGGCTATCGCATACTTCGCTGTCCTCTATGCAGGAGCGACAGTAGTTCCTCTTGATTACGCGCTTAAGGACAATGAGATGGAAAAGCTCATCGAGTTCGGTGATGTGAAGCATCTTTTCATTGATGAGGAGAGGATTGATGCTATTGATAAGGACGGCCATCTGGGTATCGTGAAATATTCTCTGGAGAAATCTGAGGAGCATAAGTTTGTCCTGGATATGGATGGTCCTGAGTTTACGTACACACCAGCAGATGGAAGCGATGTTGCTGCCATTCTCTTCACATCAGGGACAACTGGGACACCTAAAGGCGTAATGCTCACCCATGATAATCTCATATCCGATGTCTATCTTGCACAGAGCAACATGCGGATCTATCCGATGGATGTGTTCTATGCAATCCTGCCTATTCATCATGCATATACTATGCTTGCTGTTCTCCTTGAAGCTGTAAGTGTCGGTGCTGCTGTCGTATTCGGCAAGAAGCTCGTTGTCTCCCAGATCCTAAAGGAGCTGAAGATGGGTAAGGTCACGATGTTCCTTGCAGTCCCGATGCTTTTCAACAAGATGATCGCAGCATTGATGAAGGGTGTCAGGGATAAGGGAATCGTTGTCTATGGCATTATAAGGATGATGATGGGCATTTCCGGATTCGTGAAGAAGACAACAGGCAGGAATATAGGCAAGAAGATGTTCGGTTTTCTTCTTTCGAAGCTGTCACTTGATGGAAACAGGATATGCATCTGCGGAGGCGGTCCTCTTCCGCAATCGACGTTCAAGATGTTCAATGAGCTTGGAATTGACTTCGTTCAGGGCTATGGCCTGACAGAGACAAGTCCGATAACGCATCTCAATCCTGTGGAAGCGTATAGGGAATCATCAGTCGGGAAGCTTTTCCCTGAGGAAGAAGTGAAGATCGTGGATCCTGACAGTGATGGCAACGGTCTAATATATATCAAGGGACCAATGGTCATGAAGGGGTATTATAAGAACCAGGAAGCGACAGATGAGGTACTTGACAGCTCAGGCTGGCTCAATACCGGAGACGTGGGGCATCAGGATAAGGACGGATATCTCTATCTTACAGGCAGAGCTAAGAATGTCATCGTCACAGAAGGAGGCAAGAATGTATTCCCTGAGGAAATCGAGGACTGCTTCCAGCTTTATGATGATATTGAGACGATATGCATCATCGGCTACATCCTGGATGAAGATACAAAGAGCGAAGGCATCAGGGCGATTGTCCATCCATCCGAGTCCTGCCGCAAGAAGTGTAATGGCGATAAGGCGCTCATTGAGGAGCAGATAAACAAGGATGTAACGGAAGTCAACAGAACACTCCAGTCTTATAAGAAAATCACAAAAGTCACGATTTCAGAGAATCCTCTGCCGATGACAAGCACAAGAAAAGTGAAGAGATTCGAGGTCAGAAAGCTTTTCGGCTGAAGGCACTGCCAAAACAACTGAAGATATGGTAGTATTCGTAGTTGTGATTTTATAGGAAGAGAAGAAATTGAAGAATGTAGAATATAAGAATGCATGGGCATTCCTTGATGAATACAGGGGAAAGGAGTTCATCGGGGAATGGCCGAGGGTGAATGAGCTTTTTCATATCAGCGTGCTGAGATTCGGCGGCAATCCGGCTTTCAGGGCTTTCGATCCCGATGAATGCTACACATATGCGGAGTCCGAGGAGATCATAAAGAACATCGCAGGATATCTTCAGGCAAACGGATTCAAGGCAGGCGACAGGATCGGAGTTGCTGGTAAGAACAGTCCGGAATGGGTATTTGCATATTTCGCTGTATTGTATCTCGGAGGCATAATCTATCCTCTGGACAACAATCTCAGGAATGAGGAGATGCTTCATTTCATCGAGTTCGGCAATGTGAAGGCGCTCTTCTCTGATAAGGAAAGGGCAGATTCCATCGACAGCGATGGCAGCCATAACCTTATTAAGTTTTCTCTTGAGAAAGGCGCCCAGTGCCCATGGATAATGGATATGAAAGGGGAGTACTCTGATCCAGGGCTGAGGGACGCGAAGGATGTGGCTTCCGTTCTCTTCACATCTGGTACAACAGGTATACCGAAAGGCGTTGTCCTTACCCATGAGAACCTTTCATCTGATGGACTTCTCACTCAGTCCAATCTTACATTCTATGAGTCTGACAGAAGCTATGCGGTCCTTCCTCTGAGCCATTCATATACAATGGAGGCCGTAGTATATCTCACATTCACAAGCGGTGGCTGTGTCGTATTCGGAAAGAAGCTTGCGATGTCCAGAATAATGAAAGAACTCAGAGAGGCGGAGATTACTATCTTCATGGGAGTCCCGATGCTCTACAACAAGATGATTGCAGGACTGATGGCAGGCGTGAAGAAGAAAGGTATCATCATATATGGAGCGGTCCGCTTCATGATGGGAATTTCCGGGATACTGAAGAATGCATTCGGCATCAATATCGGGAAAAAGCTCTTCTCATCACTTCTCGACAAGCTTTCGCTCAGAACGCTCCGCACATGTATATCAGGCGGAGGGCCTCTTCCTGTCTCGACTGTGAAGATGTTCCAGGAGCTAGGTATCGACTTTGTTCAGGGCTATGGTCTTACTGAGGCGTCGCCGATCACGCATGTCAATCCTGTCGAGGCTTTCAGGATGTCATCAGTCGGGAAGAAGCTTGCTCAGATTGATGTGAAGATCGTGAATCCAGACAGCGATGGCAATGGGCTTATCTATATCAAGGGACCAATGGTGATGAAGGAATACTACAACAATCCAGAAGCCACTGCTGAAGTCCTTCATGATGGCTGGCTGAATACAGGAGATGTAGGCCACCAGGATAGCGATGGATATCTTTACATCACAGGACGCGAGAAGAACGTCATCGTCACGGAAGGTGGAAAGAACGTCTTCCCTGAGGAGATTGAGGATAAGTTCCAGCTTTACCATGAGCTTTCACAGGTCATGATCATGGGCTACATCGTGGATGAGAAACTCAAGAAGGAAGCCATACAGCTTGTCGTCCATTTCACAGATGAGTACATGGAATCCATCCATGGTGATATGGATGCCGCATATAAGCATATCTCATCGATTGTCGATGATGTGAACAGGACGCTTCTGACTTATAAGAAGATCTCTAAGATCGTAATCTCTGAAAAGCCGCTTCCGATGACATCTTCCAGCAAGGTGAAGAGGAGCGAGGCAAAACTTCTATTCAAGGATAAATGATGAACAGCAAAGAAAGAGCATATCTAAGATCATGCGCACAGACACTGGATCCGATTGTGTATGTAGGCAAGGAAGGGCTTACTGATGGTGTAGTAAACGCACTCAGCCAGGCTATCGAAGCCCATGAGCTTGTGAAGATCCGCTTCCAGAGCTCAAAGGATGAGGTTCGCGAAATCTCCGAGGAGCTTGCTTCAAGGACAGGTTCGGCGCTTGTCTCTATAACAGGATTCACTTCTGTCGTATACAAGGCAAAGGAAAATCCTCTGGAAAGGATGTACAGAGTCTGAATGGCGAGGGGTAGCTTGGCTATCCCTCTTCTCATCTGGAGCTGGCTATCCATATTTTCCCTGAAATACATCTGGTTTGTATTTCCAGAGTTCATCGCTAAATGAAAATAGGTCTATAGCAGTTCTGACATATACAGTGGAAGATGGATAATCCCATCTTTGATCATGACATCCTTGGTATAGAGCATATAAGAGTTCCCGATGACGGAAGAGAAACGCTTCCTGAATTTATCCAGGGATGAATGCGAGCAGTAATTGCTGGATTTGACTTCAACAGGGGCTATCTTCTTTCCTTCGGTAATCAGGAAATCAATCTCCATATTGTTTTCCCTGTTCAGATTATCAGAACGGGAATAGAAATACAGGCGGGACCTGTGGATGCGGAGCATCTGGGCAACGATGTTTTCCATCAGCATTCCTTCATTGATATTGAGTTTATCGAAGAGAATTGCCCGGTAAAGCTCGTTGTCCGTGTACTTCTTATCCTGAAAGGTGTGAGTAACGAGCAGGCCTGTGTCTGCCATGTAGCATTTCTGTGTGGCATTGTCAGCACTCAGCGCAAGTCCTATATGGGGATCTGTTGCATTGAAGCAGGTATTCACTATCATTGCCTCGTTCAGCCATACAAATGAATCTTCGTATGTCCTGAAGCGGGCTTGTTTCCCAAGAGAAGAAAGCCTGTACTTCTTTTCTTTCTTTGAAAGCTGTCCCGGGATGCCATCAAATATAGCAAATACCTTGTCTTCGTAACCTTCCGCGAATTTAGCTACATCCTCACGATAAAGGCTGAGAATCCGGCGTTTGGCAATATTGGAAGCTTCAAAGTCCTTTCCGTTCAGATAAGCTAGAACAGCCTGTGGCATGCCGCCTACAAGAATATACTGCCTGAAGTCATTCATGATTTTCCTGTGGAGTGCAGCCCCTAGTGGTTTCTTTGTTTCAAAGCAATGTCTGATCAGCGGATATGTCGCTTCGTCTCCTATAGCCCAGAGGAACTCTTCGAAATCCAGCGGAAACATCTCAATGTGGTCTTCCTCGGATGGAATTATGATATCCTGTACATTCTTTTTCAGCCGGATCAGCGAACCAGTCTCCAGGTAATCATACCGGCCATCTGCCACGAGGTATTTTATAAGCTGGCGTGCTCTCGGATATTGCTGTACCTCATCGAATATTATCAGTGATTCACGCCTATAGAGCGGTGTAGAGTAGAAAGCCGCCAGTTTTGCAAAGAAAAGATCCAGATCCGCGCTGTCATTGATGAATAAGTCAAGCACATCTTTCGGAGCCTGCCCGAAGTCAATAATGATATGGCTTCTGTACTCTGCCTTTGCGAATTCTTCTGCAATGAAGCTCTTGCCGACACGGCGGGCCCCATCTATCATCAGGGCTGTTGCGCCATTGCTGTGTCTTTTCCATGCAACGAGGTCATCGTAGATTTTTCTTTTCAGCATGTTATCAAGCTCCTTAAAAAGGTTATCTTATAGTAGCAGTATAATCTGATTTTGCTTCTGAATCACGAAAAAGCAAGTCCAAACTTTCAGATTTTGCACGAAAAAGCAAATTTAGAATATGATATTCTGCACGAAAAAGCAGATATTGTCATGAAGATTGAATCATTCGTACGGCAAACAAATCATTTTCAGCGTGCCTGAACAAAACTAGAATATTTAAGTATTGTGAGGAAAAATATGCAGAATAGCAAATTCTTCATCTTCACAGGTGGTCCTGGCGCTGGAAAGACAACAACTTTAGCCTTGCTGCAGAGTGAAGGTATGAATGTATGCGATGAATCCGGGCGCAAGATCATCAGGTAGCAGATGAATACTGGCGGGTGTGCAGTTCCATGGAAGGATAAGGCCAGATATGCCCAGCTGATGGCTCAGGATTCAATAGAAGCATATAAAGCAGCTATGGATTATCCCAGGATTGTCTTGTTTGATAGGGGAATACCAGATACTCTTGGTTACTGCCGGCTGGAGAATATACAGGTTCCTGAAGGATTGGATAAGGCCTGCCATGAATACAGATATAATGAAAATGTATTCCTTTTCCCTTTCTGGAGCGAAATCTATTCTAATGACAATGAACGCAAGCAGGACAAGGAGCTTGCTGAAGCAACTGCCGATATGATGGAGAGGATATATTCAGAACTGGGCTATAGGATAATCAGGGTTCCGCTTGTTTCTCCTGAAGAAAGGGCAGAATGGATAAAGGAAACGATAAGCAATCTTGATATGAGCTAATGCCATATATCCTGAAAAAATAAGGAGCGGCCCTTTTGATTGCCGCTCCATTTATCATGGACGCAACTGGGATTGAACCAGCGACCCCTACCGTGTGAAGGTAATGCTCTCCCGCTGAGCTATGCGTCCGTACGCTTTAAGCATTATGCCTGCAAAAAGCGTTAATGTAAAGCGTTTCAGCCAAGTTCCGCAAGCGCTTTCCTGACATCCTCTCCATGAGTCGCGGTATTGACTTTGCGGTAGATCTTCAGCACTTTGCCATCCTTCCCGATAATGTAGGTTGTACGGATGACTCCTATGGTCTTCTTACCATACATCATCTTCTCGCCGTAGGCACCATATGTTTCCATAACCTTGTGTTCTGGATCCGAGAGCAGATGGAATGGAAGACTGTATTTTACGATGAACTTCTGATGTGATTCTGCCTTATCAGGGCTGATTCCTATGACAGTCGCATCGAGATTCTTCAGGTCTTCAATTGAATCCCTGAGTGAACATGCCTCCTTTGTGCAGCCTGGCGTGTTGTCCTTAGGGTAGAAGTAGAGCACTACGACTTTGCCTCTCTCATCAGAGAGCTTCCTCATCTCTCCGTTCTCATCCGGAAGCGTGAAATCCGGAGCCATATCATTAAGTTCTATCATTACCATCTCCTTTGAGAAGCGTCGATGCTTCCTTCTTATCCTTATCGACCTGATCCCTGACCTCCTGAAGGGATCCCATCTTCCTTACAGGACGGAGGAATGCTTCGATTGAAAGCATCATGTTCTCACCATATATATCATCATCGAAGTCTATTATATTTGTTTCTACAGTTGCATTAGGGCTTCTGTCCACAGTCGGTCTCGGTCCTATGTTCGTCACTCCGATATATTCCCTGTTTCTTATATATACCTTCGACGCATAGACACCTTCTGCAGGAATCTCAGAACCTGGAACAGCTTCCAGATTCGCAGTCGGCATTCCCACAGTCTTTCCAAGACCTTTGCCGTGTACGATTCTGCCCCTTATTACAGCTATTGGTTCTTCTGTCATGGCTAAATTGAATGAAAAAGAATGCATTTATGCAATAGCTACAGGAAAAGCAACAGCAGGTTTGAATGGCGCTTCAGACTCTCACGTCCGCTTTGTATGGCTTCCCATGTCTTCTGATAGCTGCCTTCCGGCGTTATGCCTTCATCCTCAAGATATCCTGCGAATGCCTTGCAGTCCTTTCCGAATCTGTCTGAGAATCTGTACGCAAGAGTTGTCTTCCTTCCATCATTCACATGTCCGGATATTCCGTAGATGGCGTGTTCAAGATTGCGCGAGAAATAATAGATGGAATAGGGAATACCGCCCTTCAGCGATGATGAGGATATCAGGAAATCGAGATTGATGCGCCGTTTCATATTCCTTTCCTCGATTGATTCCTTGAACATCGTGCGTATCTCGTCATCTGAGTAATCTATGTGCTTCGCGCTGTCGTCCTGTATTATGAATTCATCAGGTATGAAGCATCCATCAGTATCTGTCAGTTCTGCGACAAGCCGGATGTCACTGCGCTTGAGTGCATATCGCTTCATCACCCTTTTCACTATGGATTCTATTTCCTTCATCGGAGTGTTTCCAGCATAGCTTTTCACGGTAAGGTCTCCATGATAGATATAGAAAATCACCTCATCAGGATAGAAGAAGCTCTTCATGACAGGGTAGAGCGCGTTTTCCTCGCTCTGTCCCTCGACTATGAATATGACAAGCTTATTCCTCATCGGCATCCTGCCATGCCAGCCTGAAAGCCCTTGAGATATCATGGGAATCCGCAGTTCCTGATATGCTTTCAGCCTTATTCAGGAGAAGTGCCCTTATATATTCGTCCCTGAGGTTGCTGTCCTTTCCTGCACGGATTCTTGTGAACCTGTTGTTCGGATCCGATGTGCTGAACACAATGCTTTCCTTTCCGACCATCTCAAGTACACGGAGATTATGTGATGTGAATATGAGCTGGCCCTTTGCCCCATCCCTGAATATCGAGATGAGCTCTCCAAGAAGGTACTCGAATATGGATGAATCAAACTCATCAATGACAAGGCATACAGAAGGGGAATTGTAGACACCCATCAGCACGGACAGCATCGATATTATCTTGATTATGCCGACAGATTCGAATCTCAGAGGTATAGGCGTTCCGTTCTTGAATGAGACAAGCTCTGCCTCAACTCCTTTCTCTCCCTTTTCGGTTATCGCATCTCCTTTGATGAAGAGACCTATCCTCAGCCTCGGGACTATCTGGTCCAGGACAGTATTCATGCCCTCTATGAGCTTTGAGAGGAAGTCAGCATCAGCTGTTGATATCGTGAATGCATGAGAGATATCCAGAAGCATGCTGCCTGTCAGTACCTCATCGTTTTTCCTCACCTGATATGTAATCGGGAGCTTCTTGTCCGCATGCAGTGTCGAATCGTCTGTAGACAGGACTATGAATGATGTTTCTGCATATTCCCTGAGAGTCTTTATGTAATGGGCGAGTATCCTGTTCTGTTCGCTTTCAAGCGAAGAGAAGACATCAAATCCTCCATCATCGCTGAAGAATACAGAGACATCTTCCTTCTCTGACATCTTCATCGCGACAAGCAGATCTATTCTCTTATCCCTGCTGTTGCAGGTTATCGCTTTCATCATCTTCATAGGTCTGAGTACCTTGTCTCCTCGCTCGAATGATGCGAGAAGATGTTCGCGTTCTCCATCTTCCCTTATGAAGAGGCTTTCCTTGCTGATCGCTGCCTCGCCGTTCCTGTCACCGATTTCGACCAGATACCTGACCTCATGACAGCTTTCTTCGCTTTCAATGCGGAATGAGATAGAGACAGAGGCCTTCATGCTGTCTATGTTGATGTACTCACGGCTTTCCCCGGGAAGACTTTCCCCTGAGATCAGCTTCCTCATAACGCTCAGCGCTTCGATTGCGGCGGTCTTGCCTGAACCGTTCTGTCCATATATACCGAGGATATCAGGGGCTGATGAGTCCTTGGATATCGCGGAAGGCATCCTGAAAGATCCATTGAGTACGTTCCTGAAAGATGATAGCCTGAGCTCTGCGATTCTGATGATGTTTTTCTTCACATGAAAATTATAGCACTTTACTGTATGAATTTACGAAGATTTCATATTGTCTTGATATAGACTCAATAAAGCATAGGTAGCATACAGTCATAAGGAAATGGCCTCCAATGGATCAAGGCCTTAACGCAGAGAGGAACAGCAGGTTGTTCCTCCTTTTCATTTTATATAAACTCATCGTGATGGAAAGAAAGAGATATTGCCAGCTTTCAGGCAGATGCGGCGGCTGCAGTTATGTGAATATCGATTATCGTGATGAGCTTCTGACGAAATACATTCTTGAGGAAAAGTTTCTCAAGAGGTTCGGCAAGGTCTCTCCGATTATCCCTTCAGATCCATATACAGGATACAGATGCAAGGTTCAGGCTGTATGCAGGAGTGAAGGCAATTCGCTGGTTACAGGCATATACAGGAAGGGTAGCCATAAGCTCATTCCTGTGAAACGGTGTCCTCTTGAGGATCCAAGAGCTTCGGAGATTCTTTCATCCATACGTACGCTTTCAAGACGCTTCGGGATACAGGGATATGATGAGGACCTTGATTCAGGTCTTCTCCGCCATGTGCTGATCCGTATCGGAGCAAGGACAGGGGAGGTTCTTGTCGCTCTTGTCGTATCCGATGAGAATTTCAGTTCTTCAAAAGATTTCGCCGCAGCTCTCCATCAGCGCCATCCGAATATAAAGACAGTTGTCGCAGTGAGAAACAGGGAAAAGACAAGCATGGTAATCCCTGAAGATGCTCCTGAGAAGATACTCTATGGCAAGGGCTATATCATCGATGAGATCTGCGGGCTCAGGTTCAGGATATCAGCGAAGTCTTTCTATCAGGTGAATCCGTACCAGGCGGAGCTTCTGTATCAGATTGCGATGAATATGGCAGAGCTCCGTGAGGATGATGTCGTAATCGATGCGTATTCAGGAACAGGTACGATATCGCTGATTGCGGCATCAATGAATGTCGCTAAGGTGATAGGCATTGAATCCAATCATCAGGCAGTGCTTGATGCAAGGGAGAATGCAAGACTGAATGGCATATCGAATGCTGAGTTCATAGAGGCAGATGCATCGAAGAAGCTCAAGGAACTTGCCGCTGCTTCTGCCAGATGTGATGTGCTATTCCTTGATCCTCCGCGCTCAGGTGCCACAGAGGAATTCCTGGCATCGGCTTCAAGGCTCGGGCCTTCTGTAATAGTCTATGTCTCATGCAATCCTGAGACACTTGGCAGAGATCTCAGATACATAAGCAGATTCATGAAGGACTATCGTGTCCGTGGCATACAGCCTGTTGATATGTTCCCGGGTTCTGAGCATGTGGAGACAGTGGTTCTTCTATCCAGAATGAGATGATCAGTTCTTCTCCGGCAGGAGCAGTGTGAATCTGCTTTTATCGAAGCGGAGAAGTCCTTCATTCCTCATCCTGCAGAGCTCATTCGACATCGCGCTCCTGTCAACTGACAGAAAATCCGCAAGTTGCTGACGGTTAAATGGAATTGTGAAATCAGAACTGTTCTGGCGTCTGGATTCTGCTGAAAGATAGGAAATCAGCTTTTCCCTGGTAGTGCGCTTTGATATATGCCCGAGCTTCATCACAAGCTTCCTGTTCTTCTCTGATATCGCGAAGAATAGATTCTGCACGACTATTGAGTGGAAACGGCAGGCTGAGGAGCATACAGTCATGATCTTCTTCGCATCGAGAAATATGACAGTGCTATCTTCAACTGCAACGACATCATTGAGAAGCGCACCGCTTTCAGGTGCTATATATGCTTCACCGAACATATCCCCGGCTGAGATATGACTGATAATCGACCTGTTTCCCCAGTAATCATCCTGCTGGATATGGAGCTCGCCATCCACAAGCATCATAATCGTGCTTATATATTCACCCTGGCGGAAGACGTATTCACCTTTCCTGTATTCCCTCAGATGTGCATCGAGGCAAGACAGCATCAGACTGATCTCATCCTCTGCGATTCCTGAAAACAGCTTTGTTCCTTTTAGTATTCTTATGTAATCTTCCATAAATACCTTTTGTTGTAAAAACAACTGATATGTTTGTTATATTACCATATCATCTACATAAGATTAAGTGAGGCCAGATTGAAAGACAACAGGCCTCAGAATTGAGAAGGAGCATACTATGATCAGGAAGATAATCAGGATAGACAGGGAGAAATGCAATGGATGCGGTGCCTGTGCCGCAGCCTGTCATGAAGGCGCTATTGATATGGTAGACGGAAAGGCTATGCTGATCCGTGAGGATTACTGCGATGGGCTTGGCGATTGCCTTCCTGTTTGCCCTGTGGATGCTATTTCCTTTGAGGAAAGGGAAGCCTCTGCTTATGATGAGGCTGCGGTTCTCGCCGCAAAGGAGAAGAAGGCATCAGAACCTCTTCAGTGCGGCTGTCCGGGGACTCAGTCAAAGTCAATCTGCAGGGAAAATCATTCTGTTCCTACAGTCCCAGTCAGCAGCCAGCTTTCGCAGTGGCCTGTGCAGATCAAGCTGGTACCTCTGAATGCGCCATATTTCGCAGACTCAGATCTTCTTGTAGCAGCTGACTGCACAGCTTATGCATATGGGAACTTCCATAATGATTTCATCCGCGATCGCATAACGCTTATCGGCTGTCCTAAGCTTGACAGCATAGATTACTCGGTGAAACTGGCTGAAATCTTTTCCAATAATGATGTCAGGAGTGTGACTGTCGTACGTATGGAAGTGCCTTGCTGCGGCGGTATCGAATATGCTGTAAGAAAAGCCCTGCAGGAAAGTGGCAAAAGCATCCCTTATCATATTGTAACTGTTTCCACGGATGGCAGGCTTCTGGACTGATTGTTTCCGATTTGCTTTTTCGTAGCTATATTCTGCGATGGAGGATAGCTATGAGAAAGAATTTCGGATGCAGGACATGGATCTTCCCTGAGCCTGTACTGATTGTAGGTACTTATGACAAGGATGGGAATGCGAATGCTATGAATGCCGCTTGGGGCGGAATGTACGATGATGATAAGATCATCCTCTGTCTCAGCAAGGATCATAAGACAACTGAGAACATAAGGGAGAAGGGCGCTTTCACAGTTGCTTTCGCTACTGAAGATACTATGGTGCCCTGTGATTATGTGGGAATAGTCAGCGCGAACAAGGTCCCTGATAAGCTCTCAAAGGCAGGCTTCACTGTCACTCCATCGGAATTCGTCGATGCGCCTGTCATCAATGAACTTCCTATGGCTATGGAATGCAGGCTTGTCAGGATTGATGACGATGAGCATGTCATCGGAGAGATTGTCAATGTGAACGCTGATGAGTCAGTTCTTGGAGACAATGGCAAGCCAGACTGGAGAAAGCTCAAGCCGATCGCATATGACCCAGTCAATTTCGACTATATTGCATTCTCCAGAAAAGCAGGTACAGCATTCAAGGAAGGAAAGGCCCTCCTCAGCTGAAGGCCTGCTGGAATTTTCCGAGGAGCCTGTTGCTTCCGGAAAGCACCATTATCTCATCAGAGGAAAGGATGGTATCAGGGCCGATGCTTCCATTGGCCTTGCCATCCCTTATCGTGGCAATCAGGGAGACTCCCCAGTGCTTTCTGAGCTCAATGCCCTGTACGGTCTTTCCATCTAACGCATCTGGTGTCCTCATCTGGAGGATCGAGAATTCATCGGAGAGAGGGAGGACATCTTCCGCCAGCGTCTCGCAGAGCCTCAGTCCTATGCGCTTTCCGATTTCCACTTCAGGGAATATGACCTCGACACCGAGTTTCTGAAGAATCTTCGCATGATCAGGGCTTACTACCTTCGCGATGATTTTCGTTATACCGAATTCCTGGATATTCAGTGTTGCCAGTATCGAGCTCTCGATGTCCTTTCCGATTCCGATGACAACGGCATCAGCTTCCTGTATGCCAGTCTCCTCAAGGGATTCCTTTGACATATCAGCAGAGACGAATATATCCGCATCGAGCCTGCTCAGGGGCCTCAGCCTTGCAGGATCCTTGTCTATGGCAATGACATGCTTGCCGCGTGCGATGATTTCCTCTGCGACCGCCAGACCAAAACGTCCGGTACCGATTACGCCGATTATGCTGTTTCCTTTTCTTTTCATATTATCCAATGACTATCTTCTCACCGAGGTAATTCACATTGCCTGATGAGGACCGAGCGAAAGAGGCGAGGATCGTGATGAGCCCGACTCTACCTACGAACATGGCTATTATCAGTATGATTTTCGATATTGATGACAGCTGCGGGGTGATGCCCATTGTCAGTCCGACTGTTGCAAATGCACTGATTGTCTCATAGAGTATCGCATCGAATGGGATATCAGGCTCTGCCATCGTCAGCATAAGCGTGGTGAGCATGATGAAGAGCATTGCGAGCGTTATCATGAAGAATGCCTTCATTATGCTTTCTGATTCGATTTCGCGCCTGAATACGACAGGCTTCCTTCCCAGGATTGAAGAGAACGATGTCATGAATGCTGTGAATATGCTTGTCGTCTTGACGCCGCCACCTGTTGAGCCTGGGCTTGCTCCTATGAACATGAGGACTATCGTCAGCAGATATGCTGATGCAGGAAGCGATGACTGATCTATGCTGAAATAGCCAGCGGTCCTTGTAGTGACAGACTGGAAGAACGCGTTCAACCATGAAATGCCATCGATTGTCATATGGAATAAGAGCATTCCGGCTATTACGAGGACGGCTGTCGTCAATAGTACTATCTTGGTATGCACGGTAAGCATCTTCTTCCTGATATTTGACAGTATATCCGCATAGATCATGAATCCAAGGCCCCCGAAGATGATAAGGAATGCAATCGTCAATACTACGATAGGATTGTCATTCCATCCCATGAGGCTTGTTGAGAAAAGATCGAAACCCGCATTATTGAATGCGGAGACGGAGTGGAACAGGGCAAGATAGAGCGCTTCAGGGATTGTATGTCCTTCGGAGAAAGGGATCATGAGAAGAGCAGCTCCTGCAAGCTCAAAGAATGCCGTGCATCCGAATACGACTGCTATGAGGGATCGTATGCTTGTCCTGTTGTCTGCACCGAAAGAGTCCTTTATCAGATTGCTCGTCATCATGTGCATCTTTCCTGATGTCATCATTATCAGGAATACCGCGACTATGGCATAGCCGACGCCGCCGAGCTGCACTAGCATCATCAGCACAGTAGAGCCGAATAGACTAAGTGTCTGAGAAATATCGACAGGTGTCAGACCTGTCACGCATACTGCCGAAGTCGATACGAAGAATGCATCAATCAGCGACAGATCCACGCCTTCCTTGTGAGAGACAGGGAGTGCCAGAAGCAATGTCCCTGTCAGTATAATGACCAGAAACTCCATAGCGAGCATCAGCCCTGGGCGGAGCTTCCTTCGTTTTTCAGCCATGTTACCTATAGTACATGATATGCATGTCATATGGAATATATCACCAGTATCTGATGGTCCATGGTATAATTTCCAAAAAAAGGAGCATACATGTATCTTGGAGCCATAGATCAGGGAACAACAAGCACAAGGTTCATTCTCTTCACTGAAAAAGGCGTGCCTTATGCAAGCCATCAGATAGAACATAAGCAGTATTATCCAAGGCCAGGCTGGGTTGAGCATGATATTTCGCAGATCTGGGATAACACCGCAGAGACAATCAGTGAGACTTTACGAAAGGCTTCCGTTCTGCCGTCGCAGATCAAGGCTCTTGGAATCACGAACCAGAGAGAGACTGTAATTGCATGGAACAGGCAGACAGGAAAGCCTTATTACAATGCGATCGTATGGCAGGATCTCAGAGGTACGGAGCTCATCAATGCGCTGAAGGAAAAGGGCATTGAAAGCTGGATACAGCAGAAGACTGGTCTTATCCTGAATCCGTATTTCGCTGCATCTAAGATTTCATGGCTTCTCGATAATGTGCCTGGACTCAGGGAAGATGCTGAGAATGGCGTTGCGGTATTCGGCACGGTAGATGCTTATCTTGTCTGGAAGCTTACAGGCGGCAGGGTGTTCATAACAGATGCTACCAATGCATCAAGATATCTTCTGATGGATCTGAAGACGCTCTCATGGGACGATGAGCTCCTTTCCCTTTTCCGTATACCGAGGATATCTCTTCCGGAGATTGTCCCTTCAATCGGAAGAGTCTATGGCGTTACGGAAAGCGATGGGCCATTCGCCGCAGAGATTCCTGTATGCGGTATACTCGGAGACCAGCAGGCAGCTCTTTTCGGTCAGGCCTGCTTCACGCCTGGAATGGGCAAGTGCACTTACGGCACAGGATGCTTCCTTCTTGTGAATCTTGGCGGAACTCCATGTATTTCCCAGAATGGCCTTCTCACGACAGTTGCTTACCAGATTGAAGGCATGGAACCTGAATACGCATTCGAAGGCTCTGTCGCTGTGGCAGGTTCCCTTGTTCAGTGGGCCAGGGATAATCTCCAGATCATAAAGACACCTCAGGAACTTGATCAGCTTGCATCTGAAGTCGAAGACTGCGGTGGAGTGTATGTGGTTCCTGCTTTCAGCGGACTTTTCGCACCATACTGGAGAAGCGACGCGCGTGGCGTTATTGCAGGCCTTACCGGTTATACAAACAAGAAGCATATCTGCCGCGCGATACTCGAGGCGACGGCATTCCAGCTCTATGACATAGTGAAGGTGCTTGAGATGGATTCAGGTATAAGGATCAACTGCCTGAAGGCTGATGGAGGACTTTCGAACAGCACCCCTCTCATGGAATTCCAGGCTGATATTCTCGGTGTCCCGATAATCAGGCCAAGCGTGATTGAGACTACAGCTTTGGGAGCTGCATATGCCGCTGGCATTTCGGCAGGAGTCTATGGCAGTCTTGATGAGCTCTCATCCTTATGGAAGGAAAAGAAGCGATATGAGTGCGTGATGACAGATGACGAAAGGACAGTCAAGGTCAATTTCTGGCATAAGGCCGTATCGAGGACGCTGGGGTGGACGGAACAGAAGTGAAATACGATGTGCTGATCATAGGCGGTGGAGTAACTGGTTCTGCAATCGCATGGGCCTTGTCGCGCTATGATCTGTCCATATGCCTGATTGATAAGGAAAGCGATTTATGCGAAGGAACATCGAAAGCCAATAGCGGAATCATCCATGCAGGCTATGACCCGGTTCCCGGAACACTTAAAGCCTTGCTGAATGTCATGGGAAATAAGATCATTCATGACATTGCGGACCAGCTATCGATAGATTTCATCGGAAACGGAGCTCTTGTCGCTGCATTCTCTGATAGTGAAGCCAGAGGGCTGGAAACCCTTCTTCAGCGCGGAAAGGATAATGGAGTTCCTTCTCCTGTGATATTGTCACGTGATGAGGTGCTTGCAAAGGAAAGGAATATAGGCAGCGATGTCAAAGCGGCGCTGTATCTTCCTTCAAGCGGCATAGTATGCCCGTTCTCTCTCACGTACGCGCTGGCTGAGAACGCCGTCTCGAATGGTGTCGCCATACGGCTTGCTGAAAAGGTCATTGGGATGACTGAACATGATGGGATATTCCATATCGCCACTGATAAGAACATGATTGAGGCGAGATGCGTGATAAATGCAGCAGGTGTATATGCTGACAGCATACACAATATGGTATGTGATGAATCCTTCTCAATCATGCCAAGACGTGGAGAGTATGTCCTTCTTGATAAAGTATGCAGCAGCATTGTCTCTTCCACTATATTCCAGATGCCGACCGCCCGGGGAAAGGGTGTTCTGGTGACTCCGACTGCACATGGGAATATCCTATGCGGTCCTGACAGCACGGAAATCAGGGACAGGGAAGATACTTCAACCGATAGCGGGACGCTTGCCTATGTGATGGAGAGCGCGCTGAAATCTGTGCCTTCCATTGATTTCAGGAAGATAATAACAAGTTTTGCAGGTCTCAGGGCTCATCCTTCTTCTGATGATTTCATCATAGGGATGGCAAGACCCGGATTCATAGATGTAGCCGGAATCGAATCTCCCGGGCTTTCTTCTGCCCCTGCTATCGGGAAGATGGTATCTGAAATCGCTGTGGATTATCTGAAGGCCAGGAGAAAGAGTCATGTCATAGAAGAGCGGAAAGCAATACCGAAATTGAGGGATTTATCCTATGAAGAGCGTGACAGGCTTATCTCTGCTGATCCGCGATATGGGAACATAATATGCAGATGCGAGGAAATCTCGGAAGGGGAAATCGTTGATGCAATCAGAAGAGGCGCAACAACGCTTGATGGCGTGAAGCGGCGTGTCAGGGCAGGAATGGGAAGATGCCAGGGAGGTTTCTGCACTCCGCGTGTGATGGCGATAATATCCAGGGAAACCGGTATCGGAATGGACGCAGTCTGCAAGAACGGAAAGGGTTCTGAGGTGCTCTCATGCGAGATGTCGTGATTATAGGCGGTGGTGTCGCAGGTCTTTCTGCTGCAGTGTCATGCTATGACAGCGGAGCTAGGGATATCCTTATAATCGAGAGGGACAGCTCTCTTGGTGGTATTCTCAGGCAGTGCATCCATAATGGTTTCGGACTTCATACATTCAGCCAGGAACTTACTGGTCCGGAATTCGCGGAACGTTTCATAACAGAAGTCAGCAAGAGATCCATCGATTATGTCCTTGATAGCATGGTGATTGATATCAGTCCCCATCGTGTTGTCTATGTAAATGGCAAAGAAGGTGTGATCACTGTTGATTCACAGGCGATAATACTGGCAATGGGATGCCGGGAAAGGCCAAGGGGTGCTCTGAACATTCCGGGATACAGGCCTGCAGGGATTTTCAGTGCGGGAACTGCCCAGCGTCTGATGAATATAGATGGCTATAGTGTCGGAAAGGATGTCGTCATATTAGGCTCCGGGGATATTGGCCTGATTATGGCAAGGCGTCTTACGCTTGAAGGAGCGAAAGTACATGCGGTTGCTGAGATCCTGCCATATTCAGGAGGGCTGAAGCGGAATATAGTCCAATGCCTTGACGACTATGGCATCCCTCTGTATCTCTCACACACTGTCGTTGATATTGCAGGGAAAAGAAGGGTTGAGGGCGTGACGATAGCCAGGGTCGATGAGAACAGGAAGCCAATCAAAGGTACAGAGATTCATTTCTGCTGTGATACGCTTCTCCTTTCCGTTGGCCTTCTTCCTGAGAATGAGCTTTCATCAAAGGCAGGTATCGTTCTTTCTTCTGCTACAGGAGGCCCGGCTGTCGATGACAGGTTGTCCACATCTGCCGATGGCATCTTCGCTGCGGGCAATGTGCTTCATGTCCATGATCTTGCGGATTATGTTGTGGAAGAGGCGGCGGAAGCAGGCAGGAATGCAGCTGATTATATTTCAGGATGTCATGGGGAGATTAAGAAAGCCAGAATCAAGGCAGGCTATGGAGTAAGGTACACAGTTCCACAGCTTATCAGGTGCGACAGGACATCGCCAGTGACAATTCGTTTCAGGGTTTCTTCTGTTTTCCATAATGCTTCAATTGTCGTCTTGTCGGATGGAAAGGAGATTCAGAGAAAGCGTAAGCGGATTATGGCGCCTGGTGAGATGGAAAGCCTGAAGTTTGATGGCATCAGCTTGTCATCGGAATTGGAAATCAGGATCGAGGTGGAACAATGATAAGGGAGCTTACATGCATCAGCTGTCCTCTTGGATGTCAGATTTCAGTCTGCATCGATAATGGGAATGTTGCATCCGTGACAGGTAATTCATGCATCAGAGGCGAGAGATATGCCAGACAGGAGATTCTGGACCCGAGGAGAACTGTTACATCGACTGTCAAGACTGAGAAGAGCATGTCGCATCGTCTTCCTGTCAAGACTGTCCCAGAGGTACCTAAGGATATGATAGCTGCGGTCATGTCTGAAATCCATAAGATCAGGGTTGCGCCGCCTGTACACATCAATGATGTGATTGCAAGGAATATCGCAGGTACCGGTTCAGATCTGGTGGCTACGGATAATCTTCTCCGCTGATTCAACTTTTTTGCATTTTTCGCCTCCATTGGTTTAAAATACAATCAAAGGAGGAGTTAAGGAATGGTTATAACTATAGGAAGGGAATTCGGCAGCGGAGGCAGGGAGCTGGGACGTCGTCTTGCAGATTATCTGCAGATTGCATACTACGACAAGGAAATCATTTCAGAGATTGCAAAGAGGACAGCGCTTTCTGAGGAATATGTCCATAATGTAGTAGAGAATCATCCATATCCTCTCTTTCCGATTACGATAGGCAGAAGCTTCAATCCAATGGGAAATCCCATGTTCCAGATTACGCAGAATGTATATGCTGAGCAGACGCAGATAATAAAGGAGATGGCTGAGAAGTCTGATTGCGTTATCGTCGGGCGTTGTGCGGACTATATCCTCAGGGATATAAAGCCGTGGAGGATTTTTGTTTTCGCGGATATCGAAGCAAGAATCGAGCGTTGCCACAGGAGAGCACCTCAGGGAGAGGTACTTTCCGATAAGGAAATGAAGCAGAAGATCAATTCCATTGATAAGGGCAGAGCCCGGTATTATGAATTCTTCACAGGGAATAAGTGGGGGGATAGAAGAAACTACGATTATCTTATCAATACGGCAAATATAAAGATAAAGGACTTTGTACCTCATTTTGCACATCTTTTCGAAGGAGAGCTTTCCCATTGATCCAGTAGGCTGAATTGCTGTGTAAACTACTGGTTTACCCTCCTGAACTACGTGTCGGTTGAGTCTATGAGCAGAAAAGCGTAGATTTTTTCTGAAATCGCATGAGGGAGGGATTTCTTATGAATAATAATGCGTTCGGCGAGATGGTTTCTCATCTGAGGAAGGAAAGGGGGATGACTCAGCTTGAGCTTGCAGAGAAGATGGGAGTGACTGACAAAGCTGTATCAAAATGGGAACGAGGCATTTCATATCCTGATGTCAGCTCGATGCCACGGCTTGCTGAAATACTGGGAGTCTCTGTGGATGAGCTGATGCAGAACAACAGTGGTAAAGAGAACGGCAAGACCGCAGCTGCAAATCTGCTGCCGCTCATCTTCAAGGCAGTTGCTCTAGCTATGGGTGTGGCTGCTGCTGTGCTGTCCGTGATGGATGAAATTGATTCCAGGACAGGTATTTTGATGCTTGGCATCGGGCTTTCATGCATAGCTGTCAATATGTTTTCCGAGAAAAAAGACTGAGCCTGGTATTTCATTTCCTTGCTGATTTTCTGATCAGCTCATGATAGAAATAATTGACAATAACCGGTGGAGCGTCAAATGGCCGTACCATGCTGTCATCGTTTGTCACATATTCAAGTCCTGTTTCATAGGCATATATTTTCATCTCTGAATCAAGCTGCTGCCAATAGTTGTTGCGCCCTCTTTGGTAAATGTCTTGATAAATCGTAAGCAGTTCCGGACCTTATCATATGGAATTATCGCTTATCGCTCTGCAGGATGCTTGTGTCTCAGACATCCGCTCATATTTCCTTCCGGAGATAAACCATATCCATCAGCTGGACACCACCTTCATAAATGGGATGATCATAGTTGTCTACAAAGAAATTCTTTATACGATGAGAGTAGGCGAATCCGCACTTTTCGTAAAAAGGAATGGTCAATGGACTATCTCCTGTACCGACTTGCAATATTGAATGCGTGGCTTTATATTTCATGGCAACAAAGTCGATCAGCGCCTTTCCGTAGCCTTTTTTCTGATATTCAGGCTTTGTCGCGATATTCTTGATTTCGAGAACACCATTCCCTTCATCGGTTACCACGCACTCGCATTTGACTCCGTCATCGTCGAGTATGTACATTGTCCCTTTATCGATATATCTGTCTATCATGCTCTCCTGCTCGTCGGCCAGAAGCAGCAATGAAAGGAATTCTTTCTTATTCTCCTTGATTTCCATGATTTTCATATCAGCATGCCACATGATTCCACATTCATTAATTCAACCATAATTCATGAAGTATTGGAATGGTTCATCCTGATGCAAGATGCTCCGGAACGGTAGAAGGAATGCCCAAGGTCTGATATATGCATGAAAGAAATGCTGCGGCTGACTGCTTTTTCCTGGATTCTATACTAGAATTATAGCTGATATTCTTTTGGAGGTTTCTATGGATATTGTTATAGAAAGGAATGGGAAGGCAGTAGCTTCTGCCTCTGGTGCTGATGAGCTTTATCTTGTGTTCAGGGAAGAGTACCAGGAAGGCGACAGGATCATATTCTCCCCAGGAGAGACTGGCTTCTATACTGTCCAGTTCGATGCGGTTCTCGGACGTGCCACGCTCTTCTCGAATGGAAAGGATTACATTCTTCCTGTGCCGTTTGGGCAGAAGCATGACTGTTATCAGGAGAGTACATTCAAGGGCAGCCTGCATTTCCTCTGGGCAAGGAAGGCCTACAGCTGGGAGACAGGATACCGCAATCTTTCTCTGAATCCGTATGATGCACATGAGAATGAGTCCTTATTCGCTCATGCATCTGCCAATATCGAGACGAGAGGTGAGTCTGTTTTTGCGGCACGCAATGCTATAGATGGCATAGTCGCGTCAAATGATCATGGGAGATGGCCCTGGTCAAGCTGGGGAATCAACAGGGATCCGAAAGCTGCGCTTACACTCGATTTCGGCAGGAATGTGGTAATTGACAGGATCATTTTCTATACAAGGGCTGATTTCCCTCATGATGCATGGTGGGATAAGGGAACCATTGCATTCAGCGACGGAAGCGAGATGGAATTCGGTTTGGCAAAGAAAGACGGGCCCCAGGAATTCACTTTCTCCGAGAAGATGATCTCGTCTCTTGTGCTGGATCGCCTGATAAAGAGTGATGATCCATCTCCATTCCCGGCTCTTATCCAGCTTGAAGTGTACGGCAGGGAAGCTTAGGGCTTCTCACTTCCTTCTGGCCCTTGCGTTCGTATCGATAGTCTTTCTGAACACGATGAATCTGTCGTAAAGATATTCGAGTACGAAGTTTGAGAGCATATTGCAGATAGTCACAAGATATTCATTCACATGCCTGTATTCAGCCAGATAGTTCCCTATGATGGTTGATGCAGGTGTGAATATAAGATAGAAAAGTGCAACGAGAGCCATTGCTTTCGGAATATTGTTCGAACTCTGGAATGTATATTGCCTGTTCAGCGTGAAATTCCAGATGACGGATAGTACAAGCGCTATGAGATAGCTTACCCAGTAATCGGCCTGTACAAGCTCATTTAGCAATGTGAATGAGATGATCTGCACTATGCCTGCAGATATTGAGAAAAGCAGGAATTTGACGCTTCTGAGTATTTCCTTATTCATGTAATCCCCCAATCCAGTTTTCATGCAGTTTATCATTATCTCTGATCAAATCACAGATGATTCTTCCATATCATTGTCTTTGATGGCATTATGTAGCTATGGAAAAGAACAAGACTCTTATAGCGTTTTTCTCCAGACGTGGAGAAAACTTCAATGTCGGGAGCATTTCACGTGGCAATGGCGAGATCATCTCTTCGATGCTTGCCTCTCTTACTGGCTTCAGGGAATATGAAATCTGCACAGCCGATGGCTATCCTGCAGATCTTGCAGAATGCAATAAGATCGCAAAGAAAGAACTGGAGGAACGCGCAAGGCCGGAGCTTAGGAATGCACTCCCTGATATGAGTGGGGTTGGCAGTCTTCTTCTTGTATATCCTAACTGGTGGGGCAATCTTCCTATGCCTGTCTATTCGTTTCTGGATGCAATTGATACAGATGGGCTTGATATCTATCCGATCTGCACGCATGAGGATAATGGACTTGCGATGACGGAAAGGATCCTCATGCAGGCCTATCCGAAGGCTTCTGTGAAGAAGGGAATCGCTATCCGTGGATCTGTTGTCCAGAGTGAACCTGCGAAGGCAGAGGAATCCCTTAAGGTATATCTTGAGCAATCAGGGCTCTTGGCCTGATATGGAGGGCTGGATATCCAGCCCTGTCTATTTTGCTATGTCGATGAATATTGGCGCGTGATCTGATCCTGTGACATCTCCCATTATCCCGGCATCTTCAAGAAATGGCAGCATGTTTTCGGATATGAGGAAGTAATCGATTCTCCAGCCGATGTTCTTCTCCCTTGCACGGAATCTGTATGACCACCAGGAGTATGCGTCGGTCTTATCTGGGTAGAGGTGCCTGAATGTATCGACAAGGCCTAAGGAAAGCAGCTTCTCAAAGCTTTCCCTTTCCTGGGCGGAATAGCCTGCATGTCCCTCGTTTGCATCAGGATTCCTGAGGTCTATAGGTTTCCTTGCGACATTCAGGTCTCCCGTGACTATGACTCCCTTTGTTTTCATCAGTGCTGCGATGTGCTTGCGGAATGCAGCATCAAAGCCAAGCCTGAAATCTATTCTCTTCAGCTCTTCCTGCGCATTAGGCACATATGCTGTTATGAAATAGAAATCCGGATACTCAAGTGTTATAACCCTTCCTTCGTGGTTGAATTCATCGTCCTCAAGTCCGATTATCGTACGGAGTGGCTCCTCCTTATAGAAAATGCCTGTTCCGCTATAACCCCTTCGTTCTGCGAAGCTGTAGATGCTTCTGTAGCCGTCTATCTGTATATCGATGTTGTCAGCAGAACCCTTCACTTCCTGGACTGCGATGATATCAGCACCGCTTTTTCCTGCCCATTCCACAAAGCCTTTGGAAACACAGGCCCTCAGTCCATTCACATTCCAGCTAATCAGTTTCATGAATCAATTCTAAGCATTAAACGTTATATTGTCATCAGCTGATTAATCAATCCGATTTTGGAAATATTAATATGATATAATAAATTCGGCCAGCAAATGGTCATGGCTAAATCAGATTTATATATAACGATATCGTTTAAATACAATATTGAATATTAAATAATACAGTTATGATTTTACTGTAATGAAATTTCTTTCTAAACTGCTATTTTCATGATTGAGGTTTGGAAAGTTCTGGCATATAATCGCAATTAGCTTTGGAGGATCGATGGCTAAGACTATTGCATTTCATCTGCAGAAGGGCGGGGTGGGAAAGACTACTATTTCCGGTACTCTTGCATGCCAGTCTGCTATAAATGGGCATAATACTCTTGTCATAGATTGTGATCCCCAGGGTAACCTGTCCTCATGGTTCCTCACGCAGCCGCCGAAGTATGAGCTTTCGGATGTGCTGCAGGGTAAGTGCTTTGTAGAAGAAGCAATCATAAAGGCCCCTGAATTAGGTAATCTCAGCATACTTCCGACCTTTGGAATAGGGGGTACCCTCAAGAATTACAGCGAGACAAAGCTGGCAGAGGAACCATTTGTGATCCAGGATCTTGTCAAAGACGTTTCCGAGAACTTTGAGCATATCATTCTGGACCTGTCTCCGGGTCTTGGCAGATTGGAACGTTCTGCGCTTATTGCTTCGGATGAGATAATCACGCCGATGACGCCAGAAGTGTTCAGTCTTGATGGACTGGAGATATTCATAGATGAGCTGGGTAAGCTGAAGAAGAACATGAGATCTAGCGTCAAGCATAACAAGATCATCATAAATTCCTTCGATGAGAGAATCAGGCAGCATAGGGATATTTTCAGGGCTGCCGAGGAATCTGGCAGATTCGCTGTCTACAAGATCCCCGTCGATCCTCTCTTCAGAAAGGCACAGGAAGCTTCCAAGGCGCCTCAGCAATTCAAGGTCAGGGGACGTGGCCTGAAGACTAAGACCATTCAGGCAATTGCAGATCTGGATAACAGCATTTGGAGATAGGGGTATTTTAAGATGGCATTAAGAAAAACAGATGAAAGCGTCAACGAGAGCCTGAGCGGGATGAAGGCTAAGCAGGTTTTTTCCGGTAAGGAGAAAAAGGTCCTGACCACATTCTCAATCGAACCGAGTTTCAAGGCTGAGTTGGAAGAGCTTTTCTCGGATATGGGCCTTGGATGGGCTGCAGGTGTCAGGTTCGCTTTGAGGGAATTCTATAGAAAATATACTGCAAAGTAGTTTCTGTTATGCATTGCAGTATATCTGAATTGAAATAATATAGATATCGGATGAGCTGTGTTTTCATGTGATATCTATTGTTTATTGATTATAAAGCTGTCGTTTTTCTGTATAAGATCGCTATAGCTTTCTTTCTGCAAGGAAGGCTTTAAGCATTTCAGCCTGAGATCTTCTCTTTTCCTCTTCTGACATCTCTTCGCTCTTGAGAAGCTCCTGTGGGATTTCATCTATGAAAGGAGAAGGGAGGACATGCGTTTCCGTTCCATCCTGAGTGGTGATGTTTTCAGGATAATTTATCACAAGTTTCTCCCTGGCTCTTGTTATTGCCACATAGAAGAGCCTTCTTTCCTCATCTATGTTGTCCTCACACTCCCTGATCGATCTTGGGGAAGGTATTACTGCAGCACTGATTCCGGCAAGGTATACGATGCGGAATTCAAGGCCTTTTGATGCATGCATCGTCATTAGATTGACTTTGTTTTCATCATCTTCGCTCTCATCGCCCGCAATCGCTGCCGCATTCACATATGTAAGGAGTGATGCTTTCTGGTTTTCCTTGATGAATCTTGCGATGCGCGATGAAAGTATCTCGATTCCCTTCATTTTGTAGTCAACCTGCTTCGGGTTGTCCGGGAATTCCTCTGCAAGCATCCCTGCATATCCTGTATCTTCGACAATATGCCTGAGGACATCTTCAGGATGCTTCTCCGCAATGGCTGTCCATTCATTGATTTTCCTGACAAATGCCTTGAGATTCTCCTTTGTCTTCTCCTGAAGTACAGAGTTTTCGCCAGTCATCCTGCTTATTGCATCATAAAGGGATATGACTTCATCATCGGCTTTTCTTCTGAGTCTTTCGACAGTCGTGCGTCCGATTCCTCTTCTTGGCGTATTGATGATCCTGAGAAGGGATGTGTCATCGCTCTTGTTCAGCAGGACCTTCAGATAGCAGAGCATGTCGCGGATCTCCCTTCTGTCGAAGAAGCTCTTGCCTCCGGATATCCTGACAGGGATGCTCATTTCGGTGAATGTGTTCTCAAGTTCCGTGATCAATGCATTTGTCCTGACAAGTACTCCGATATCCCCATATTTCATCCCAGGCTTCTTCATATCTTCCTTGATATGCCCTGCAATCCATGAGCTTTCCTCGAAAGCATCCTCATGGCGCATTATCGAGATAGCTGCTCCTGTACCTTCCTCTGTCCAGAGCTTTTTTTCCTTTCTCTCTGTATTATGGGCAATCAGGGCATTTGCGGCCTTGAGTATGTTTCCAGTCGATCTGTAATTTCTCTCAAGCTTGAACTCCTCGCGTTCCGGGAAATCACGCTCGAACATCATGATATTCTCGTAGTTCGCCCCTCGCCAGGAATAAATTGACTGGTCATCATCACCTACAACTGCTATATTCCTGTACTTCTTTGCAATCATCGATACGAACTTATACTGCATCAGCGATGTATCCTGGAACTCATCGACCATTATGTAGCGATAGCGGTCCTGGACTGCTTCAAGAATCCATGGCTTTTCCTCGAACAGCTTTATCGGAAGGATGATTAGATCATCGAAATCAACGACATTGTAGGCTTTCTGGGTCAGAAGCCATTCCTTATATATCTCGTTTATGGTACTCCCGTCAGAAGGAAGTTCCGTTCTCTTCATCTTCAGGTTGCTGAAGAGTGTGATAAGTGACCTGACATTGTAATCCGGTATCTGATAGCCGCAGCTTATTATGCAGTTCTTTATAAGGGCTTCGTTATCATTTGTGTCATACAGTGTGAAGTCGTTATGGTAACCGAGATGGTGTATGTACTGCTTGAGTATTCCAAGTCCAAAGGAATGGAATGTTGTCGCTGTCAGTTCCTTCAGCGGCTTGCCAACCTGCTGCCTGATCCTGTCGCTCATTTCCTTCGCGGCTTTGTTCGTGAACGTGAGGGCAAGGATATTCCTTTCATCTATGCCTTCCTCAAGCATGTGAAGGATCCTGTATGTGATCATCCTTGTCTTGCCGGAACCTGCTCCTGCTATGATCAGAAGGGGACCATCAATTTTTGATGCTGCTTTTGCCTGTTCGGAATTGAGGAGCGTAGTGAGATCAGTTTTCATACCTGCAAGAAGTTGCCACAAGAATCAATCATAGTCAATTGTGCAGAAGCTATGCAGTAATTATAGTTTTATAATTGATAAACCATATAAAAATAGTATTTATTAAATATAAATAAAATAAACTATAGTATAGTTCTGATATTAAATAGCCGATTTATTGGTATTTAATTTGAATCATAACACATATGAAGTATATCGCAGTAGTGTATATTGGATTAATCAAGTTTATTTCTAATGATGAAGTAAACCAGATTGCACCAAGAAGGGCAGATAGAAGCATTTAAGAATATTCTGCAAAGAAGCTGGCGGCACCTTTTGATTCAGATGAGGATATTATAAGCAAAGAAATATCCTGCCTATAGTCGGCTGATCTCACGAATCAATTAAGCTATAGTACCGTTCTTGATTGCTGCAGCTTTAGCTGTGCTTCTTCTGATGATTTTCTGATCCGTATATGAGAATCAGCATGTCCTGTAAATCATGTACAGGTTTTATTTTTATAATTCATTGTATTTAGGCTATTTAACCTTGATTGCATCAAATGGGCACATTTCGTGGCAACAATAACAGCGTATGCATTTATTCTTGTCAATCGTGACTTTGTCATTGCTGAGAGTGAGAGCCTTTGCAGGGCATACGTTTATGCATTTCCTGCATTTTCTGCATATATCATGCTGGAATTCAGGATAGTGCCTCCTGTCTTTTCCAAAGCCAATTTTCGAGATGAGGTTTGATATGAACAGTGATTTTACTGTAATGCCGCTCTCGATTTTCTTGAAATCCCTGATTGTAAGATCCTCCGGCTTTAGAAACGGGAATTCTGTCGCAGTACAGCCAGGCATCAATTCCTCTGCCTTCCTTATTATAGGAACTGTGTCGTATCCCATGATTGTCGCTTCTGCTTTATCTATTGCATATGGATTAGCACCACCGATCAGCAGACCTATGTTCCTGGGCCTTCCATTGCTTGGGCCCGGACCTTCCATTCCGATTATGGAATCAAGCAGCGCATAGTCTACATGAGCTTCATGGAATATAGAGAGGATGAGCGTTGCGAATTCTTCGGGTTTACGTGCCTTCAGATGAAGAGGGCTTTTGTTCAAGCCTGGAACCGTACCGAATAAGTTTTTTATGACTCCGGTTGAATACATCAGCTGATGGGTCTTGAATTTCGCTGCGGATATGACAACATCTGCATCATCAAGAACTGCTGTCATAGGTATCCTTAGCTTTCCTATCTGATGGATTCTCGTGCTGGTCATGAAATCAGCAAGCTCTGCGCCTGTTCTCTTGACGACATCCGCAATACCCGATGCTTTTGGATTAAGGTGTCCTGTCTGCATTCCGGGAGAATCGCCTACGAGTATCCTTGAAGCTTTCCTTTCTTTGAGAATCATCACAAGAGCCTCTATTACCGCAGGATGAGTTGTAATAGCTTTTTCCGGAGATGAATCCGACAGGATATTGGGTTTTACAAGAACCGACTTCCCTTCTACATCGGGAAATTCAGTATTTGCGATGATTTCCTCAAGCGTGCTTTTCACGATATCGAGATCATAGCTGGCGCATTTCAGTATTGCTGTCCTGTTCATAACTTCTCAAGAAGCGCTGCATACATAGGGCCTCTTCCATCCGCATTATCGGGAAGCACTATCATGCCATAGCTTCTTTTCTCTCCATATTCAAGATGTATATCTATATGCCTTGCGATGCCTTCTTTTCTGCTCATCAGCCTCTCGATGATGCCTTCGTCTTCAGCCGGATTTATCGAACATGTGGAGTAGAGCACACGTCCGCCAGGCTTCAGCGCAATCAATGCGGATGAAAGCATCGAGTACTGCAGGGCTGCAAGTCTCTTCGGCCTTGATGGGGACCATTCCGAAAGATGATCTTTGCTTTGTATCACATGTCTCTCTGATGAGCATGGCGCATCAAGGAGGATTCTGTCATATCTCTCTTTCTCGTATAATCCCCATTTTGATGCATCATGACCTGTTACCGTGATGATTGATCTGAATGATTCAGGAAGGGAAGATGTAAAAGCGCGTTTCATACGTTCCCTCCTGTCGGAGGATCTGTCATTCGACACAAGTTCGCCGGATCCTGAAAGGGCCAAGGCCAGGACAATGCTTTTGCCTCCAGGGGCTGCGCACATATCCAGGACTGTGTCTCCTGGCTGCACATCAAGAAGCATTGCCGTCTCTATGCTTGTCCTGTCCATGTAATATGGCTCTACGACTCCTTCAGGGGATATCTTATCCTCCTTATTAGAGAGCATGGCCTTCTTCAGATCTTCCCAGCGTTCTCCATAGCAGCTGGCATAGAATTCGTCGAATGTAGCTTTCATTTCAGTGTCATTGTAACAGCAAATCCTATGATAAGTCCCCATATGAATCCCGCAAATACCTGCAGAGATGAGTGACCTATCATTGTTTTAAGATTCTGTTCAGAGAATGGGCCGTTGTGGAAGATTTCCGCAAGGTATTCAGACCATTCGTTTATTATTTTCGCCTGCTTGCCTGTTTCAAGCCTCACATTTGTCGCATCATTCATGATCACTAATGATAAAACTGCACAGATCGCAAAAGCAGTGCTCCCAAGACCTTCGATAATAGCAGTTGAGACCGTCAGTGCGATAGTCGTGGCTGTATGGGATGACGGCATGCCGCCTGTTGTATATGAACGACGCCAGTCCCATTTCCTTTCCACTGCATAGTACAGAATCGGCTTCACAGCCTGAGCCGTTACAAGAGCAATGACAGCAGACCATAAAGGTATATTCGCAAGAAGATTCCGCATGCTTTGAGGTTACGACATCTTCAATTGCATGTAAAGAATGAATATAATCCACTCAGGAGTTATTTATGGCAGAAAACATGTGTACCAAGATCCTGTCGGCTCATCTTCTCGATGGTGTTCTCAAGGCAGGGGAAAGCATCAAGATAAGGATAGACCAGACTCTTACTCAGGATGCAACGGGGACAATGGCATATCTTGAGTTTGAATCGATGGGCATCGACAGGGTTCGGAATGAACTCGCTGTCAGCTATGTTGATCATAATACCGTCCAGGTCGGTTCTGAGAATTTCGACGATCATGAATACCTCAGGACTGTTGCGGATAGAATCGGAGTCATCTATTCACGTGCAGGCAATGGAATCTGCCATCAGGTGCATCTTGAGAGATTCGCAACTCCCGGAAAGACAATCATAGGCTCTGATTCGCATACCCCCACATCAGGAGGTATTGGGGCTTTTGCCTTAGGCGCAGGTGGTCTCGATGTCGCACTTGCCATGGCTGGGGTAGGATTCTCCATGATTGCTCCTAAAGTGATAGCGATAAGGCTGTCAGGACGCCTTAGGCCAGGTGTTTCTGCAAAAGATGTCATCCTTCATGTTCTCAGCCATTTTGGCGTGAAGGGGAATGTCAATACTGTTTTCGAGTATATAGGAGATGGTGTAAGGACCCTTTCCGTCCCTGAGCGCGCGACAATCGCGAATATGGGGGCTGAATGCGGAGTGACCACATCGCTTTTCCCCTCTGATGAGAATACGAAGGCCTTTCTGAGAGCCGAGGGAAGGGAAAAGGATTTCATAGCGCTGGCTGCAGATGAAGGAGCCTCCTATGATGATTGTTTAGATATAGATCTCTCAGCTCTCGAACCGCTTGCTGCATGTCCTCATAGTCCGGGGAATATAAAGAGCATCATGGAGCTTGAAGGAATGCCTGTGAATCAGATTCTCATAGGCTCATGCACGAACTCAAGCCTGATGGATCTCCAGAAGGCTGCCGCCATACTCAAAGGCCATACGATTCCGCCATCTGTATCTCTGGGCGTGGCCCCGGGGTCAAGACAGGTCCTGCTTGAAATCACGGAGGATGGCACGCTTGAGACTTTGATAAAATCCGGAGCACGCATCCTTGAATCCGCATGCGGATTCTGCATCGGCAATCATCAGAGCCCCGGAACGAATGGCATTTCGCTGAGGACAAGCAACAGGAATTTCTATGCCCGTTCAGGAACTCCATCTGCAGAGCTTTATCTTGTATCGCCTGAAACAGCCGCAGCTTCCGCGATCAATGGATTCATAAGCAATCCTATGGATGCTGCAGGACGGATCGGGGAAATAAGGATGAAGGACAGCTTCATCATCGATGATTCGATGTTCATATATCCGACATTCTCCCAGACTGTGAAAAGAGGGCCGAATATAGGGGAGCCTCCATCGAATGTCCCTATTGCCGACTCACTTGAGGGAAGCGCTGTGATAAAGGTCGGCGATAAGATCACGACAGACCACATAATGCCAGCAGGCGCAAGGCTCAAGTACCGCTCGAATATACCTCGCTACTCAGAATTCGTATTCGAAAGCGTTGATCCGTCTTTCCCTGCACGGGCTAAGGCACTGAAGGAAAATGGTAAAGCCGGATTCATCATAGCCGGATGGTCATATGGGCAGGGGTCATCCAGGGAACATGCGGCCATATGTCCGATGTATCTTGGCATCAAGGCTGTTCTTGCGCTCTCAATTGAGAGGATCCATCAGGCGAATCTCTGCAACTTTGGCATACTTCCGCTTATCTTCAGATCAGAGGATGACTATGCGAAGATAGGACAGGACGATGAGCTTGAAATCCATGATGTCCTTTCATCGATTGATAATGGAATCTTCAGAATCCTTGACAAGACAACAGGTGAGGAGATTGAGCTGGATCTTTTTGCTTCTGATGAGCAGAAGAGAATGCTGAAAGCCGGAGGACGGCTTAATGAGGTTGAGTTATGAGAATCGTATCTGAATCCGGAAAGCTTGCGGTTCCTTCAGAACCAGATATCGTATGCATTGATGGCGATGGTGTAGGAATCGAGATCTCACCTCTTATGAGGGCTGTGGTGGATAGCGCCGTTGCTTCAGCATATGGAAACAGGAGAATCAACTGGATAAGCGCCCTCGCTGGCGGTAAGGCGATGGAAGAATGCGGCAGCAATCTTCCTGATGAGACTCTCAGGCTGATTTCATCATCGCTTGTAGCGATAAAGGGTCCGATTATGACTCCTGTTGGGAAAGGCATGAGATCTGTGAATGTTGCCCTCAGACAGGCCCTTGACCTCTATGTATGCCTCAGGCCCGTTGAATATTTCGATGAGACTCCAGCTCCGGTTCGCCATCCCGAGCTTGTTGACATGGTTGTATTCCGCGAGAATACGGAAGATATCTACGCCGGAATCGAATGGGCTGCCGGAACGGAAGAAGTGAAGAAGGTTATCTCATTTCTTTCTGATGAGATGTCCGTAAGCAGGATAAGGTTCCCGTCATCAAGTGCAATTGGCATAAAACCGGTATCAAGGGAAGGTTCGGAGCGTCTTATCAGGGCTGCGATAAGATATGCAATGGAGAATAAGCGCCGGTCTGTCACATTTGTACACAAAGGCAATATCATGAAATTCACTGAAGGAGGCTTCAGGAGCTGGGGCTATGAGCTTGCTGAGCGTGAGTTCGGAGCGGTCAGGAGAGATGGAAAGCTGTTCATCGGTGATATCGAGATAAAGGACTGCATCACCGATGCATTCCTTCAGAACATACTGCTCAGACCTGAGGACTATGATGTCATTGCCACCACAAATCTGAATGGCGATTACGTATCGGATGCCTTGGCTGCGCAAGTCGGTGGCATTGGGATATCCCCAGGGGCCAATCTGAATTACGAGACGGGCATTGCCGTTTTTGAAGCTACTCATGGTACAGCGCCAGATATTGCGGGACAGGATATAGTCAATCCGCTTTCGATGATTCTTTCTGCCGCGATGATGCTTTCATACATCGGCTGGAATGAGGCCGCAGAGATTATCCGCAGGAGCGTCAGGCAGCAGATCGCATCTCACCGCGTGACACGTGATTTCGCATATCTGATGGCAAAGGAAGGAAAGAGTTGCACGGAACTTGGCACATCTGAATTCGTATCAGAGCTTATAGAAGGATGCTGCTGAAGGATCCAATCTCCACGATTCCGTTTATGTCAATGGTCGAGATGCCTTCTCCGATTATCCTCACGATGGTTCCAGCTCCGGCATCAAGCGCGCTCAGCACTCCGGATCTGGAATCTTCGAATACGATGGAATCGCTTCCTGCCGTTCCAAGAGATGAGAACGCAAGACGATATATCGCACCATCCGGCTTTGATTTTATGTCAGTTCGTCCGGCTATGATCAGGTCTCTGCTGAAGTATCTGTCCAGGCCGAAGCAGGGTATATACCAGTCCATGTTGCATTTCGGAGCTGATGATGCGATTGCCATCTTCCTGCCTTCATGCTTCAGCTTTTCAAGCAAGGGAATGCTTCCTGGTGATAGTTCAGGACTTCCGCTCATGCAGATGTCCTTATAGAGCCTTTCCTTTTCCATCGACCAGAAGAAGATTGTCCTGCTGTCTGCATCCGGGATAAGGTATCTTACCGTTTCTTCATCTGTCCTGCCATTTAGCGATGAGAATTCTTCATCTGAAAGATACGATCCACGTATCCTGAAAGCTGTCTCATCCCAGGCTTCCCTGTTCTGGCTTTCATCCCAGAACAGAGTGCCATTGAAGTCGAATACATATGCCTCAGCGTTCGGCAATCGGTATGACATCGCGTTCCTCCGGCCCAGCATAAATCTGCCTTGGACGTCCGATCTTCAGGTATGGATCGTGCTTCCATTCAAGATAATGCGCGATCCATCCCGGTAGTCTTCCCATTGCGAACAGGACAGTGAACATCGACACGGGGATTCCCATCGCATGGAAGATTATGCCTGTATAGAAATCTACATTTGGGTAGAGATGCCGCTCTATGAAGTATGGATCTGAAGATGCTTTCTCTTCAAGCTCGACCGCGATTTCAAGAAGGGGATCTGAGCCATTCGTGGTGTCAAGAACTTCCTTGCAGAGTTTCTTTGCGATTTTCGCACGTGGATCGAATGTCTTGTACACTCTGTGGCCAAATCCATATAGACGGAAAGGATCGTCCTTTGACTTCGCTTTCTCTATTACACTGTCGATGCTCAGGCCTTCTGTATGGATTTTCGTAAGCATATCCATGACAGCCTGATTTGCACCTCCATGTCTTGATCCCCATAATGCACAGCAGCCAGCAGCTACGGATGCATAGAGATTCGCCTCAGAAGAACCTACGAGGCGCACTGCGCTCGTTGAGCAGTTCTGCTCATGATCCGCATGGAGGATCAGGAGCTGGTTGAGGGCTTTGATGTGCACAGGACTGGGGGAGTAGTTGTTGACAGGTGTGTAGAACATCATGTTGAGGAAGTTCGCACAGTATGAATAGTTGTATTTCGGATCTACGAAATCGAGGCCATTCATCATCCTGTACGTGAATGCGGCAATAGTCCTCATCTTAGAGAGAAGGCGCGTGACAGTCAGATCGAGATTGTCCTCCGGGTCCTTGTCCTGCATCTCGGGATAGAATGCCGAAAGGGATGCTACCATTGCCGATAGAATCCCCATAGGGTGGCCATCATTCGGGTATGCCCTGAAGAAATCCCTCATGTTCACATGGAGAAGTGAGTTCATGTTCAGGAGATTCTGATAGTTGATTCTTTCCTTCACAGTAGGGAGCATGCCTTTTATCAGAAGGTAGGCAACCTCGATGAAGTCACATTTCTCCACAAGGTCTTCGATATCATAGCCACGATAGCGGAGTATGCCTTTCTCACCATTTATGTAGCATATTGACGACATGCACGACCCTGTGTTCACGAATCCGGGGTCATATGTTATATATCCGGTCTCGGCTCTCAGTTTTGTTATATCGATGGATTTGTCGCCTGCATTGTCCGTGATTATATCGCAGAGGAATTCCCTGCCGTCGGATAAGACTATCTTTGCTCCGTTCCTGTTTCTGTACATTAGAAGTCTTCACCTCCTGAAAGCGATTCAAGCGCCTTTACAAGCACCTGCGTGCCATCCTTTCCGTGGCCCTGTGCCTTTACAGCTTTGTAAAGCTCCCTTGTGAGCGCAAGCGATGGCAATGAAAGTCCCATTGCATCAGCTTCCTCTACGGCGATTGTCATATCCTTGATGAAATGGTCAACCATGAACCCCGGAGCATAGTCGCCTCTGAGGACGCGTGGTGCAAGATTGTCTAGGGTCCAGCATCCTGCAGCTCCCTTAGAGATGGTCGATACCATCTTGACGAGATCCAGCCCAGCCCTTGCTCCGTATACAAGAGCTTCTGAGACACCTGCCATCGTTCCTGCTATCACAATCTGGTTCGCCATCTTGGTGTGCTGTCCGGAACCGACTGGACCAAGGTGCGTGATATTCTTTCCCATTACGCTGAAATAGGGAAGAAGAACAGGAAAGATATCATCATCGCATCCGACCATGATTGAAAGGGTGCCTTCCCTTGCTCCTTTATCCCCGCCGGAGACAGGAGCATCGGCGAAGCGTGCTTTTCTGGAGGAAAGCGCTTTCTCTATCTTCTTCTCAAGTGATGGCTTTGTCGTCGTCATATCAACGAAGATGCTTTTTTCAGATGCGCCTTCCACAAGGCCGTTATCCCCAAGATAGACTTCCTCAACATCAGAAGGGAACCCAACTATGGTGAAAACCACATGCGTATTCTCAGCCACTTCTCTGGGAGTGCCGCACCAGTGTGCGCCTCTCTCTATCAGCGTGTTGGCTTTTGATTTCGTCCTGTTGTAGACAAAGAGATCATATCCTGCATCGATGAGCCTTGAAGCCATCGAGATACCCATGACACCGAGACCTATGAAACCAGCTTTTTTTTCCATGTGCTGATTTTAGCACTATTGGGGAGCAGATAAAAGAAGAAGCCGCATCTTCATGCAGCTTCCGTAACTTTTATTCCTGTGGCTTCATCAGCCTTCTGCTGGAGATACCATGTCCGATCTTGTCCAGGACAATGGCCACCGGCGGCATGAAGATCAGCGTGGATACCATGCAGCTCACGAGGCTGATGCTCATCAGCATTCCGAAGTATCTTATCGGTGTGTAGCTTGCGAAAGTAAGCATCATCATGCCAGCTACGATAGATGCTGTGGAAAGGAATATTGGCCTTCCTGTCTCTATGAGTGTCTTCTCGATCAGAGGACGCATCATGAGCTCATTATGCTTGAGCATGTTTCTTCTCAGTCGGAGCATGTAATGTATTGCATAGTCACATCCTGTGCCTATTACCGCTGAAGAGAAGCACACCGTGACGATATCGAATGGGATATCGAGGATGTACATGAATATGTAATTGATCATGATTCCGCTCATTACCGGAATGAGTATGAGTATCGTGCTTCTGAGCGAGCGGAATGTGATCAGTCCGATGATGAACACGATGGCAAAGGAGAGTACCGTGCTTATATTCATGTCGTTCATCAGACGCTCAGAGAACTTGATGCTGATTATAGGATAGCCATGGACAGCAACCTCTGTTCCTTCAGGAAGAAGCCCGAGCTTTTCGACGATCTTCTCATATACGCGTTCACCACTTGCGATGGTCATGAGATCCTTATCCACTGAATCCCAGTTCTGGATTGTGAGAGTGATCGAATTGCCATCATCGCTGATGAGTCTTGATGCCAGATCTCCAACTACGTCCCTCATCATCATCACATAGCGCGAAAGAAGGTTCAGAAGACCATTTGAGGCAGGTATTCCTTCTTCTCCAGTCATTGTCCTGTTAGCGAATGAGACATAGGAAGGGAATGAGATTATCTGTGTTATATCAGGGCTTTCCTTGATTGCCTCCTCGAACTGCCAGACCTTCGTCAGGTTCTCTGATTTGAGGAAATATCCATCAGGAGAGCCTTCTGGTGCCGTTATCGTGACCTCGAATGGGTTACTGCTCTGCATCTTTGATGACAGGTACATTGAATCGTTCCAGAATGGGTCATCCTCAGGGAAGTAAGACATGTAGTTCGAGTTGATTGGGATATCGTCTCTGATGAATGCGAATGCGATGACCACCGCGATTAGCACGATTATGAATACTGGCCAGAACTTCGATACGGTTCTTGCGAGCGCTCCTATGAACTTGCCGAAGAAGTTGTCCTTATATGCCTGGACTTTCGATTTCTTCGGTTCTGGAAGAAGGATCATAAGGGCAGGAAGATAGGTGCATGCAAGGATTGCGCAGTATGTCACGCCTATAGAGACTGAGATGCCGAATTCTACAAGTCCCTGAGTATCTGAGATGCAGAGACAGAGAAAGCCACCGATATCCGTGATACATGCAAGCACGATTGTCTTGGAAATTCTCTTCGTGGATTCGATCGGATCGACATGCCCGTATTCAGCCAGACCTGCGAAATATTCATTCAGGACGTGGATGGAGTAGGCTGAGCCGAGCGTGATGACCATGCATGGTGTTATGATGTTGAGAAGGTTTATGTCCATACCCAGCAGCACCATCGTACCGAATGTCCAGATGAGGCTTATTATGGAAAGCGACATCGGAATGAGAACCGAACGCTTTGTCCTGAAGCAGAGGAAGAAGACTATGAGTATTACTATAAGACAGAGAATTACAAGCCTTACAAGGTCTAGCTGGAGATAGTCAAATACCCTCTGGTTCAGTACTGCACCACCATGGATAACAACTTTGAGACCTGCATCGCGGAGAGGCTGTACCATCTGGCCGAATTCTTCTAGCCTTTCTTTGGAGACATGTGTCATCGGGAAAGAGAAAACCAGTCCATGCTTATCAATGCTTACGAGGAATGATGGCATGATAGGGTCATTCATGATCCTGTCGTGAAGTATCTGGGCTTCTTCCTCGGTCCATACACCATCGGTATCTGGAGATACAGGGACTGTTCCCAGCCTTGATCCTATCTTCTCAAATGTGATGAAATCAAGAGCAGAACTTGATTCGCGCATTTCATCAGTTTCTTCCAGCGTTTTTATTACACTGGAAATCAGATTGAGCTTCTCTACAGTGTAGATGTCCTCACCCTCTACATATACAGTATATGAATCTGTAGCTGCGGGTTCAGCATCCGCATCTTGAGGAGTTTCCTCGGCAGGGGCAGGTTCTGCTTTTTCTGCAGAATCATTTCCGCTGCTTCTTGAGAGCGTCACGGACTGGCCTGAAACACCTCCCTGATAGTAATCGGTATCATCACCCCATGGGAGGAATTCGTTGTAATCTGCATTCAGTACGATTCTGGAAGCAAGCCCAAGCATGATCAATGTCAGAACAGCGACAACAACAATCACGCCCTTTGCATGCCGCCCGATGAAATTGAGAAATCTATTCACTAAGTCTCCCTTGAAAATCAATAATCCAATCTAACTTATATACCATATGATGGTATTTCACAATAGATGGAAAAATGTACTTTTCATGTACTCTGGTTTCTATATCATCAATGGTCCAAACCTATATTTGCTAAACAGATGACGATGCCAGAAGTTACGTTTGCCGCATGTCTACAACAAAACTACATTTTTCTTATTTGATTTTATCAATTATGATATATTATCAATATAATTATTATATCTATTAACTATGATTCCGATGCGAAACTGATGATGGATTTTAAGGGAAGGCCCACGACAGTTGTCCAGTCGCCATAGATTCTATCGACAAGAGTGTATCCCGTCTTCTGCAGCCGATAGCCTCCAGCGGCACCTTCCCATTCTCCAGTGGCGATATATGCCATGATTTCAGCATCGCTGAGTGTGCGGAAGACGACATCGGCAGTGTCGACGATTACAGCAGCGTCCTTACCGGGAAGCTTTATGCCGGCCGCACTGATGACACGCTGCCTTCTGCCTGAGAGATTTCCAAGCATGGCATATGCATCTGCTTCATCTGAAGGCTTTCCGAGAAGCTCTTCATCGATAAGCACAAGAGTGTCTGCCGCTATAGCTGGAATGTCATCCCTGTATTCATTGGATGATAGATAGGCCTCCATCTTTCTTCTGGCAATGCTCCTTACAATCTCCTCAGGAGTATCTCCTATACGGGATTCATCTGCTTCCGGTATGAAAACGGAGACATCGACACCGGCATCCTCAAGAAGCTTTTTCCTGTTGGGGGAGGATGATGCGAGGATGACTTTGCTGAAAAGCGATGAGAATTCCAGCTGTATGCGGTCAGGTTCAGCTATTCTCTGCATTGAGTGCCTCCAGCTCTTCGGATATAGCAAGCCAGTTTTCCTCGATGCCGTTCTTCTCATCGTCAAGCTTCTGCTTTCTCTCAAGAAGCGAGTTTATCTTCGTTGCATCTGAATAGTTCTCCGGCTTTTCTATTTCTTCATTTAATTTGCTTATTTCTGCCGAAAGCCTTTCTATCGCATCAAGTGCTTCTTCTGATTGCCTTTCAAGGCTTCTGATCCTGTTGCGCCTTGTCTTGTTCTCCTGATGAGCAGCAGCTTTCTGCGGTTCTGAGGCTTTCTTTTCGGGTTTTTTTATCTGGAACTGCGCTTCCTTTTCAGCAATCTTATATTCAAAGTAATCATAGTCGCCATCGAAGAACTCAGGACCATCTTCCGTGAGATAGAGTATCCTTGTCGCAAGATTCTTTATGAAATGCCTGTCATGGCTTACGAATATGACTGTGCCTCCATATTTCCTTATGGCTTCAAGGAGCATTTCCTTTGCATTGATATCAAGATGATTTGTAGGTTCATCGAGCAAGAGGAGGTTCGATGGATGGAGAAGGATCTTAAGCAGTGCAAGACGTGATTTCTCTCCACCTGAAAGCACTGATACCTTCTTGAATACATCATCATCCGAGAACAGAAATGAGCCCAGAAGGTTCCTGATGCCGGGGATATCCTTTGTATCTGCGTTTTCCTCAGCTTCCTCAAGGACCGTATTCTCTGGATTGAGCGTATTCTCGGTATCCTGGGCAAAATATGCCTTCTTCACACCCGCACCATCGATGATAGATCCTGAGAAGTCAGTGTCGGCTCCGGCTAGCATCCTCAGAAGCGTTGATTTCCCGGATCCGTTCCGTCCTGTTATCGCAAGGCGCTCTCCTTTCGATACGAGAAATGAGAAATCGCTGTAAATCACATTGCTTCCATATGCTTTCGTGACATTCACAGCCTTCAGGACATCATTGCCGCTATGAGGGGATGGAGGGAATGTGAAAGAAAGCTTCCTGAGATGAGCAGGTATCTCTATAAGTTCCATTTTATCAAGAGCCTTGATTCTTGATTGCACCTGCTTTGACTTCGTTGCCTTATAACGGAAACGTTCTATGAATACTTCAGTCCTTTCTATCTCTTCCTGCTGTTTCCTCGCACGTTTCTCAAGTTCCTTTATTTCCTCTTCGCGTTTTATCGTATAGGTTGTGTAGTTCCCTGAATAGCGTGTCAGATGGCCATTGAAAAGCTCATATACCTCGCTTACTAGATCATCAAGGAAGTTCTGGTCATGAGAGACGACCATCAGACCACCTTCGAATGCTTTCAGGTATTCCTCAAGCCAGACAAGAGCCTCGATATCAAGATAGTTCGTAGGCTCATCGAGAAACAGGAAGTCGGGATTCTCTGCAAGGATCCTTGCGAGCGCTATCCTCATCTGATAGCCACCGCTGAATGTGGATGCCTTCCTGTCCATATCCGTCATAGAGAATCCAAGACCTAGAAGTATCGACTCGATACGGCTTTTCCTTTCGTAGTAACCTGAATCTATGAGCAGATCGTGGCATTCAGCAAGACGCTCTGCTGCCTGAAGAGAGCCTTTCTCTGTTTCAGATTCCAATGCTGCAATCTCGTCGAGAATCGCATCAAAGCGCTTGAAACCCTCTTCCGCCGCCTCATATACAGTCAGGTCAGGGAGTACGATATCGGACTGGGGCAGATATGATATACGGCAGCCTTTAGTGATTGAGAAAGATGCGGAATCCGCCTTTGTGTCGCCGGAGATGACCTTGAGCAGAGTTGATTTTCCAGAACCATTTGCTCCGGCAAGAGCTGCCCGCGTCTTTTCATTCATATTGAATCCGATATCTTTCAGTATCTCACGTTCCCCGAAAGAGAGGGAGATTCCCTGTATCTGAAGCGTTTTCATATCCGAGCGACATATTAAGTGAAAAGCTATGATAAAGACAACCGATGATTGCATTGAATGACTGTGATGAATATAATCATGATGATATTTTGTGAATAACAATAGTATATTTATGCAAGGAGCCTTAATTTGATTTGTCTTACGCTATCATCAAAGACGCTTGCTGGATGCTGCGATGAGATCCGCCGCAACAGGGACTATATAGATATCGCTGAACTTCGTCTTGATTTGCTTGATGAGAAGGAAGCTCTGGATGCAAAGCAGTTTCCTACGATGACTGATGTTCCTGTCATCCTCACATTCAGGCGTGTGTCTGATGGAGGGAAATGCAGTCTTTCCGAGCGTGCGCGCAAGCAGATTCTCCTTTCAGCCCTTGATGGCGATTTCGCTTATGTCGATATCGAAGAGGATGTGAAGAAGAACGAGGTCGAGGCGAAGGCAAGAGAGCGGGGCATCAGGATAATCAGGTCCTTCCATGACTTTGACGGAGTTCCTGAAGATATTTACTCAAGGATCCACAAGCTCATTGAACGAGGAGATGTCGCAAAGGCGGCTGTCACTCCGCATTCAATTCAGGATGTGCTTACTCTTTTCAGAATTGCCGATGAGCTGAAGGGTATCCCCAAGATCATCGTAGGAATGGGAGAGTGGGGAATCCCTCTGAGGATTCTTTATGCACGTGCGGGTTCTTTGCTGACATTTGCCTGCGATGGAGAGCCGATTGCGCCAGGCCAGATATCTGCCAGGGAGCTGAAGCTGCTCTACAGAGCAGATAAGGTCGATGACAGGACCGCTATATATGGAATCATAGGAAATCCCGTTCTCCATACATCATCTCCAGCGATACATAATCCAGGATTCCATGCAATCAACTATAATGCCATCTATCTTCCTTTCCTTGTCGATAATATCAGGCATTTCTTCACACTTGCCGAGTATCTGAGGATGAGGGGATTCTCCGTCACGATTCCATTCAAGAAGGACGTGCTGATGTATCTTGGGAATATAACAAGGGAAGTCAAGCAGATAGGATCATGCAATACCGTCATCAGAGTCCCCGGTATGTGGAAAGGGATGAATACGGATTACTATGGATTCCTTCATCCGATACTGAAGGACATAGAGTCTGGCAGGATAAGCACTGCTCTTGTCATAGGTGCAGGAGGTGCATCACAGGCCATTGTCTGGGCACTCAGGAACAGGGGGGTGAAGGTGACTATCCTGAACAGGACGCTTTCCCGTGCAGAGAGTCTCGCGACGCTTAATCTCTGTGAGTACGACACGTTGGAGAATGCACGCAAATATGAGGGACAGGTAGATCTGATTGTCCAGACAACATCTGTAGGACTCTATCCTGATTTCGATGCGAACCCGATAGAAGGTTTTGTGTTCAGCGGAAAGGAGATTGTCTATGACATCATCTACAAACCCAGGATGACGAAGCTTCTGAGGGTCGCGGAGGCTGCGGGCTGCACACTCCATTATGGCGAGGAGATGCTTCTGGAGCAGGGTAAGCTCCAGTTCGAGCTATTTACCGGATATCATTATCCTAATGATGCTGATTACTCAGCTTTCGCCTGATATACTTCCGGATCTGATAGCAGGATCTGCTGTGCTCGCTTTCCAGATTTTCGATACAGGGAACCTGCACAGCTCTTCGATGGAGACGTAGGTATCATCATCTTCAATGGTTTTCACAGGGTGGCCAAGGAAGGCATCTCCATTGAGCATTTCGATAAGGATCTTATCGCCTTTTGAGGCTGCTGAGCTTATCAGCGATAGTTTCTCCTGATAATACAGCCCATTTGCGGACGGCACATCTGGTGTTGGGATATCATCCCGGTATATCAGACCTGAGCGTATCATGAATGTTCTCAGGGGAGAATCAGACTTTGATTCAAGATCAGCGACAAGCTCCTGACTGTATGGTATTTCCCTTTCTTCTGGAATGCTGATGGTGACGTCTGCCTTCTCGAAATGACGGATTTCCTCGCTTTCATCGACGAATCTCGGCCCCTTTGTACGCGGGAGCATATCAAAGCCCTCATTCGACAGTATTCTCCGCCAGAGCCTCTCCGTCGCTGGATTCATGAGGTATATGTTTCCGCCGAGCTTGCCGATTATATGCATCTGCAGCGTTGATAGCACATCGATTATTCTTGTATTACGCTCATCAGCAGCAAGGATCACTCCGCGTGCGACCTTCAGCGAGTTGAATGACTCATACCATGACTGGATGCGCATGAAGACCGTATCAGAGACTGGGTATGTCGCGGAATCCCTTATCATCTGAACTATATCGTCATATGTATAGCCAAGGGAGAATGCCGTCTTCACAGACTGCTTTGATATCTGCCATTGCGATATATGCTCTCCGAGGCTAAGCGGCTCTGCATAAAGATATATTCTGTCATTTCTTCCTGACAGCGCTATTGTCAGATCCGATGAGAGCGAGAAGGCTGGCTTATCAGATGCAGTATCATAGGCATAGATCCTGTCATTCCTCACCTCGATGAGGAGGAGGGCGGAAAGCGCATCGATGTCTGATGATATGTCATAATCTGTGGCATCATTTATGAATCCGAGTATTCTCTCCTTATTGCCGCCTCTGGAAAGAGAGAGAATGGAAATCGCTTTTACAAGCTGTCTGCGCCTGCTGTCGAAGTATTCAGGGTGGAGAAGATAGCCGATTGCATCGATAAGGGGAAGTGACGCGAATTCCTTCGATGAGTCCTGTGAAAGATACAGCATGCCATCTGAGTCCTTCTCAGCGACTCCCAGTGTGAGAAGCGATGAGATCATCAGCATTGCAGCCCTTGAGGCCTTTGCCTCATCAATTGCTGGGAATCTGGATGTGAATAGAGCAGAGGAAAGATACTTCTCCGCAGATGACTCTTTCTCAGGGATTGACCCGGAACCTATCATGGAAAGAATCGCAGGGATCAGCGACTCAGGATAGCGGCCCGCATATTGTTCCCTTCCTGTTATATCTGCGTAGGATACAGCCTTCATTCCATATGCAGAGACTGAGGCTGCTCCGGTCTTGTCCTCATCCGCGAGGCCCCTGCCGAGAAGGGAGCGCTTCTGTTCTTGCGGGAGTTTTTCCCATGCTTCCGGTGATGCGGCAAGAAGCGTGAGGAGATATGAGTCATCATCGCAGACTGTCCGCAGCATATCCTGATGGTTCTTCTCAAGATAATCCTTTCTGCTGCAGCCTCTGGCATCAGGGAATAGAAGATTCATAATGCTGCGGAATACCTCCTCTTTTTTCTTACCATCTGTCGATTGTATAGGAATAACCCTGTTCTGCAAGGAACTTCTGCCTGTTCAGGGCATAAGTCTCCTCAACTGTGTATTCCGTGATCAGCGAGTAGAAATGGCTGTCCCTGTCCTTTGGCCTGAGTATCCTCCCGAGTCTCTGGGCCTCCTCCTGCCTTGATCCGAATGTTCCGGAAATCTGTATTGCAACTGATGCATCAGGAAGATCCACAGCATAGTTCGCGACCTTTGATACGATGAGAACGCGTATCTTCTTCTCCCTGAACGCCTGATAAAGCTCTTCGCGTTTCGCATTGCTTGTGCTTCCTGTGATGATAGGATAGCCGAAGCTGTCATGAAAGTATCTCAGCTGTTCTATGTACTGTCCGATTATCAAGGTAGGATCATCCGGATGCTCTGCGATGATTCTTGCCGCAGCCTCAAGCTTCTTTGGATTTGTCGATGCGATGATATGCTTCTGATGGGATGTCGCCACAGCATACTTCACTTCATCTTCATCAGGAAGCGAAAGCCTTATTTCATGACAATAAGCAGTTGCTATGAAGCCGTTGTCAGCAAGTTCTGACCAAGGTGTGTCGAAACGCTTCGGGCCGACAAGGGAGAAGACCTGGTCTTCCTTTCCGTCCTCGCGTACAAGCGTTGCCGTAAGTCCTAGCCTGTGCAGTGCCTGAAGCTCAGCAGTCACGCGGAATATCGGAGCCGGGAGCACATGGACCTCATCATAGATTATGAATCCCCAGTCTTCCTCCCTGAAGATTGAGAAATGCGGATAGGGTCCCTCTGCGTCAGGCCTCCATGTCAGCACCTGATAAGTGGATACTGTCACGCTTCTGATTTCCTTTGCGCTTCCCGTATATTCACCGACATCCTTTTCCGTGAGTGTCGTCTTGTCGAGAATCTCGCGTATCCATTGTCTGACTGATGTGACATTAGGGCAGAGTATCAAAGTCTTCCTGCCGAGCCTGGCCATTGCCATTATCGCGACTATGGTCTTGCCGGAACCGCAAGGAAGCACTATCGTACCGAATCCTGTACCTGGCTTGCCATCGGAGATGAAGGCATCCACGGCATCAATCTGGTAATCACGTGGCTTGAATGATGGCTTCAGCGATATCTCAAGAGGTGCGCCGCTCTTGAGAGGAATCATATCAGCAACAGGGAAGCCATGCTTCACAAGCACGGCCTTGAGCGTTCCTCTGTCGAATCTCTTCACGAGGAATGATGTCTGGTCGTGCGGAGCGATGAGATTATCAAGCGATCTGTCGGCTTTGAGCTGCATGGCGAAGACAGGGCGCCTCACTTTCAGGATCAGATTCTCATCATCGAATTCCTCAAGTATGAAATCCCCGTAGCGGCTGGACTGGTCCTCTATGAAGAATGTCACGCGGCTGTCGATATTGTAGCGTGACCATTTCTCGAGGATATGTATGATTTCCTGGCCGCTCATGCCTGTGGAAATTGCATTCCAGAGCGATAGCTGGGAAATCATATATGTATGGATATGCTCAGGACTCTTTATCAGATCTGCGAATTTCGAGATATCGCTCCTGCATTCAGATGCTGATGGCGAATGTACATCAAGAAGCAGTGTCCTGTCGCTTTGTATGGTAAGTGGCTTATCCAGAGTAGGCCTCCTTGCACAGTAGCATATCGGCAAGGGCTATGGCAGTCATTGCTTCCACTACCACGGATGCTCTTATCGCTATGCATGGATCATGGCGGCCCTTTATGACTATCTCCTTTCCGTTTCCGTTCTCATCTATGGTCTGCTGCGCTCTTGAGATGGATGGGGTAGGCTTGACAGCTATCTTCATCATCAGATCCTCGCCAGTCGTTATGCCGCCCAGTATGCCGCCTGCGTTGTTTGAAGAAAAGCCTTTTTCTGTCATCTGGTCATTGTTCTCCGATCCAAGAGAAGAAGCTGCCGCGAATCCGCTGCCGAATTCAATGCCCTTCACGCCTCCTATGGACATTATGGCCATTGAAAGAATCGCATCTGCTTTGTCGAATACCGGATCACCGAGGCCTGCGATCATCCCTCTTGCCCTGCATTCGATTATCCCGCCGACGCTGTCACCTGAAGCTCTTGCTCCTTCAACTCTCGAAATCATCTCAGGAAGCTCTGGACAATCAGGTGCATAAAGCTCGTTCTCGAATGGCGGATCCCAGATATAGGAGCTTGCCTTGACTCCGCCTACTGCGATGACACCTGCATTTACGGATATTCCCTTCTGGGAGAGCAGCTGTTTAGCAAGCGCTCCTGCAAAGCAGCGGGAGAGCGTCTCCCTTCCTGAGGAACGACCTCCGCCTCTGTAGTCCCTGATCCCATACTTCTTCCAGAACGTATAATCAGCATGTCCCGGCCTGAATGTATGCGCGATATCATCATAGTGGGATGAGATCTGGTTGCTGTTGCGTACTATGAATGCGATAGGAGCCCCTGTGGATACGCAATTGAAGACGCCGGAGAGAATCTCAGGGATATCGTTCTCGGATCTTTTAGTGCCAAGGGATGTCGAGCCAGGCCTGCGCCTTGCCATATCCCGGCTTATCATATCCATGTCGATTCTGATTCCTGCGGGGAAGCCGTCGACGATGCCACCGAGGGCTGGCCCATGAGATTCCCCGAATGTGGTGATCCTGAAAAGCCTTCCGAATGTGCTAGACATATCCATTCTCCTTTAGTTTCCCGGCAATCAATGCTGCGGCTTCTGCTTTATCGCCATAAGGACCAAGATCTATGATCAGATCCGCTACCTTCCTGTACATTGCATCGCGTCTTTCATAGACTTCATGGAAAGATCCCTCGATATCGTCAGGATCGAGGAATGCGGGAACACCATGCTTGAGTATTACGGGAAGCATTGAGTTCTCAGGGCGTTTCAGATAGACAATCCTGCCATTGTTGCTCCTTATCATATCGGTAAGCGCAGAGTTGTCGCAGGCTCCTCCTCCAAGGGAGATTATGAATGAATCATGGGAAGAGATGTATTCCCTGACAGCCTCGGCCTCCTTTTCCATGAATGCGACCTTGCCGTCTGTCTTATAGAATTCCCTGACGGACATCGGTTGTATCAGGGGAAGAATCAGATCATCGGAATCTGCACAGGGGAGTCCATACATGGCAGAGACAAGCTTTGCCATTCCTGTTTTCCCTGAGTGCTTTATTCCTGCGAAGAATATCCTAGCCATAAAAGATGATTATATTGCCAAAAAGCCTTTCAGTCATCATCCGAGGGGCTGTTATACTCAGGGATTGATGGCACAAATGCTTCTGATCTGCCTTTTCTTGCTGCTATTCTGCGTTCCCTGCGGCCCTTTCTCAGCTCATATTTCTCAAGATACTCCGCTTCCTTCCTGTTCTTGCGTGATTCCGATTCGAACTTGTTTTCACTTGTGTTTCTTGAAAGGGCGTGATGGAAGACAGCAATCATTATGTACCACAGCGAAGAGAGCACGAAAGGAAAGAAGTTCTCGAATGTGTAAGAGAACGATGTTATGTTCGCTTCTCCCAGAGATAGAAGGATTATCAGATCCTGGAAGAATAGTAGTAGAGAGATTATGGCTGGGAAGACCCAGTAAAGTCCTTGTCTTGAGAATATGAAGCGCATGGATGTCACCAGTGTCAGAAATGAAAGCAATAGCGCGGTTATCGGAATGATGTAGACTATCATGAATGCCTCGCCAATATGATAGCATGCAGAGCCTCTGGTGTGGTATCATCTGGTATGATTCTCCGCAATAGATTCGATGATGTTCTAGCCAAGTCAAGGAAGAAAGACAGGAAAGAGGACAGCAGGGGGCATTATTATCGCGATACTACTGCGATCCTGCATTCATCCCCGTTCAGGCGCCTGAAGCATAAGACCCAGGTTTTCTTTGCCCCATCGAATGATCATATCTGTACGCGTATGGAGCATGTGCTGCATGTAGCATCCATAGCTTCCGCGATCTGCAGACCTCTTGGGCTTGATACCGAGCTTGCATGGGCTATAGGGGTGGGGCATGATCTCGGGCATACTCCATTCGGTCATGTAGGAGAGAGGATTATCTCTAAGCTCTCAGCTGATAGGGGACTGGGGAATTTCGAGCATGAGCTGAATTCCCTCCGTGTCGTTGATTTCCTTGCGGACAACGGAAGAGGGCTCAATCTTACTTATGCGGTCCGCGATGGCATTGTGTGCCATAATGGCGAGAGCCTCAGCATGCGGATCAGGCCTACGTTCTGTGTAAGGGACCTTGATTCGATCTCGTCGCGCGAAGGACTGATACCGGCGACTTATGAAGGCGCTGTAGTCAGATTCTCTGATTCTATAGCCTATCTTGGCAGGGACTGGGAAGATGCGGAGAGACTCGGTATTCTCCGCGGAAAGGAGCTTCCTGAGATTGTCGCGAAAAGGCTTGGGACAACGAATGGCCAGATCATCGATACGCTTGTCTCTGATATAATCAAAGGCGCCAGTGAAGAGGAAGGCATCGGTTTCTCAGAACCTGTGTATGAGGCTGTTGTCGAATTCAGCAGATTCAATACGGAGAACATATACCGCTCGGAGATCCTGAATGGATATACAAGATATTTCACAAGGCTCCTTAAGCTTGTGACTGAGTATCTTGAGGAGCTATATCAGAGCTATGGACTGGATGGCAAGGGATATATGGCGGAACATAACATGCTTGCCGCCGGCTTCTATAACCATATAAAGGATATTCACCAGCGCTATATCGATAAGGAAGGAAGCGATAAGCGGATAATAATCGATTACATCGCAGGAATGACTGACAACTTCTCGCTTGACTGCGCCAATGAGATCCTGAAGCCTGAGCATCTGAACAGCGAGATAGAGCAGAGTGTCACAGGCAGATGGTTCGATGCAAGGCGCTAGCGGCGCGATGCGAGGTTCTCGATTTCCTTGACGAACTGCTCAAGATTGTCGAATCTCCTGTAGACAGATGCAAAGCGTACATAGGCAACTGGTGAGAGATTATAGAGCTGCCTGAGCGTTTCCTCGCCGACTTCCCTGCTTGTAATCGTGTTCTTTGCGCCTGCCACCGTGATTATATTGTCCTCGATGGCTCTTAGCGTATCATCGATTCTCTCCTGCGGGATGTTGAGCTTTTCCGTGCATCGTTCGATTCCGCGCTCGATCTTCCCGATATCGAAGGATTGCCTTGATCCGTCTTTCTTTATGACGATGATAGGTCTTGTCTCTACACGCTCATAGCTCGTGAAACGATAACCGCACTCAAGACATTCGCGCCTTCTCCTGATTGCGGTTCCATCTTTGTTAGGTCTTGATTCGATGACCTTATCGTTGTCTTTGTTGCACTTAGGACAATGCATATTCAGTATTCTATCACAATAAAATCAGTTAATGCTTTATTTTGTGTATTATGTATTCATAAATTTGCAATTGGCTTCGGTTTTTCAGTAATTTATAGAAGTGTATCAGAAAATGAGATAGGTGAAGTATAATATAATTTATAATTGAATAGGCATTCTATATAGGCCGTCATTGGGTTGCAGAGATGATAACTTCGATTCCCGAACGAGAAATAAAAAGGCTTACCGATATAAAAACAAATTCATCTGTCTATATCGGCAATAGAAAATTTATTCTTGGGAAAGAAAAAGGCGGTGGAGGAGAAGGGGCAATCTTCAGTATAAAAGGAATGCCAGATGCTGTTGCCAAGATATATTTCCAGTCTGCTTGTACAGAACGCAGAAGAGCGAAGATTGAGAAGATAATCTCCCTGAATATCTGGAATCCGAGGATAGCAGTTCCTTTTAAGGCAATCAGGGATTGTAACAATGTATTCATAGGCTATGCTATGCCGCTGGCAGTAGGTAAAAGCCTTCAAGACCGGATATACACGAAAAAGGGATTCGATGGGTGGTCAAGAAAAAACCTAGTTGAATTATGTTTGTCTATGATGAATATCATCAGGGACGTTTATTCGGTCCCTGGACACAGGATTCTCATAGGGGATATCAATCTGGGGAATTTTATCATAAATGCACCTGACAATATCTGCCTTGTGGATTTCGACAGCATACAGATTGATGATTTCCCCTGTCCTGTTGGCGTAGATGATTTCACGCCCCCAGAGCTTTTAAGAGAGCATGAGAATAGAAAGAATCTGCTTAGGGATTATAACAATGAAGCATTCTCGATAGCGGTACTGCTGTTCCGCGTGCTTTGCAATAATCAGAATCCATTCTCCTGCCGTAATGGTGCGACACCTGCCGATAATATATTAAACAGCAAATTCCCATATAATGCTGATGGGACAGCTACGGAAGATGTTCCCAAAGGGTATTGGTCTTGTTACTGGGCAGCACTTCCCGATTATATCAGAAAAGCATTCGTACAATCATTTACAACAGAGAAAAGAACCCTTGTAGGTGAGTGGATTACATTACTTGGAAGATATCTGAACGAGTTTGACAGGATAATATCCAGAAGTCCATTCCTTAATGAGCTCATCATTACGAAATATCCTAATGATTTCGATCCGGGCAAGGATAATAGATGTATTTGCTGCAATTCCATTGTTCCTCCAAGCATGCTTTCTCAGGGGTTATGCTTTGACTGCATAAAAGCAGGAGTGGAACTTATAAGGAAAAGCTGCAGGCATTGCCATCACGTATATACATATGTTTATAAGCCTGGGACAAGAGTAAAGAATGAAGATTATTGTCCTGACTGTCTTGCTCCTGTACCTGTTGTCTGTGATTGCTGCGGGAAAAAGGCACATGTCCACAAATATCTTGTTGATTCATTCCGGCATGAAGGCAAGGTGTTATGTACTGATTGCTGGAAACGATACGAGTCCATAAAAAAGAAAATTGGTGAATATAAGAAACCGGCATCAGATATCAAGATATTCACTTCGATTGATTTCGAAGCTGAATTTGACAAGGTGAAGGAATTCTGCAGGGAATCAAGCGATTTCCTTCAGACCTTCGGCACAGATAGTGCCAGAAAGCTTCTGGAGGATCTAGCTTTCCTTTTCTGGGCATATTACGCACAATCGATTGGTCTTGGCGAATATCAGAAGGTACTGTCAGAAAGAATGGAACTGTCAAGTACGAAAGAATATCATTCAGTTTTGAGGAGACTTTCTGAGTTAAACAATAAAGCAAAAGGTGATATCCGGATTTCAGATGATAAGAATATTTCAGTCAGATTGCTTCCATATGGATCTCTTATCCCTGATTTATGTAATGAAAAGCGGCAAAAGATCGTAGAAGCCTATAATGCGATAGTATCTGGAATCACATCATCTGGTGATGCCTTGCTATGTAAATATGACACTGAATTTGTCCATGGAAAAGATATCAATTCTGATAAGCTGATCGACTTGTCAGATAAGATGAGGCGTGAAGCTGAAAGAATCGGACTGAAATTAGATTCATACAATGACAGTACTGTTATTAGGTGTTATGAGAACTGTAAAGATGGAGCTGATAAGATTTCCCGGTTCCTGAGTTTCTATTCTGGCTGCGATGATATATTCCTGAATCGTGATTGCCCCTCTGCAGCAGATGCCGAGACAGCCAAAGGTTTTCTGGAATCAAAGAAGGCGCTGGTCAGCGATTATCTTCTGAATCAGATTGATCCATATGCAATTGCCTGCGAGAGAATAGATTCTTATATCGATGCTCTTGATGCCTTAGATACTATATATTCATCGTATAAGCAGATGACGAGAGATAAGCTGGCTGCCGCTCTCCCGAATCTCGAAAATGCAATCTATAAAATCCGCAATAGCTGTGCATCATTCAGGAGCTCAGATTTTATAGCCTACTATATGCCGCAGTTCATTGATAATGCAAGGGATTATATAAATTCAGACGGAAGTTCACAAAGCAGCATCATGGAAATCTGTTCGAATCTCATGAGTTCCATAAGCAATATAGATGAAAACCCGCTTTACAAGGAAATTTCAGAAGAGCGTGATAGCTTATATGAAGCTGCGCGGGAAGAGGAACGGCAGAAGAAAGCGGCAGCACGGATGGATGAGGCAGTAGAAATCTTTAAGAAAATTGTGATAGGGATTTTCATTGCCGGAGGAATTGCTCTTGGTATCTATTTGCTGTTCTGGATAATATTGCCGTTTCTATGGAATCTATTCCTTTCTATTCTGAAGATTGCGCTGATAGCTGGTCTGATTATCGGAGGCATAGCCCTCCTTGCCATGATATTTGGCGATAGATGAATTTAAATACTTTGGAGGTAAATGATTATGAATAATACTCTGATTGAGCTTGATCAAGCACTGATTGACAATTCGGCAACTCGTGTTCCTGTATGTCTGTGCCTTGATACAAGTGGTTCGATGGGATTGGTAGTTGCTGATCGTGACCAGATGAGGGAAACAGGAGAGACTGTCTTTGAAGATGGTCAGGAATGGAGCATAGTAACAGGGGGAACAACTAGAGCCGCTTTGCTGAAGAAAGGCCTGGAGACATTGAAGAAGGCTGTAAAGGAAGATGTTGTCGCAAGGCGTTCTATTGAGCTCTGCATAGTGTCATTCAATGACAGAGCGGAATGCATTACTGATTTCTGTGATATAGATCATTTCAAGGTTCCGGAGATTGACCCTGAAGGTGAAACAGAAATGGGTGAGGGAATCAACCTTGCGCTTGATTTGCTTGAAGATCGTAAGAAGATGTACAGGGATTATGGTGTAAGTTATTACCAGCCGATACTCGTTATTTTCTCTGATGGTGAGAATACCGGTTCCTATAATTCCCTTGCCAGGGCCAGATCAAGGATTTCGGAGCTTACTGAAAGCAAAAAGCTTTCATGTTTTCAGATTGGTATTGATGAAGAATGCGATATCGAGGAATTGACGAAAATCAATCCTAAAAGGCCTGCGAAGATGCTGAATTCGACAAAGTTCAATGAATTCTTCATCTGGCTGAGCAAAAGTACTGGTGTATTGTCTCGTTCTGCTCTTGGCGAGACTCCGAAACTTCCTTCTACGGATTCATGGAGTACATTCTAATGTGGTTATGCAATGGTGCTGCAGTTCCGGGTCTTGGGCATGATAGGAATGATTTCCTGTCATGCCAGGATGCTTTCAAGGTAATAAGCAGAAGAAATTTTGGCTGTATTTGCATTTCGGATGGAGCAGGAAGCGCGAAATATGCTCGGGAAGGTGCGGAGCTGACAGCTTCTGCAGTGATTCAGCTCCTGAGCGATCATTTCTTTTCTATTTACAACACTTCTCAGGATAAGATTGCCTCAAAGATTACTGGATATGTTGTCGGAAAAATCCAGAATGAGTGTGCCAGGCATGGAGATGGAAGAACTGTCAGAGATTATAATGCAACATTGCTTGCTGTTGCGGTGAAAGGCAGGAAATGCCTTATCCTTCATGTCGGTGATGGGATAATAGGATGTTACAGCAATAATAGACTTGAAATTCTGTCTCATCCTTGGAATGGAGAATTCAAGAATGAAACTGTATTCATCACATCAAAACTCGCGATAAGTACTATGGATGTAGTGAAAACGAAAGTTCCCTATGGGAATATAAGTTATTTCATGATGTCCGATGGTACTGCAATTTCATTCTATTCAGATGAAAAGCGCGAGCTGATATCTAAGAAAGGACTGATTCAGCTTTGCAATTTGTCTCGATCTCTCACTCAGGAAGATTTCCAGGAGATGCTACGATACAATCTGTTTGAGCGGATTTCCAAGAATACGCTTGATGATTGTTCTTTCTGTATCATGACTAAATAGGTATGGATTGGTAATCTTCTCATTGGTTGCAAAGCTTTTGTTGTTTTGCTAACATTTTGTTAAAATCCGAACAAGGGAGAGCTTATGGGGCAGTCAATAGCAGCCTGTGTGAAGAATATCATAGACCATAGTCCGTTTATTTCCGAGATGCTGATACAAGATATCATCTCATTCTCCAATCTCGCGAAATTCATACAGCCGCGTGTCCAGCAGATGTATTCAGGTTCTGTGAGCACTTCGGCAATCGTCATGGCCATCAGGCGCTATGCTGAGGAACTGAAAGCCAGGGAAACAGCAGGAAAGAATGGGAAAATTGATTACGAGATCCTGATGAAGACAAACATCTATGATGTCAACTTCAGAAGGTCGGATGAATTCATCCCGAAGCTTGAGTCGCTTTATAAGGATGTGCATCCAGATGAAGGTGATTTCATAAATCTTACGATAGGTTCCCATGAGATAACGCTTGCCGTAAGCGAGAACTGCAGGAAAGCGGCTGATGCGGCAACTGAAGGAATGGAAGTCGTCCATACATATACGGATCTTGTTGCGCTGACTATCGTCTTCCATGGTGATTTCCTCCAGACTCCGGGGGTGACATATCTTGCTGTCAGGAAGCTTGCCTGGGAGAACATCAATATAATAGAGATCGTATCGACGATGAATGTCCTTACATTCATAATCTCCAGGGAGGACAGCACCAGGGCTTATCAGGCACTGGAGGCATTCCTCGATGAGGAGCTGTAGGATAATTACAGGGGAGAGAGGAAGCGGGAAGACATCGCATCTTCTTTCCCTTGGCATAAGTCAGGGATTTGCCTCAGTCCATATAACGGATGGTTATATGCTGATGGACCTTGGAAGCGGCGAGAAACGACTTCTTATGTCATCGGCGCTTTTATCTCCTGATACTATCGGCCGCTGGCATTATGACAGGGATGTGTTCAGATGGGCAGATGAAAAGCTTGCCGGAATATACTCAGGCACTGTAGCAATTGATGAAGTCGGCAGGCTTGAGGTCAGGGGGGAGGGATTTGCTTCAGCGCTGGCGCTCCTTCTGCAGCGCGATGTGGATCTTGTGATCACAGTCAGAAGAGAATTCGTGCAGCCAGTTGCCGAAGCATTCGGAATCAGAGGCTTTTCTCTGGAAGAGTTCTGATGAGTTCATCTCTCACTTTTCCCGTACCTGCATAGAGCGCGGATCTGAATGGCTTCCGCTCATATATCATCTCATCTGTATAGCTCAGGAGAGTACCGTCTCCATATGAGAGGTCCATGCCGAAATGCCTGATTACGGCATGCGATGAGGCGATATCCCAGGCATAGCAGGGAAAAACGATGCTTCCTTCCATAGCAGGGAAAAGCACAAGCGTGAGAAGATGGAGTATCGTAGAGCCCAGGATCCTTATCTTCGCATCGAAGCGCGAGAAATCAAGATAGCGGTAGGCTTTCGATCCCATTGTGATTTCCGTGACTTTCTCCTTATCGCCTGTGAGCTCTATATGCTCACCATTCAGAAGGGGCTCTGTGCCGGGATCCATTCTTATGAAGAGCGATTCTGAAGCCACTCCGAATCTTGGCGCCGCGATGTATGCGCCGACAGGTCTTCTCTCACTGTCAAGTATCCCAAGAGATACCGCGAATGCAGGGAGACCCTGTGAGTAGACATCTGTCCCGTCTATCGGATCGAGGACGAATGTCCATTCGGCATCTTTCTTCGGCGGAAGCTCTTCCTCTTCTGAGAGTATTCCTGCTTCAGGGAAGAGCTCTTTTATCAGAGCTGTCAGCTTATGGCTTATCGTGATGTCTGCTTCTGTGATTACTGAGCCATCATGTTTGAATGAGCGATGTATCTCATGCTGCTTTTCAAATGCGATTCTGCCGGCTTCTTCGACTGCCGCTGCGATTATGGAAAGCTTTTCTGTATCTAGATTCATATGCCTTGATTTTATGGAGAAGGCAATCGGCTTGCAAGCTTGCTATCAATTGGATATATTCCACGATTGTGGATAGAACACTAGACGACCTTGTTACAGGTTATATAAAGACCTGCAAGGCCTTTTCGTCATTTAAGAAGGGAATAATCAAGGCAGACGGCCTCGATATGTATCCTCTCTCAAGAGCTGTGAGGCTTATTGAGGGGAAGCATCATGGCCGTGTCTTTGTCATATGCTCGACAGATGAATGGGCCAGGAATCTCTATACGGATCTTCAGGACCGCGATGATATTCCTGTTGCGTATCTGCCATCTGATGGAAAGCAGCTGTATTCCGCATATACAGCCTCAAGGCAGGAATATGAGCAGAAGAAGGCACTTGATGCTATATATGAGATGAAGAGCGGAATTGTTGTCACATCTCTGAGGGCGTTCGTGTCCCCGCTCCTCTCTCCGAAGTCGCTTTCTGAGAGTTCGCTTGTAATAAGGAAAGGGGATGATTTCGATCCTGTCGCCATTTCAGCACGTCTTGCCGAGGCTGGATACTTCAGCGCTCCTTCATGTTCTGAGCAGGGTTCCTTCTCGAAACGCGGAGAGGTCATAGATATCTTTCCCTTCGCATCCGATGAGCCTCTGAGGATCTATGGGGAATGGGATGAGATCGTCCGGATTGCATCATATGATCTGATGACGCAGCGGGCTGTCAAGGATTTTCCACGTGTATCCATCCCGCTTATATCCGGTGCATCAAGTCCCGGGATGTCATCTATTGCGGATTATCTTTCCGCTGATGACTATTTCGTCCTTTCCGGTGTTGAGAGGATAGATACATCATGGCATTCGATGATCAAGGAAGCTGAAGCTCGCTATAGGGAAGCTTACAGGGAAGATGCCGATGCCGTTCTTCCTTCAAGGATCCTGCTGGACTGGGAGAAGTTCTCCGCAGATATCCGCAATGGCTTCTTCATCTATGATATTGCAGATCCTTCATACGAGCATTTCTCCGTATCTTCATCGCGTTCCTATTTCGGCAATGTAAGGTACTTCAAGGATGATATCTCGGCCCTTATCAAGAATGGCTGGCGCATCTTTGTCATAGCTCCTTCAGATGTCCAGAGAGAGAGGCTTGAGAGCGTTCTCAGGGATTATGATGCGACAATACTCGTAAGGAATATCTCGGCAGGTTTCCAGATTGAGGATATCAATCTTCTTACCGTCCTTGACAGCGAGATATTCGGACGCAGGAAAAGCCGTTCCAAGAGCATTGTCGAGACAGTATCATCACCCCTTGACTCATTTGTCGATCTGAAGGAAGGAGATTATGTCGTACATGTCAATTTCGGAATCGGGATATTCGTCAAGATCGACCGCGTGAAATCATCAAGGGCGGAGAGGGACTATATCAAGATAGAGTATGCCGATAAGGATTTCCTGTATGTCCCGATCGAGCAGGCCGATCTTGTGCAGAAGTATATAGGAAACGATGGGCGGCCGCCTAAGCTCGACAGACTTGGTTCCCAGAGCTGGACGAAGAAGAAGGAGAAGGCGATAAAGAATGCGGCGGAGCTTGCTGCTGAGCTCGTCCAGCTTTATGCGAAGCGCCAGACTGTCAAAGGCTTCCAGTTCCTGCCTGATAATGACTGGCAGATACAGTTCGAAGCATCATTTCCATATTCAGAAACTCCTGATCAGCTTAAGTGTCTTGATGATGTTAAGAGCGATATGGAATCCGATAAGGTTATGGACCGCCTTATCTGCGGTGATGTCGGATACGGCAAAACAGAGATCGCGTTCCGTGCGGCATTCAAGGCTGTGATGTCTGGTAAGCAGGTCGCATTCCTCGCACCTACTGTCATCCTTGCAGAACAGCATTTCAATAACTTCAGGAAAAGGCTGGGGGACTTTCCAGTCAAGGCCGCGATCCTCTCCCGATATGTCACGGCGAAAGATCAGACAAGGATCCGCAAGGAGCTTCAGGAAGGTAGGATAGATGTTCTTTTCGGAACACATAAGATATTGCAGAAATCAGTGAGGTTCAAGGATCTGGGACTTCTTATCATTGATGAGGAACAGCGTTTCGGAGTAAAGCACAAGGAAGTCATAAAGCAGTATAAGGCGAGCATTGACTCGCTTGCGCTATCTGCGACTCCGATTCCGAGGACTCTTTATATGTCGCTTCTCAAGATACGCGATATGTCGCTTCTGACAACGGCTCCCAGGGAGAGACAGGAGGTGAGGACTGAGATATGCCGTTTCTCCGAGAAGCTGATAGGAGAGGCCATCCGGCGTGAGCTTGACAGGGGCGGTCAGGTGTTCTTCCTTCATAATCGCATCGATGATCTTGAGGATGTCTGCCAGAGCATCAGATCGGAAGTGAAGCATGCCATTGTCGAAAGCGCGCATGGGCAGATGGATGCGGAGACGCTTGAGGATGTCATGCATCGCTTTGTCTATGAAGGTATCCAGGTTCTTGTTTCCACGACAATCATAGAAAACGGCATCGATATACCAAATGTGAATACGATAATCATCGATCATGCTGACAGATTCGGGCTGTCGCAGCTTTATCAGCTCAGGGGAAGGGTAGGACGCTCAGACAGACAGGCCTACTGCTATCTTCTCTATGATGATGAGACAACGCTCAACAATGATGCTATAAGAAGGCTCCGTGTGCTTTCTGAGAATACGGCGCTTGGCTCTGGTTTCAAGGTTGCCATGAAGGATATGGAGATAAGGGGAGCTGGAAACATCCTTGGCCGCGAGCAGTCAGGGAATCTCGAGGCTGTCGGTCTTGATATGTACATGCGCCTTGTCGAGGAAGAGGTCGACAAGCTTACATCAAACAGCGAGGACGATACGCTTCCTGTCCTTCTCGAGCTTGATTATTCCGGATTCATCCCCGACAGCTATATACCGGAACCAACGGAGAAGTTCGAGGTCTACAAGAAAATTGCTTCTGTCTTCACTGAAGGACAGCTCGAAGGTCTGAGGGCAGAGCTTGAGAACAGGTACGGCACGATGTCTGAAGAGGTCGAGAATCTCTTCTGCATAGCTGAGATAAAGATCATATGCCGTCATCTCTCGATTACGCATCTGAAAGAATCGAAGGGCGTAGTTGAGATTGAGTTCGGAAGGCTGTCCGCCATCAAGCCTGAGCGCGTTATAAGCCTGCTGCGGCTTTCGGATGGCAAGGTACAGCTTGATAGCAAGCGCATGAATTACATGAGGATGGAGACATCAGCAGTCTCCCTCAGGGATAAGGCATTATTTATACTTGAACAGCTTAGGAGGCTTGAATGAACGGAGAGGAGATTCTCTCGAAGCTATCGAAGATCGAAATAAGGGAAGGAAAGGAAAGACAGATCAAAAGCTATGTGCTCCGCAACAATGTTCTTTCCGATAAAGAGAAGGCTGTAGTCCTGAAGTATTTCGATAAGTATGGATTCTTCTTTGAGGATGAGAAGATCGATTATAGGAAGCTTTTTGGGAATGACAGGCCTGTCATCATAGAAATCGGCTTCGGAATGGGCGATTCAACGCGTGAGATCGCGATAAGACGTCCTGAATACAACTATATAGGAATCGAGGTCTTCCTCACGGGTTTCGTAAGGCTCCTCAAAGGACTTGGCGATGATGGACTTGAGAATGTGAGGATCATCAGGTTCAATGCTGTCGATGTGATTGAGCATATGATTGCTGAGAATTCCGTTGCGGGGTTCCATGTCTTCTTCCCGGATCCATGGCCGAAGAAGAAGCATCATAAGCGTCGCCTGATGTCTCCGGAGTTCATGTCCCTCCTTGAATCGCGTCTTGTCCCTGGAGGTTACATATATATGGTGACAGACTGGGAAGAGTATGCTGAGGAGACTCTGGAGAAGGCTAAGGAAGTTGAGGGGCTATCGAATCCTTTCTATTCTTTCGCTCCGCCTGTAGCATGGCGTCCTGTAACCAAGTTCGAGCAGAAGGGAATGGAAAAGGAATATACGATAAGCGAGATATGGCTGGAAAAGCATTGATGTTACTATAATAACATCGTGTTTTGAATTTAACACTATTGACTCAATTGCAACGAGTAGATATCATCCATTCAAGATTACATATGGAGGATGTTCCATGAGAAAACTTGTTATTGCATTGCTTGTTTCGATGATCGCTATATTCTCGGTTTCCGCAGGTGGCTCGAAAGAGACAGCTGCTGCTGATAGCAACGTGCTCCGTGTTGCGATGGAGTGCGGCTATGCTCCATACAACTGGACACAGCCTACAGATGCAAATGGTGCAGTGCCTATCGCTGATTCCAATGATTATGCAAATGGCTATGATGTCATGATGGCAAAGTATATCGCTGAATCACTTGGCAAGGAGCTCCAGATCGTGAAGCTTGACTGGGATTCTCTTGTTCCTGCAGTGCAGTCAGGAACAGTAGACTGCGTAATCGCAGGACAGTCCATCACATCGGCACGTCTCCAGATGGTGGATTTCTCGGATCCATACTACTATGCATCGATTGTCTGCCTTGTGAAGAAGGACAGCCCATATGCTTCTGCTCAGGGTGTATCAGACCTCGCGGGTGTTGTTTGTACAAGTCAGATGAACACAGTATGGTATGATGTCTGTCTTCCGCAGATTCCTGATGCCAGGATTCTTCCAGCACAGGACAGTGCACCTGCAATGCTTGTCGCGCTGAATGCTGACAGGGTAGACCTCATCTGTACGGATATGCCTACAGCTACAGCTGCTACAGTCGCTTATCCTGACATGATGCTTCTCGACTTCTCAGCAAGCGATGATAACTTCCAGGTCAGCCAGGAAGAGATAAATATCGGAATATCGATGAGGAAGGGCAATACAGAGCTCAAGGATGCCATCAATGCGGCACTCGCAGAGCTTACAGTAGATGACTACAACCAGATGATGGAGCAGGCAATCTCTGTTCAGCCTCTTGCTCAGTAAGGACTTAAGATGTCTATTGGAGAAATGAATTTCTTTCAGAGGATGATCTACATCCTTCAGGAATACAGCGGCTCCCTTATCAAGGGAGCTGCAACTACGATGGTCATTGCCATCGTATGTACGCTTTTAGGCTGTGTGATCGGCTTTGCCGTAGGTCTTCTGCAGACAACGGAGCCTCACAAGAACTCAGGCCCTGTGAAGAGAGGATTGCTGAAGGCTGTCAAGCTTGTGCTTACTGCATACGTCGAAATCTTCCGCGGAACTCCTATGATGCTTCAGGCTGCATTCATCTTCTATGGCATGGCACAGCTCTTCAATATAAACCTCGGGATGTGGAGCGCAGCATTCATCATCGTATCCATCAATACCGGTGCATATATGGCAGAGACTGTGAGAGGCGGAATCCTTTCCGTCGATCCTGGGCAGAGCGAAGGCGCAAGGGCAATCGGAATGACTCATTTCCAGACAATGGCCCATATAATACTTCCTCAGGCTCTCAGAAACATCATGCCTCAGATCGGCAATAACCTGATCATCAACATAAAGGATACATGTGTTCTCTCTATTATCGGTACTGTCGAGCTTTTCTTCACATTCAGAAGCATCTCCGGTGCGCTCTATATGTATTTCGAAGCTGCGACCGTGACGATGGCGATATACTTCATTCTTACGTTCGCATGCTCGCGTATACTCAGGGCTGTAGAGAACAGGATGGATGGTCCAGCTGATTTCAATCTCGCGACTACAGATACCCTTGCATTCACAAGCGGCATGACAAGGTATGATGCGCAGAAGGGAGGGACACATTGATGGATGAGATTCTTAAGATTGAGCATCTTGTAAAGACATTCGGAACGAATGAGGTCCTGAAGGATATCGATTTCAGTGTATATAAAGGCAATGTGATAAGCATCATCGGCTCTTCGGGATCCGGTAAGTCAACGCTTCTGAGGTGCATCAACATGCTTGAGGAAGCTACAGGCGGAAAGATCCTGTTCCATGGTCAGAACATCCTCAATGGGGAGATCAATGAGGACAGCTACAGGACTAAGGTCGGGATGGTATTCCAGTCATTCAATCTTTTTGCAAATCTCAATGTTCTCGACAACTGTACGATAGGGCAGGTGAAGGTCCTTAAAAGAGACAAGGAAGAGGCAAAGTCAATTGCCATGGAGTATCTTGCAAAGGTCGGAATGGCTCAGTACATAGAGGCTAAGCCACGCCAGCTTTCAGGCGGACAGAAGCAGAGAGTCGCTATTGCCCGTGCCCTTGTCATGAATCCAGAAGTGCTTCTCTTTGATGAGCCTACATCAGCTCTTGATCCTGAAATGGTAGGTGAGGTTCTTGAGGTAATGAAGGACCTTGCGGAAGCTGGAATGACGATGCTTGTAGTCACTCATGAGATGGCTTTCGCACGCGATGTGTCGAACAGAGTCATCTTCATGTCCGATGGAAGGATTGAAGAGGATGGGGATCCAAAGACCATATTCACGAATCCTAAGAGCGCACGGACTAAGGATTTCCTTTCCAGGTTCAGTTCATAATCATCGCCAGGGTAATGCCCTGGCTTTATTTTTATTATACGTTTTAAATCCCATAATGTGACAATATCGAGCATTTGATATGTTGCAGTGATTGATAATATATTTTGCTGCAAAAGATTATCCGATTGGATGGTGAAACTGGCATGCTTAGTTGAACCATATAGAGAAATTTGTTGACAGATGGAATTTCCTGCCGCATAAATTATGTATATACAATTAAACAAAAGGAGATAACATGAAAAGGAAATTGACCATTGTGTTGCTTTTTGTCATCGCAATAGCATTCGCTTTTCCACTTGCTGCAGGAGGTAGCAGCGAAAGTGATGAAGAGGCGTTGGAATTCTGGTGTTATTGGGATAAAGGTCATCCAAATGATCTTTGGATGCGTCAGATAATCGATGATTTCGAGAAAGAAACTGGAATAAAAGTCAATTATTCAAATCCTGGGGCCAATATACTTCTATCTGTTGCACCTGCAATAGTCGATGGAAATGCTCCTGATTTGATTGATGGACATTGCATCGAAATGATAGCAAGCCTTGGAAACGATGGACTTCTGCTTCCCTTGGAGGATCTCTATTCAGGTACTACTTGGGATGGCTCTGGTACTTTTGAGAGCCAGTTCATTGAAGGAACGACAACGCAGGGAATGTATGACGGTGAACGTTGGTTTGTCCCATATTGCGCACATACTTCATGTTTCCATTACAATAAGGCAGAATTCGAGAAGAGGGGCTGGGAAATTCCAGAAACATGGGATGATTTCATTGCTATGTGTGATGAACTGGTTGCAGAGGGAATAGCCCCGATAGGGCTCGATAATACGCCTCTTTATAATGCATATTGGTTCTACTGGTTCATGGAAAGGATTTGCGGGACAGGTGCTTTCTGGGAGCTTGCAACAGATCCTACTGGTGCTGCCTGGGATAATCCTGATGTACTGAGAGCTGCACAGATGGTTGCAGATGTGTCTAAATATTTCATCAATGGCTGGATGGGTAATGTATGGCCCGCTGGACAGATTGCATGGGCACAGGGCAGTGCAATATTCCATTTGGATGGATCCTATATCGCAAATGAATTGTTTGATAAGGTTGATGAGGATTTTGAATTTGGCGCATTCCCATTCCCTGCGATTGAAGGTGGTAAGGGAGATCCTGCTTCAAAGGAAATTTCTGTTATGGGATTTGCAGTACCTAAAGATGCAAAGCATCCAGATCTTGCAAAGAAATTCATTCAGTTTGCATTGCAGCCTAAGTATCAGATATCAATGATGGAAACATATTACCCAACAACCCTTGTTGGCCTTGATGATGAAATACCTGATTATATCAAGGATGTCTACGCGATAATAACGTCAGATGGTCCTGTCCACATGATGTATGATGGCCTCCAGAGTCGTGGCGAATGGTGGAGTACTGTATTCTATCCAGTTGATAATGATCTTATTTATGGAAATATAACTCCTGAAGAGTTTGTATCCAGATTGAAGGCAGATACCGTAGCGTATCTGAACAAATAACAACAAGGGCCGGTATATCTCAAAAAGATGTACCGGCATACAATTAATACCTATTTCCCAGGAACCCAAAGGAGCTTTTATGAGCAATTCTTTCAAACGGAATAAGAAACTTGCCATTCCCTTTCTTGTTCCAAGCTTGCTAGTATATATAATCTTCTTTATCTATCCCGCATTAAGCGGATTATTCTATAGTTTTTTCGACTACAAGGGATTTTCCCGTGATAAAACATTCATTGGGATTTCAAATTTTGTTGAGGCTCTCAGCGATAAAATATTCTGGAGTGCACTGGTCATAAATCTGAAGATAATGTTCTTCGGAGGACTTTTCATTTTCTTGCTGGCATTTGTTTTTCTTATAATTTTCCAGTGTATAGGCCATTTTAAAGGGACTATAAGGGCGTTGCTTTTCCTGCCCAATATTATATCACCTGTGGCAATCTGCATTCTTTGGGGATTTGTATTCAATCAGAATTTCGGACTCCTGAATAATATATTGACTTCGATGGGGCTTGAGAATCTCATTGTCCCATGGCTTGATCCCGAGCATATCATGGGAAGTCTGATTTTCGTTATTGTATGGACATATGTCGGATTTTATTTCGTCATTCTTCTGTCTGGTGTAAGTAAGATTCCAGATTCTGTATATGAATCGGCGATTCTTGAGGGCGCTTCTCCTATACAGACATTTTTCAAGATAACAGTCCCTATGATATGGGATGTATTCACAGTAGCTGTCGTTTATTGGCTTATAACTTCCCTGAAGATGTTTGAGTTGCCATTTTCATTTACTGGATTCAAGCCAAGGATGGAGATATGGAATCTTCCTATTTACATCTACATGCTTGGTTTTGGAAGAAATGACGCGATATACAGAATAGGGTATGCAGCAGCTATAGCAGTATTCCTTTCCATAATCGTGATGATTTTCGTGCAGATATCCAGAAAGCTTATGTCAAGGGAATCCATTGAGTATTAGGAGGCGATTTTCATGGAATTTAGAGTAAAGAAAACAGCGAAAGTACTATGTTATCTTGTTTTGATTTTGTGGTGCTTGATTGTCATATTGTCTCTTGCTTGGATACTCATTACATCTTTCAAGACAAACAGAGAGCTCTATCAGGAAATATGGAAATTGCCAAGTTCCTTCAATCTTGATAACTATAAGAAGATATGGGATCTTTATGATTTAAGTCAGTTCTTCCTGAATAGCATAATAGTTGTTCCAATCAATGTAATCCTGATACTTGTTCTTGCTGTTCCTGCGGCTTTTGTCCTTACAAGAGCAGAATTCAGATTCCGTAGCCATATACTTTCATTTTTTATATTTGGCATGGGTATACCAGTAATCATAGCACTATTCCCAATGTATTTCCTACTTTCTGATATAGGCTTACTTAATACATTGTCTGGCTTGTCGCTGGTTTATATTGCTACTTCGCTTTCGTTCTCAATATTCATGTTACATGGCTTTTTCGGATCATATCCCGTAGAACTTGATGAAGCGGCTACCATAGATGGATGCACACCATTCCAATCATTTATCAAGGTTGTGCTGCCACTTTCGAGTACAGGAATCATAACGGTCACGATATTCAATTTCATCAGCATATGGAATGAATATATGCTTGCACTTATTTTCATTAGAGACGAGGCAAAGAGGCTTCTTTCTGTAGGAATATATGCACTTCAGGCTTCGATGCAATATACGGGAGACTGGGTCACATTGTTTGCAGGTGTCGTTCTCGCGCTTCTTCCGCTTATTGTGTTCTTTGTTCTGATGGCTGATAGGATAATGGACGGTCTTACAGTAGGTGCAGTTAAAGGGTAGTAAAAATGATACGGAACAGCTTATCTGTATACCGGAGTTATTATATTGTGTTCTGGTGTGCATCTTCGATGCTGACTCCGTATCTTGGATTATATTATAAATCATCTGGCATCAGTGGGGCCGGAATAGGTATTCTCTCAAGTTTATATGCTGTCTTCTTCATCATGGGCGGACTTATTGCTAGTATGATGGTTGATAGAGGAATAAAATATAGATTTATACTTTATTTATCAGTAGCATCAGGATTTGTAGGAGCTATATCAATTCTGATTGGTTCAAAATATCTGTTTTTTATACCTATAGGATTGTTTTTTGTGGCATTCTGTCTATCTGCGCCAAGCCCGATAGTCGATGATATGCTTATCTCAGAACTCCATGGAGAAAATCATCGATATTCCCATTTCAGAATGTTTGGTCCTGCAGGATTTGCATTGGGCGCTGTGATTGCCTCAAATGTTATTTCAGCATTCGATATCAGCCTGATTCCGTTTTTGTTTGTGGCTGGTATTTTGGTTCTGATGATCATTTACAGGCTGTTGCCTTCCAGTTCTAGCCTAAAAAAAGCAAAAGCTGAAGGAATTGGATATGGTAGTCTTATTTCTATTTTGAAGAATAGAGGATTCGTTCTTATATTAGCAGCTCTTGTTGTTTGGGGAATCTGTGAGCAAGGCATGTTCCAATATCTTAATCTTCTTATTGATGAACGATGGAATGATATGGGCATTGCAGGCGCCGTATCAGCAGCTGCAATGGCAGGAGAATTTATTGCATATGCTGTAGTTGCTTGGCTGATGAAGGCTGGTGTGCGATCTATGAAGCTTTTTGCCACAGGTTTTTTTCTGACACTTATTCAGTTCTTAGGAATAAAAGCATCTGAACATCCTTACCAATTGATACCATTGCTTTTTATAGGTGGTGCTGGATTTCCTTTCTTATGGTCTACAGCAACCGATATCGTTTCAATAATTATTCCCAGAGAATTAACCGCAATCAGCAGAGAACTATGCTCTGTCATGATCAGTGGTGTAGGTGCGATTTTAGGAAGTCTAATTTATGGATTCATATACAGTATTTCAGGACTTGAATATGCATACAGCATTTCTTTCATCTATCCCATAGTGGGGATTGCTTTATCTATATCAATCAATGTAACGCTTCGGCATTACAGATGAATATTGACAATCAAAGTGTATAATGTATAATTGTCTATACAAAAGGAGATGTCACTATGTTTGACTTTACACCAATTAGCAATCAGGAATACGAGGAACGTATACTGAATCTTCAGAAACGAATGGATGAGCTGGATCTTGATGTTGTGATTGTTGCGGCAACTGCCTGTACTTATGAGAATATCAGATATTTTACCGGGTATTGGCCAATGTTCGAGAGAGGAGGTATTTGCATTCCACGCAAGGGGCAGTCATACCTTCTGATTGGTGCAGAAGCTCCTGGTCTTGCAAAAGAAACACCTTTGGGAAGCAATTACTTCATTATGCATGATTTTAGTCATACATTCCCAATTGAATGGAAAGGAGTGAAATATTCAACTTTCAATGAAGTTTTTGAGAAAGTTTCAGATGGCAAGGGAATCAGGCGTGTCGGACTTGCTGATGCTGCAATAACCTCATATGAGACCTATGACAATATAAAGAATGCAATGCTTCCTGGTGGAGAAATTGTTGATATCACGACAGAGATGATTCGTATAAGGAATCATAAGACAGATCATGAAATTGATTTGATTCGCACAGCTAATAAAATTAACGAGAGGGTATTTGATGATTTCCTCGGACAGGTGAAACCTGAAATGACAGAATACCAGTGCCAGGGACTGATTCTTGCTGGAATTTACAAATATGGAGGAGAAGGTGAGTCATTCCCGACGCTTCTTTATGCAGGAGAACGTACATTGAATCAGATTGGTAGGGGCTCTCATACACCAATAGGTAGAAATCGACTCGTTGATTGTGATTTCGGTGCTATGGTTGGATCATATTCATCAGCATACAGCAGACCTTTTATGTTTGGTAAGATGCCTGATCAGATGAAGAAGGAAATCAACTTCGTAGTTGATATGCATAAGCGTGTAATCAATGACTGGGTAAAGCCTGGAATAAGGATGTCAGATATCCAGAAGAAATTCGTAGATAGCTATCTTGAGGCAGGCTTTGGATATCCATCTGGAGCATCCCATGGCCTTGGGATTTTTGAGTGCGAACCACCTCTGATGAGTCAATCCGATATGATTATCGAGAAGAATATGACATTTGCTGCTGATCATTTCTATAAGGGTGATGGATATGGCTTCAGATTCGAGGACTGCTATGTTGTCACTGATGATGGAACTGAATTATTCACAGATGGATTCTGGTATCCGATTGAACTCTGA
>CALXLA010000025.1 GCA_944389075.1 uncultured Spirochaetaceae bacterium
TGTCTTCTCAAGATACTGGGTATCGAGCTCAAGATCTGTCGCGATCTTCACAAGGAGACTCTCTCCAAGGAGATTCTGTTCTGAATAGAGATACAGAAGCGCCTTCTCTGCTGTATGCGGAGGAAGAAGCGCATTGAGATACATCTCCCCATCCTTATCATTGCCGTATTGCTTTCTCAGCGATCTGGCAAGAAGGGAGTCATCGCTTCTGTCCCTGAGCTTCATGATCTCATCCATAAGAGGATCAATACTGCCCTTACCAGCTTCCTCTCCAAGAGGTTTCAGAGTGAAGAATGTGTATTCCTTCCCCGGCAGGAAATGATGCTTCTCGCATCTTGCCGCGTAATCAGGATCAACTGCGCTTCTCCTGCTTTTGTCACCGCCTATCACAATCAGAGGATCGAAATACAAGGCAGGACACTCCTTTCCATCGACAGTGTAGTACCTGTATGTATAGAAGGCTGAATCCATGCAGTCCTGATGCTCACAGTAGGCAGTAAGCGGAATCACATCTGTCGCTATATCAAGAATGAGCCTTGCTGTTGAATTGAAGAACTCCTTCCTGAAATTCAGCATGAGAGTCGGGAAGACGAACATGCAACCATTCTCGATAGCATAGTTCCTGGCAACATATGCAAGACGCTCATCGAAAAACGATGCCTCATCGATTATATATGTCCCTATCTCCGGATTATCCTTAAGCACCTGCTCGAAATCAAAGGAATCAGAGATCCTGGCTATATTCTCGCCACAGCGGATATAGCCTGTCCTGTAGGAAAGCGCATCCTCAGGATTGTCCTGGAAACGCTCGGAATCAAGCTTCTGCCTGATGAAGAAGATCTTCCTCCTGTCAAGCATGCCAGTGGAAGTAAGCTCCCTGACCTTGCCGCTTTTCCTGAGTGCGACCTCAGCATCGCGCCAGATCCTGGCAGCAGCTTCAGTCTTCCCGGCACCCATCGGTCCAATGAGGAGAATCCTCCTGCCTGGTGTGGTGAAATCAGAATGAACAGCTGTCTCATGGATATTCAGCATCGGAAATCCGAGAGACTTCAGGAAATCAGCGCTTTCAGTTTCTGCCATCTTCTTCCTTCACAATGGACACGCCTGCGCTTGCCCCTATCCTTGAAGCACCTGCCCTGATCATGGCCTCAGCATCAGCAAGAGTCCTTATACCGCCTGATGCCTTGACCTTGATCCGTCCGCCTACAGCATCATGCATAAGAGCGACATCCCTGACAGTCGCACCACCTGTCGAGAACCCCGTGCTTGTCTTTACGAAATCAGCGCCGGCTCTCTCTGCGATACGGCAGGCCTCTATCTTCTCATCATCTGTCAGAAGACATGTCTCGATTATCACCTTGAGTGCCTTTTCCCGGCATGTTTTGCGGACCGCAACGATATCCTCATAAACCTCTTTGAGCATCCCGCTCTTCAGATAACCCACATTCAGGACCATATCGATCTCATCAGCGCCATCTGCGACAGCAGCTGCAGTCTCGGCTTTCTTCGCCTCGGAAGATGCCGCTCCAAGAGGGAATCCGACTACAATACAGACCTTCACATCAGTTCCTTCAAGAAGGGAATGGCAGAGTTTCACCCAGCATGAATTTACGCATACGGAAGCAAAACCATATTCCCTTGCCTCTGCTGTGATCCTCTCTATATCCTCTTTTCTCGCATCCTGTTTCAGGATTGTATGATCGATATATTTGGCGATAGACATATTTCCCCCTATAGCATCTTTCCTAGTCGTGCGTCCAGAATCCCTTCGCGGATCGGATACCCTTCTGAATGCTCAGAGAAAAGATACAGAAGTTCCGCAATTCCCACCTCATCATCTGTCAGTCCCCGTCCCGGAAATCTGTTCTTCCAAACCATATGCTCGCCTGCAGTGACATAATCAATGCCGCGGAAGTCATGATAATCATCCCTGTGGAACACGAATGGAAGCTCTATGTGCTTTCCATCATCATTGACAGTGATGATCCCTTTCTCAGTTATGACGCCGCGTTCTCCCCTGATTTCGATCTCCTTCCCATAGAATACGCTATGGTACTGATTCGAGGAGAAGTCATTGATGAAGAGCTTTCCTCCGAAACGGAGAATCCTAAGTTTTCTTGTGCACTCTTCCATTTCAGTACCATTGCAAAGTCCATCTCTCGATGCGGTCTTCAGAATCCTGTAAGGAAAATCTGCTGAGGAAATCTCATCAGGCATAGCAACGCCGAGGGAAAGCACTTTCCTCGCAATGGCTGCCGCATGATGATTATGAAGGCCTGAAAGCCTTATCTGGGATACAAGGCCGATCCAATGAAGCGAAGAGATAATTGAACCATAAAGCGGAGTGTATGGATACTGTTCAGCTGCATAGCCATCCATTCCAATAAGAACATCCTGCTCATCCTCCGTAAGATTCAGGAATGTCGTCTCCGAGAATACTCGTTCTCCCCTCTCCTTAAGTTCCTTCATAAGTGGAAGGAACTGCTCTTTCGATGTTGAGACAATCACGCAGTCATGCTCAGCACGCAGAGCTTCCTCAAGATTCTGTATATATCCTTCCCTATGGGAATAGACTCCGGTGATTGTAAGAAGCTCAGGAATCTTCTCCGCGATGCGATGATAGAAACCTGCCCTCCATCCTGTACCTGCCAATATTGCTTTCATGTGCAATATTATAGAATAATCTATCTCATATGCTGGCTAGTTTCTTATCAGAATTTGCGTATTGGTTTCTGCTTTTCATAATCCTGCTGAATATCTCTCAGAGGAAGATCGCCCATTCAGATGGCAAAAGGAAGGCGACTATCCTTCTTGCTGTAGTGATGCTCGTGCTTCAGGTGCTGATTGCCCTGAGGCTTCAGTTCCAGCTGCCTGAATGGCTTGACTGGTGCTCAGTCGCTCTCTGCATCCTTGTGATAGTCATATTCAACAAAGCATTCTGGCCTTTCAGGTTCAGATGCTCAAAATGTGGCAAGAGGCTCGATTTCAATCACATAATCGGATGTGATGAGAATCTATGTGAAGACTGCTTCTGCGAGAAATTCCCGGAATATGCGGAGGAGAAGCGGAGGAAGACTATGACTGCTGAAGAAGTCAGGGAAGAAAATTTCGTGAAAGCTGATAAGGTCAGCGATATAAACTGGGATGAATGGGAACCTACCGAGAAGTGTGTCCTTACATATGTGACAGATGGCGGCAGGATACTGATGATCGAGAAGAAGAAAGGTCTCGGGACAGGGTATATAAATGCGCCGGGCGGACATATAGAGATCGAAGAGACCAAAGTCGAAGCAGCGATAAGGGAGACAAAGGAAGAGACGGGCCTTGATGTCATGGATCTTGAAGAACGCGGTATCCTCAGATTCCAGTTCAAGGATGGACTGAGAATGCTTGGGTATGTGTTCTTCACCTCATCATACAGCGGGACTCTTGTGGAAGAGACCGATGAGACACGGCCTTTCTGGACCGAAATCGCATCACTCGACTACTCCGCGATGTGGGAAGATGACAGACTGTGGCTTCCTATGGCCCTGGAGGGAAAGAAGTTTGATGGCAGATTCATATTCGATGACAAGACGATGATCGATGCAGAAGTCATCGAAGAGGAAAGCAATGAGGATACCGACAGCGAGAGCTGAAGCCGAGATAGAGGTAAAGAAATCGAGATTCATCGCCATCGCGATTCCCGCAAACTCTCTTGAGGACGTGAAGAAAGCCGTACAGCAGGTGCGTTCTGAACATCCTGACGCAACTCATGTCGTACATGCGGCTGTCATCGGGAAGGCAGGAACGATTTATTCCTCGTCAGATGACAAGGAGCCGAAGAATACTGCAGGGAGACCTGCTCTTGAAGTGGTCAAAGGTTCTGGAATCACAGATATCGCAGTATGCATCGTCAGATACTTCGGAGGCACTCTTCTGGGTACCGGAGGCCTTGTCAAGGCTTATGGAGACAGTGCGAAGGAAGTCCTGAAGATAGTTCCAACAGAAGAGCTGATTGAGAAATCCGAATACAGGATGATACTCCCATACAATGCATACACGCTTATAAAGCGCCTTCTTGAATCCGTAGAGGCTACTATTGATGAAGAGAAATTCGATACGATGATTGAAATCTCAGGGAAGCTTCCTTCCTCCAACACCAGCAAGATGAAAGAAGGCACTGATGATATCGGACAGGGGCGTATCGCTCTGGATATCAATACCTAGAGATCCTGTTCTTTCTCTTTTCAGAAGCGAGCCCTTCCTCTGCATCCTTCCCGTCTGTGAATATCGCGATCTTCTCGCAGAGCATCAGCACGGAATCGATGGCATCCGCCTCAGCCTTCTCGTCCTCACCTGAGTACAATGTCACAGCCTGAATACCCGCATTCATTGCGGAGATATCATCAAAAGGCTCCGAGAAGAAGCTTCTCCTTTCCATCTTTATGTCCCTCCCTAAGACAGATGATGAAAAGCGGAACAGATTATCGGCAAATGAATAGGCCCTGCTTCCTGCGGAAAGCCTGAGATGATCAGAGCGCCCAATTGAATCTATATTCAGCACTATAGCATCCTCAAGCATTTTCCCTTTGGATTTGAACCATGCCCTGCTTCCCTGAAAACCAGCACCTGTTCCGCCAAAGAATGCAAATACAAGCCTTGTGGATTTCAGACCATTGCCTTTCCCTGCCTTCCCCGCGAAGTGTTTTGCCAGAGCAATCACAGAAGCTGCCGGAGCGAGATTCTCTTCCCTCGTCTCCCCTGTATAGGCAAGAGGCCAGACAAGTACGAACATCGCGGGAATAAATGCCGCGATTGATAATGCAACAGAGTCAGCAAGCGCCAGATTGGGACGCAGAAGAATCCCCTGAAGGATCTCAAGCGACAAAGACAGGAGGGCTATCACGACTTCTGCCGCGAGCGAGAGAAGAGGAAACACCGGGGATGCCAGCTTCATATAGCGGCTGTTCTTCTTCTCTCTTTTATCATAATGGCATGAAAAGACGACTGTCCTGTCAGCTGGACCTGAAGGCTCTATGGACAACGATATGTTGGTTCCCTTTTCTCCGTTTCCCGGAATATTCCTTACGGAGAATGCCGTGATTGCCGCAGCCATAGCGGCTATCAATGAGATATATGGAAGCCCGATTGCAGTAAAGACCATAGCTGCTGCGGAACCTGAAAGCAGGATCATCGAGATATTCCTCTGCTCATTCCGGTTTATGGCAAATGGCATCACATCTGCAGAAGAGGAGATCCCTTCGATCTGGGCGGAAATCTTCCCGAAGGTCTCTTCAGCGGAGTCATGTTTTCCGGAAATCACGGAAAGAGCAGAAAGAGCATCATCGAGCATCGTTGCAGGTTTTTCATCCTCATGCCCTTCAACCGGCTCAGCACATTCCTTATGGAAAAGCTTATCTCCTGCTTTCCTCAGAAAACCTCTGAACCTATCTGCTATCCTGCCCATATCTGGAATATACCAGATTTGCCGGGAGGATGAAATCATCACCCATCATATTGACAATAATTCCCTTGCTTTGTATGATTCAGACCTTGATTGGTGTTTTTTCACATTGGAGAGATGTCCGAGTGGTTTAAGGTAGCTGCCTTGAAAGCAGCCGTGGCGCAAGTCACCGGGGGTTCGAATCCCTCTCTCTCCGCCTTTTGATAATCAGGAGAGGTGCGAGAGAGGCCGAATCGGGCTCCCTGCTAAGGAGTTGACCTGGCAAACCCGGGTCCGGGGGTTCGAATCCCCCCCTCTCCGGAAAATCATGGAACAAAGATCATCTGAGACCATAGCTCAGCTGGATAGAGCATCAGTTTGCGGAACTGAGGGTCGGAGGTTCGAATCCTCTTGGTCTCGTCTGGAGAGATGTCCGAGTGGTCGAAGGAGCCGGACTCGAAATCCGGTGTAGTGCTCTGCATTACCGTGGGTTCGAATCCCACTCTCTCCGATTATCGGCTATTTCTTTCTGGAGAGATGTCCGAGTGGTCGAAGGTGCACGATTGGAAGTCGTGTATGGTCAAAAGCCATCGGGGGTTCGAATCCCCCTCTCTCCGTTCAGCAGCAGATACCTGGCAATGTGAGCCGCCCAACCCCGTCAGGGCAGGAATGCAGCAGCGGTAAGCGGAATTCGCATGTGATCAGGAGCATTTGCTGCTGTTTTCTTTTACTTGCCTCTTAATGTATAATCTTAGGGAAATGCAGAGAAGCACATACGAAGTCACAGCTACAAGAAAAAGACCTCAGGATTTTGACCGGCTTGTCGGTCAGGACTTCGTTGTATCGACACTGGAGAACGCAATCAAGGAAAACAGGATTGCACATGCATATCTCTTCTCGGGCCCCAGAGGCGTAGGAAAGACAAGCTCTGCGCGACTTCTTGCGAAATCACTGAACTGCCAGCGGGGAATGAGCGCACATCCTTGTGGTGTCTGCGACTCATGCAGGGAGATTGCAAAAGGCTCATCTGTCGATGTGATTGAAATCGATGGCGCATCAAACACATCCGTCAATGACATCAGGGCCATAAAGGAAGAGATCATGTTCCCCCCGCAGACCTCAAGATACAAGATCTACATAATTGATGAGGTCCACATGCTCTCGACATCTGCATTCAATGCCCTTCTCAAGACAATAGAAGAGCCACCTGAGTACATAATCTTCATCTTCGCTACCACAGAGCTTCAGAAAGTGCCTCTGACAATCAGGTCCAGATGCCAGCAATTCAAGTTCAAGCTTATAAGTCAGCCATTGATCATGGAGTGCCTCAGGAGCGCAAGCGAGGATATCGGGATAAAGGCCGATGAGGATGCCCTGTTCTGGATTGCGAAGGAATCCACAGGCTCGATGAGGGATGCATATACCCTGTTTGATCAGGTTGCGGCATTCTCCGAAGACCATATCACTCTTGAGAAGATAAGGGAGAAACTCGCAATAGCAGGATTCTCCGCAATCGCAGAAGTCGCTTCCGCGGCTATCCAGGGCAAGCAGGATGAGGCAATAGACAGAATCTCATCGCTCTTCTCACAGGGAGTATCCGCAGAGGAAATCGTCAGGGACTCTGCTGATTTCTTCCGCACATTGCTACTGTACAAGGAAGGGATAAGGAAGCCGGAAATACTCGGGACTGCCCTCTCTGACATCCCTGAATCAATTGCTGAAATGCTAACGAAAGAGCAGCTTGAAGCTGCGCTGAAGGCTTTCCTCAATCTCTACAGGGATCTGAGATACTCCCTGTCTCCACGTTTTGAGATAGAGCTTCTGTTCTCACGTCTGGGATCCCTTCAGTATCTTTCGACGCCGGATGTGCTCATGAAGAAGCTGGAAGCCCTGAAGGAAGGAGTTGCTGAAGGAAGCATTGTCATAAAGAAGAAGCTGACGAAGGTCATCGAAGACGCTTCCGCTGCTGCCGCAATCCCTTCTCAGATGCAGATTCCTGCCGCTGTGCCGGAAGAGCCACAGCCACGGCGGGAGGAGGAAAAGGTCCCAGAGCCTGCAGAAGCGCAAAAAAAAACAGCTTCGATATCTGACCTGAAGGAAATTTCATCAATGCTTGCGAATAGCAAGAAATCCGTACTTGCAAAACAGCTTATGGATATAGAAGGCATAGAGGAGAGCGAAGATGGTGCACTCATTCTCTCTCTTTCGAAAGCATTGTCATTCAATAATCTGAAGCTTCAGGCAAAGGATATCGAGAAAGCATTCTCTTCTTATCTTGGGCATGCCGTGCCTATACGCTTCCGCCTTACCGAGGAGAAGAAGGAAGAGGATGATATCCCGGAGAATATGAAGAAGCTCCGCGCTATCTTCGGAGGCATCATCTCCAAGGCTGCCACAGTATCTGCATCTGCTGTGCAGGAAGAACCAAATGATGAGGAGGACAACTATGATCAATCCGTTCAATCTGGATATTTCGAAAATGAAGACGATGAGTGATTCGCTCAATGCAGAGCTGGAGAAGACAATACTTGAAGGCGAAGCCGGTGCAGGAATGGTCAAGGCAAAGGCAACCGGAACAGGCAAGATCGTATCTGTCGAAGTGACAGATGAAGTCTATGCGATGGGCGACAGGAATGATATGTGTGTCCTGATTGTCTCCGCGGTGAATGCGGCTCTTGAGAAATCAAATCAGTACAGAGCGGAGAAAGGAATGTCCGCACTCAAGGACATGGGGCTTCGGATTTGAACGCGATAGATGATCTGATAAGATTGCTGAAGAAACTTCCAGGCATGGGAGAGAAGTCGGCATCAAGGCTTGCATACCACCTCATCAAGACTGACGATAGCTACAACAAAGCGCTTGGAACAGCAATCGCCGAGATAAAGGACAGGATACATCCATGCCCTATCTGCGGTTGCTATACAGATCAGGAGATCTGCCAGTACTGTTCTTCAGAAACCAGGGACAAAACACTGCTCTGCGTAGTGGAGGAACCACAGGACGTTCTCTCCATCGCATCATCCGGTGCATATAACGGCCTATTTCATGTTCTTGGTGGCGCTATAAACCCACTCGATGGCATAGGCCCGGAATCGCTGTCATTCCCTTCCCTTATCAAGCGTATTGAGGACGGAAGCTTCAAGGAAATCATAATCGCGACAAACCCTACCGAGGAAGGCGATACCACAGCCCTGTACATCCGCCATCTGCTGAAGGGAAAGGAAGGCATCCTGCTTACGAGGCCAGCTGCCGGACTTCCTATCGGAGGAGATCTCGGCTATGCAGACAAGCTCACCCTCGCACGCTCGATGAAAGGACGGATCAGGCTATGATCATCCCAGCCTCTCCTCTATTCCCCTTGCGATAAGCTCCATTGAGATTCCTATGAGAAGCAGGAATACCGCAGGATAGACCGCAGGTCCCGGATGGACAAGCACAGTGCTTCTTGCATCTGCAAGCATGGAGCCCAGAGATGGCAGCTGAGGAGGTACTCCGCACCCGAGATATGATAGAGATGCCTCAGTAAGTATCGATGATGAGAATATGGAAACGCACTGGAGAAGGAGATATGGCAATAGATGGGGAATGATATGACTGATGAATATCCTGACCCTGCCAACTCCGAGGCACTCTGCTGCCACGGCAGGGCCTTCAGTCCTCAGCACCGCAATACGTGAATGGCACATCCTTGCGATAAACGGGATATTCCCTATCGAAAGCGCGATTACTATCTTCATTATCCCCGGTCCTGACAATGCATTGAAGAAAAGCGCGAGTATTATCGGAGGAAGGGATCTCATGCTGTCAGCCGCTGCAATGACTGATGTGGAAGGGAACTTCCTTCCAGCGAAGCCGAATGACAGCAGAAGGCCTCCAAGGGCAGAAATAAGAGTCGCAGGACATGCGACAGCGAAAGATACAAGCATACCGCTTCCGATTCTGCTGATGATGTCATGGCCCAGCGCATCAGTCCCCAGAGGATGGGAAGCGGAAGGCGGAAGGAATCTGGCATCCCTTGCAGAGTCCCCGGAAACAAGCACCGCAAATATGACGAGCACAAAAAGCATCAAAAGCCCTATCCTCAGCTTCTTCATCACCGCCTCCTTGTCCTTGGGTCCAATATGAAGAAAAGAAGCTCGGCGACAGCGCTCATCAATGATACAGCCAGCGCTATGAAGATGATCAGGATCCCCGATAGAGCCGTATCTCTGGTAAGTGCCGCATCAACAAGAAGAGAGCCGATCCCCGGGATCGCGAAAATGGTTTCCGTAACTGCAGAACCGGATGCTGCGGTTGCAAAAGAACCGGCAAGTAATGAAGCAAGGACCGGGAGGGATGGCGCGAACGCGCTCTTCATTACAAGATCCTTCTTCTTCATCCCCATTGCCGCCATTGCCATAGAGAATGGTTTCGCAAGATTCTCATCAAGAGCCTTCCTGAATATCCTCAGATAAAGCGATGAATGGAGAAGAGAGAGCGTGAATGAAGGAAGGAACATCGTCCTGAGAAAACCGCTGAACGATTCCCCGATCGATATATACCCGGCAGGTGGGAAGATCTTCAGATGAACAGAGAATATCATCACAAGGAATACAGCAATCATGAAAGAAGGGAGTGACATTATCAGTATCGAGAACAACGATACGGCCTTGCCGATTTTCCTGTTCCTGACAGCGAACACCGAAAGCGGCACGGAAATCACAACAGCAAGGGCAATAGAGAAGATTGTCAGGGAAAGAGTGGCAGGGATACGGCGCATTACCGTCTCCTTGATATCGAGCCCATTTGCGCTTACACCCCAGTTCCCTCTTATGAATGAAACAAGAAATGAACAATAGCGGACGGGAAAAGGATCATCAAGATTCATCGATTCCCTGTACAGGGAAATCTCCTCTTCCCCTGCTTCCTCGGAAAGGAGATATGAAGAGCTGTCTCCCAATGAGAGATCCTGAAGAAGGAAGACCATGAAGGAGACAATAAGAAGGGTAAGGAGGATTATCCCGGCTCGTCTTAGGACTCTGTACATAGAAGCAGGATATCAGAAGGAGGCATCCCAGAAATAGATGCCATCGCCTGCGATTATCCCTTCGATCCCCGAAGATGCGGCATATATAGTCGAATAATGACCAAGGATCATAGCAGGAACATCTTCCCAGAGCTTCCGCTGGATATCATTCCAGAGAGAGGCAGCCTCTTCTTCGGATCCTGCCTGATAAAGCTGGTCGAGAAGATCTGTCTCCGTCCATCCCGGGAATGATGGCGAAAGATAGCTCTTCATCTGAGGGAGCGTCACTTTAGTGAATGCGGAAACAGAGATGTCCCATTTCCCGGGATCCTTCCTTTCCTCAATGAACGATGCCCAGTCAAGCACTGTCACATCCGTATTCATGCCTGCATCTTCAAGCTCTGCAGAAAGAGCGAGCGCAATCTTGTCGAGGTTCGATAGATTCGATGTGAGTATCCTTACAGTCCTGCCATCATATGACGATTCCTCAAGAAGCCTCATTCCTTCCCTATCATCCTCATATCCATAAGGATCTGAGGCCATCACATGCCATTCCGCCTGATCAGGTTCCATATAGCATGTTTCCGTATCATAGCCATAATCACCATAGCAGGCCTTCATCAGTACATCACGATCTGCGATGAGGGATACAGCCATGCGGAAATCAGCATCTGCGGAGATCCCTTCCTTCTTGTTGAAAAGAACAGCAATGGAGCCTGAATCCCCTCCCTGGATTATCGTGATATCTTTATTCCCGGACATTGAGAGGACATCATCTGGAAGAACCATATCAATAGCATCATAAAGTCCTGTCTCAAGCCCAAGTCTTCTTGTTACGGAATCAGGCACAAACCTATATATGATTCTCCTGATCTCAGGTGTCTTATCATATTCATATGGAACATAATCATCGTAAGCCGCCAGTTCTATCGACTCGCCATATCGCCAGCTGACAACCTCGTATGGCCCTGTTCCGGGAGGTACATCCTTAAGCACCGGATCATCACTTACATAATCCGATGGGATAATCACGGCAGACTGCGGAGAGGATGCGATCATAAGAGGAAGAAGGGCAAGGCTATTGTCAGATTCCATGACTATGACATTGCCTTCGGCATGGAAACGACCATTCCCTGCAATGCGTCCTGCTGCCTGATACTTATCAAGCCATCTGTTCATCGAAAGCACTGCATCTTCTGCATCAAGAAATGTACCATCATGGAAGCTGATACCTTCCCTGAGCATGAATGAAAGCCTGTGACCATTCTCGGACAACTCATAAGAGCTTGCAAGTTCCGGTATTATGCTCCCATCGGATGATAGCGTCAGAAGCTTTTCATAGACATTCCCTACAGCTATCATCTTTCCGGAGATAGATGAATTGACCATTACATCAAGAGTCGGAGGCTCCTGAGCCACAGCGACATCAAGAACATCATCCTTCCCATCCGCACAGGATATCAGGGAGAGAATGAGGAGTATCGGAATCAGTATCTTAGCGCGCAATCGACATACATCCTTTCAAAAAGCTCTTCCGCACGACCTGCATCGAGCGACATAAGAGGATCCAGCATGAAAGCCTGGAAAAGGAGGTCCTTATCCTCCCTCCATATTGCTTCGAGTGCTATATCCTGCACATTCTCGACACGTCTTACAAGCCCCTGTATGGCAATCGACGGATCTGCAGAGACGATCGGTACTATGGAATCCGCGGAAATATATCCATTGCTTTCCACTATATGGCCTTCACCAAGATAACGCACCTGACCCTTGTTCGGGATATTCACATTCGTCTTCAGCGTTCTCTCCCCAGCAAGCGAAAGGAGGATATCGACGCCTTCCTCATCAGAAGCCTTCGCAATCAGTTCTTCTGCCGTATAGACTTTATTCCGCTTGCGTATGGCTTCTTCTTTTCTATATGAATACGGAGTCCGCACAAAACCATATCTCCATATATTCTCATCGCTTGTCAGGAAGAACGGCACGAACTCCGCAAGATGTCTGTCCCCTGCCGCGCCAAGCGTACCGAAATCCCTCAGGAACAGAAGAGCGGCAAGATGATCCGAATCAAACCATTTCCCTTCTCTCACTCTTTCCCTTGCCTTTTCAGTCAGGTCTGGGAATGCATCTGGATCTGAAGCGTATCCCGAAAGGGACGGAATGATATCCTCTCCTTTGTATAAGGCCTTCGTCACGAATGTGAAATGATTGAGTCCTGAGACATCGATATCAATCTCACGCCTGTCAGGGACCGCAATCTCTTTCTTCCTGGCAATGAATTCGGCAAGATATGTCTGAGTATGGAATACTTCATGGCAGCATCCCAACGCCTTGATTCTGGGGAAAGCCTTATAAAGAGCTGCTGTGCACAGCGTCATTGGATTCGTGTAGTTTATCACCCATGCAGAAGGACAGTATCTTTCTATTTCCCTTGCGAAATCAAAGAAAAGAGGGAGTGCCCGCCTTGCCCTCATGAGGCCTCCCGGACCTGTTGTATCGCCGACTGTCTGAAGAATGCCCACAGCCTCAGGCTCTTCAAGATCTGCCTGCCTGATTTCAATAGCACCCGGTTCTATTGCGATGATTACGAAATCTGCATCCAGGAGCCCTTCCGGGAGACTATCAGCAACAGAAACCGAGAGCTGCTTCTCCTTGCCATTGATACGGAATATTTCAGAAGCGACTCTCTCATTGCTGAATGCAGCTTCCTTGTCTATATCATAAAGCGCGACATGCGCCATGACTTTATCCTGAAGCGTGAGATCCTTGAGAAACTGTATGGCCCAGAGCCTCGATCCTCCACCGATTATGCATACTTTGACATCCTGCATATACCACCTCTCGGATGCCTATTATAGCTTTCTGAATGCGCAAAAAGAAAGTGCACAGGAATAATCTGCGCACTCCAGATCAAATCATATCCAGACTCAGGGCTGCTTGCCGATATAAGCAAGGATACCGCCATCGACATAAAGGATATGTCCATTGACGAAGTTGGATGCATCAGATGCAAGGAATACAGCTGGTCCCTGAAGGTCCTCTGTCTTTCCCCATCTGTTTGCCGGAGTCTTTGCAAGGATGAATTCGTTGAATGGATGGCCAGGAGTCCTGAGAGGAGCTGTCTGCGGAGTTTCGATATATCCAGGTCCGATTCCATTGCACTGAATATTGTACTGGCCATACTCAGATGCGATATTCCTCGTAAGCATCTTGAGACCGCCCTTGGCAGCAGCATATGCGCTTACAGTCTCTCTTCCGAGCTCAGACATCATTGAGCAGATGTTGATGATCTTTCCATGACCCTGCTTGATCATGCCAGGAATAACAGCCTTCGAGACAATGAATGGCGCATTGAGGTCTACATCAATGACCTGGCGGAACTCAGATGCCTTCATATCAAGCATAGGGATCCTCTTGATGATACCTGCATTGTTCACGAGGATATCGATCTTGCCGAAATCCTTGATGATTGCCTCTGTTGTTGCCTGTACTGCTTCCTCATTGGTGACATCACATACATAGCCCTTGGCTTCGATGCCAGCTTCCTTGTATGCAGCGAGGCCCTTGTCTACAAGTTCCTGCTTGATATCATTGAATGCGATCTTAGCACCTGCTGTCGCAAAAGCCGATGCGATCGCGAAGCCAATGCCATAGGATGCACCTGTAACCCATGCGACCTTCCCTTCCAAAGAAAAGTCTTTCATTTCCATATTCGTTCCTCCTTCAGGAATTCCATGTCCTTATCCTGATGATAAGGCACAAACTGCGCATTTGCAACAAAGCCGCTCAGAGCTTGTCTATCAGCATCGAGCATTTTCCAGATGGGATCGGAAGCGTCTTCTTCTTATCCTCATCGAGAATCTGAATGGTGAAATAATAGAGCTTCTCACTCTCAAGCCTTATCTCCCATCCGCGCACATTCTTGCTGGCAAGAATCGTGATGTTGTTCTTCTTGAGAGAAAGATCCTCGATGCCCATCTCCTCCAGCGACTGCATCGTCCAGTTGACTGTCTTTCTGGGAAGCGAGATATCGAGACCGATGATGTTCTCCACCATAAGCGAGATCGTCACAAGGCCAAGCATCGGCAGGAATCTCTTCCTGTTCTCCCCCTCAGGATATGAGGCAGCACCTTCCGCTATCGGCTTATAGAGCTCCCAGCAGTCTCCTTTTGTCTCCGCATCTGGATGGAGTGTATCAAGTATGAAATACATATGACGTATCGAACACTCACGCGCGAAGATGAATGAGCCGTAATTTATAAGGCCCTTGACGACCATGTATGTGCAGAACGGAGATACACCGCCTCTGTAGCCATTGCCATCTTCGGAGAAATACTTCGAAGAGACAGGTACGACAGGGAACGGATTGTCTGTCCCGAATTCCTTATCATCCCTGAGCTTGTCTATCAGGAATGAACCGTATTCATCATTCGGGATTTCCGCAAGAAGCGTCCAGTATGCACCGATATGCTTGTTGCGGATTCTGTTCTTATTGTCATCAAGGTCGTAATAGAACTTATCCTCATCATCCCACATCATCGAATTGATGCGTGTCTTGATTGAGAAATATATCCTCTTGTACCGGAAAGCCAGCTCCTTATCGTTGAGGATATCGCCGATATTCGACATATAAAGCGCGAAGATGGCAACTGCCGCATTGTAGTCTACCGTGAAAGCCGCACCTTCACGAGGCAGATTGCCAAGATGCATGGCGCTGTAAGGAACTGAATACAATCCATCCTTATCCATGAAAGAGCTCTGCATCCATGCAAAATACTTCTCAAGATAAGGTACGACATCCTTCAGTCGCTTCTTGTTGCCTATTTTATGATAGAAAGCAAACTCTACATAGCTCAGGAGAGGGAGCGTCGCGCCTTCAGGATTATCAGGGTCAAAAGCTGCTTTGCCTGCTTCCAGATCGTACTTTTCGGGTATGCGCCCGCTCTCCTCCTGTATGGAGTAGAAGAAATCGATCATGGAATACGGACTGTAGCTCTGGTTGCTATACACAAGGAACAGAGACGACAGTGAAACATCGAACAGGTTCATCACGCTGCTCCCATTATGTGTGTAGAAACCTTCAGGAAAACGTTCGTCCTCACCGGCCTGATGCCAGATCTCATCCAGCCATACCCAGGTACGGTCGTACATATCAACAAAATCCTGATCGTAGAAATGAATGCTTGGAACTAGATCCTTTACCAATTTCTTCTCCAATTCTCAAAGGAAATCCGAAGATTTTTGCCCTTAAACCGCATCATACATAATACTTCATGGAAAGTTAGAAGTCAAATTATTTTTTTTCTTGTTTTATCGTTATATATCAAGCATTTAGATGCAACTTATTTTTATTGCGCAGGTTCCGGAATCTCAATTCGTCGCTTTTCCGACACAATAATGCATTCTGTCAGACTTCTGGCCTGTACAGATTTAGTATACCCGGGAGTATTTCGCATTCGATCCAGCGGCCTTCATGCGAGAAAGCCTCACCATCGCAATGTATCTGCATGACATTCTCACTTGCCTGAAGCCTGACTTCCCGCGCATTCATATAGACAAAATGCTCTGTATCCTTTACATGCGCACCTCTCAGGAAACACAGGACAGCGGAGATGAGCGATCCCCTTGTCACTATAGGCTTCTTGACGTACATGATATCGAATACACCATCATCGATCTTCGCTTTCGGACCAAGAATGAATGCGGACCCCATCCGTCTGCCATTGAGTATGGAAAACTGCTGTGTATCAAGCGCAAACTCTTTCCCGTCAATCTCAACCTGAAGATGATATGGAGACGGGAAGTTCCTCAGGATTCCGAAAAAAGCCATGATATAGCTAGGCATTCCATTCAGATGCCTGTATTCCGATGCCCGGAAATTCACCATCGGCTCAAAACCTATCCCTGTACCATTCAGGAAATACATCCCATCAGGATACTCCGGCCCTTTTGCGACCCCTACATCGACAGGCCTTGCCTTATGCGACAGAATCAGATTGACGGCCTTCTCTATATTTGCGGGAATGCCCGCGGCCCAGGCAAAGTCATTGCCTCTTCCTATTGGTATGATTCCCATGGAAACCGAAGAGGCCTTCCTTGACTTCATAATGCCGTTGACTACCTCATTCACAGTTCCATCGCCACCTGCCGCGATGATCTCCTTATAGCCATAGACCATGCCTTTCGCAGCAAGGCGCTCTGCATGCCCGGGATTCGATGTGTATGCGACAGTGCACTGCCTTCCCCCTGCCTTGAAAAGGTCACGGATATCATGGGCTTTCTTCCGTCCCTTTCCTTTTGATGCATTCGGATTGATGATGAGGAGGATGTCTTTCTCGAGCATAGAGTAATGATATCAGACAAAGCCATATCTTTGAATATGGTTATGGGCAATCCCATCACATCATAAGGCGTTTTCGTAAGACAAAACATGCTATACTCCTGATATGCAGATCCGAAATGCGACACTGATAACACCGAATGGATTCGAAACGGAAGATGTCTTCATCAAGGATGGGATTTTCTCTCTGCCAGAGGAAACTGATGATATTCTCGATGCCGAAGGGATGTACCTCATTCCGGGCTTCATCGACACCCATATACACGGAATCGGAGGAGCCGGAACAGAAGATGCGGATCCAGAGGCAATCCTTACAATGTCCGAGACACTTGCATCTGCCGGAGTGACTTCATTCTTCCCGACAATCTATACAGACACTGAAGAGCGCATGCTTGCGGATATCAGGGCTGTTGTCGAGGCAAAGGGACATGAGAAAGGCGCGGAAATCGCGGGAATCCACGCAGAGGGGCCTTTCATATCACCGAACAGGATAGGCGCCCAGAATCCTGCGGGAAGGAAGGATCCAGATCCTTCTTTCTTCCGGAAGATGATTGATGAAAGCAAAGGACTTCTCAAGGCAATGACATGCGCGCCGGAACTTCCAGGCATAGAGAATATCACGGAGATAGCCAGGAAAAACGGCATAGTGCTTCTCATGGGACATACAGATGCCACATATGAGGAAGCAGAACATGGATTCGGGCTTGGGATAAAGCATGCGACACATCTTTTCAATGCGATGTCCGGTTTCTCACACAGAAAGCCAGGAACTGCAGGCTTTGCGATGACAAATGATTCGATGAGCGTGGAGGTGATTGCAGACGGATGCCATGTGCACAAGGATGTAGCAAGATTTATCTTCAGGCATAAAGGCCCGATGAACGCAATCGCCATCACTGATTCCCTCCGCCCCACTCTTCAGAAAGAAGGGCCATTCACAGCCAACGGGGTTCCTGTTGAGATGGGCCCGGGACTATGGGTGACAAAAGGCAGACCGGATCTATATCAGGGCTCTGCGCTCACAATGCATAAGGCATTCAGCAATCTTGTCAGCTGGGGCATAAGCCTGTATGGGGCTGTTGCGGCGACATCAATTGCACCTGCGATGCGCTACAATCTATCAGACAGGGTTGGCATAGAGATAGGAAAAAGAGCAGACTGCATATTGCTGGATAAGGATTTCAGCATAAGGCATGTTTTCATCAAAGGAGAAGAGATAAATGTGGTACAGCAATCTTGAGAACAAGGCGCTCTGGAAAGCTTTCGATGAGATTTCCAGAATCCCTCGGGCAAGCAAGCATGAGGAAGCCATCAGAAAATATCTTATAGCATGGGCCTCTGAGCATGGCCTTGAATGCAAGACAGATAAAATAGGCAACATCGTGATAAAGGCCCCTGCCTCAAAGGGATTGGAGAAACGTCCGGCAATCGCAATTCAGGCACATGTGGATATGGTTTGTGTAAAGACCGCGGACTCCGATCATGATTTCAGCAAGGATCCTATTTCAATCATATGCGATGGCAAGACAATCACTGCCGACAGAACAACACTAGGCGGCGATGATGGAATCGGAGTGGCGATTGCCCTCTCGATCCTTGCAGACAAGGAAGCGAAGCATGGTCCGATCGAAGGAATCTTCACTGTGGATGAAGAGACCGGGATGACTGGTGCGATAAACATCGATCCATCAATCGTGGATGCTAAATATCTCATCAATCTCGACTCAGAGACGGAAGGAGAAATCGCTGTAGGCTGTGCAGGAGGAATGGAAGTATCCGGCAAGTGCAGGGTAAAGTATGATGAAGCAGAAGGCTACCCTCTCAAAGTCAGGGTCTCCGGGCTTCTCGGTGGACATTCCGGAAGCGAGATCCATCTTGAAAGGGGAAATGCCATAAAAATCGTAGCAAGATATCTCAACAGGCTCCCATCGTTCCAGATCGCATCATTCACAGGCGGCACGCTTCACAATGTCATACCATTCTCAGCAGAAGCTGTCATAACAGTCCCTGACAAAGATGTCGCTCTATCTATTGCGGAAAATCTCAGGAAAGAGCTTGAGAATGAATTCAGGGAATCGGATCCTGGCCTGAAGTTCGAGGTCTCTGATACCGAGATGCCTCTGCAAGCGCTGAAGAGGAAGAAGAGCCAGAAGATCGCTGACGCGCTCCTTTCACTTCCTCATGGCGTGAGAAGCAGGATTCCTTCAATGATGGATACTGTGGAGACATCGGTCAATTTCGCAACTGCAAGACTTGATGACAAGCAGTTCTCCGTAGTCTTCTCAATCAGAAGCATGATCGATTCGAAGAAGATGGCGTTTGCAGAAGAGATCGAGACTATCCTCGAGACATATGGATTCACATCCAAGGCATCGGGAGCATCTCCGGCTTGGGAGAAGTCCGATGATACTGAGTTCGCAAAACAGTTCATCAAGCTCTATAAGAAGATCTCAGGGAAGACACCTCAGCTCAAGGTCCTCCATGGCATTCTCGAGTGCGGCATCCTCGCATCGCGCATTCCTGGGCTTTCCGCCATCTCGATCGGACCGGATGTGAAGGATGTCCATTCTGTGAATGAGACACTCTCAGTAGCATCCTCTGAGCGCATTGCGGCATGTGTCAGGGAAATGCTTCCTCTCATCAAATGAAACTGAGCCTCATAACAGATATGCATTACCGCCCATCAGACAAAAGCCTTGATGGGCTTATTGCGGACATAGACGGAAAAGAGACAGGCTATGACGCATTCTCCGAGTATGAGCTTTCCTTCACCGATGAGTCCTTCTCTATCCGCTTCATAAGATCCGGAGAGAAAGATCCTTACAGCAATGAGGAGAAAGCACTCATAGAACAGGGTATGGATATCGGGGCAAGGGATGGGGAGACTATCTCCATTCCTTCCGGCTCATATGAATTCATCCAGCTTCCTGTTCTGTTCTCGGAGAAGGAACTCCCGAAGCTGGTACTTCCCTTCTCCGCGCATGCCAGAAGGATCTATGTGCGTCTTTTCAAGGAGAACATGCTGGAGACCGTAATGCAGCTCCTGATAAACTAAATCATTCTTTTCTGTTGTTTTCTATGCTTTTCTATGTTTTTCTGTATTTTTCTATTACGACGAAAACATGGGCATCATACGTTATAAACAATGTCTCGATTTCACTTGAAGCAAATACGAACCTCATGGCCATCGAAGAATACAAAGGCCGATGGCCGGAAAAGGCAAGCTCCCTGACAGCTTCCTTATTAGGAGAGCTGCGCAATATCGGGGCATTCGAAAGCATAGGCTCTTCAAACAGGATAGAAGGCAATACGCTGACAGACAAGGAAGTCGAGGCATTTCTTCAGGGACTCAGTACAAAATCCTTCAGAAGCAGGGATGAGGAGGAAGTGGCAGGATACTCCGAGGTGCTTGATGCCATATACAGCAGTTATGATTCGATTCCTTTCACAGAAAACTATATAAAGCAGCTTCACAGCATGCTTCTGCGATATGCAGGGAAAGATGAAAGACTCAGGGGCGAATACAAGAAGCTTGAGAACTCTGTAGCAGCTTTCGATGAAGATGGCAATGAAATTGGCATTGTCTTCAGAACGGCAACTCCTTTCGAGACACCTTTGCTGATGCAGCAGCTTGTAGATGAAACCAATAATCTTTTTGATTCCCGGCTGTATCCGCCTCTGATAATCATCGCATTATTCATAGTGCATTTCCTGGCCATACACCCTTTCCAGGATGGCAATGGCCGTCTTTCGCGTTTGCTGACAACATATCTGCTTCTAAAAACGGCTATAGCTATGTTCCGTATTATTCGCTTGAAAAGATCATCGAAGAGAGCAAAAGCTCATATTACAGGGCATTGCGGAAAACACAGCTTACATTCTCCAGAGATATCCATGACTATGCACCATGGCTTGATTACTTTTCGCTGATTCTCAGGAAACAGACCGAAAACCTTGATAAGAAGATTGCGGCATACAAAGAAGACAATAACCTGTCACCTGCTGAACAGGAAGTAATGGACTGTATCCATTCAAAGCCAAGAGGCGTTCAGTATGCTTCTATAAAAAATGAATGCCAGACTCTTACAGGCAATGCAATCAGAAGGATATTGCGGAAACTTGTATCGCTGAATCTTATTGAGAAACATGGGACAGGAAAAGGAATGTGGTATACAGCTCACCGGCAATAATGAGCTGCTTTCTTCGTATCCCTTATAATCGATTCCCTTTCACTCTCTTTCAGGGAAAAGCTGTCAGCAAGTCTTCTCAGATCGTCTTCTGAGATATCTCTCCCCTTGCCCATCACAGTCGTGGCATGTTCACCATATGCCGTACTGGAAACTGTGATGTCATAAGCTGGTGACAGATGCCAGTCCCCATCATACAGGAACGCGAAGTTCTTCCCGTGATCATCCTGATTTCCTGCAAATACATTGAAGCAAGCCCTTCTGAATGCCTCTAAGACTTCCTCATCTGATTTGGTAATCAGCAATGTGACCTTCATCAGATGGCTATAATCAAGAGACGGATACCTGAAAGATGACTCAAGAAGACCAGAGAGGGATATCATGTGAATCCGCTGTCCATTCTTCCTGTCAAAGCGTTTTGATGCGAAAAAGCCATCAGTGGATTCAGATTCCAGAAGCTTATACTCAGCCACATTGATTCCTGCATCTTCCGCCCTCTTCATGCATTCGTATTCATGCACTCCGGCACTGCGTCCATCAAATGATGACGGAAATTTGACAATCCATAATTCGTCATCAATCATGACATTCACTTTTGGCCTGGCTCCTCCGGAAGAGCCTCCATACCTATAGAGTCTCTGGACATCATCAGGATCCGCTGCTGTCTCTTCCAGCACAGCCTGGGCAGTCATGAAAAACTTCTCAAGATCCGCAGCCTCTTCCGAGTCATAATCCTCAATCCGCGGCCTGTATTCAAGAATCCCTGACGATGCGGTAGAAAGCATGCATAGCCTCATAATCTGATTCACATTGCCTATGTACTCACCCTTCGCCTTCAGATATCTATCGGTAAGAAGCCTTCCCCATCCATCAGGAAGAGAATCATCAAATACACCGAAAAGGCCATCATTATACATATCAGAAGGAACAAACAGCTCTTTCCGGAGAGGAAGGGAGAAAGGACTTATCGCAAAACCTTCGGCAATCCACCCGGATGAATATTCAAAAGCGATCTTCTTTCCATATGCGGCAAGAGTACCTACATGCTTCTGCCCTGCAAATACATCAGCTTTTTCTACTCTGGTCATTCAGAAGCTCCTCCATAGATGAATACTCCGGCACAGCGAACAATCGCATGAAATCAGCTTCGCATCCAAGAATCGTCGCTATCCTTGCAAGACTCAGGAACGAGATTTCACCTGTCTGCTCAAACCTGCGGAGAGATGCGTATGAGACTCCGGACCTTCTTGCAAGCTCCTGCTGCGTATATCCTCTGCGCTTCCTCATTCTTTTCTCATTTGAAGCAACAGCTGTCGTAATTTCCTTAGGTGTCTTTCCGAATAAATCAAGATCTATCATCTGCTAATATTTTAGCAAATATATCTAAAATTAACAATAATAATTAAAATATTAGCAATTTAGTTCACTACTCTTTAATATGATACCTAACAAAGCAAATCACTGTCAGAAACAGCGAATGAGCGCATAAAGGATGTCGGCGCGCATGATGCGGCAGAGAAAAGGTCACGGAAGAGCCTCAGGAGCTTCCTTTCAGAGCGAGGCGCATGGCATGCGAGCAGATATTGAGACTAGATGAACCTTGCAGGGGATACATGGAAGATCTTTGCGAGCTCCTTCGCGGTCTTCTTGCTGATGGCTCTCTCGTTTCTTTCCATGTTCGACACATGCTGCTTTGCTATTCCCAGCTTCTCGGCAAGCTCTTTCTGTGTCATGCCTACAAGCTTCCTGTAGAAGCGGAGATTGCCCCCAGGGGTCTCGCGGCTCTTGAAATCTTTGAAGAAATCAAGCTCCGTGGGATCAATGAGCTCTTCTCCCTCATCATCCATGATGGAGATATTCTTCTTGCTGTACTTCCTCTCGATGTAATCGAGGATATCCTTTGGGATGCTTCCCTCAATCCTGAACCCCTCAGTATGGGGCTGATTCACGACTACCAACATAGTACACCTCTATGACATATTCTCCATTAAAACATTCCCAGCAGGCTACCCAGTGATAGCTCAGATGGCAATGATACTTTCCTTTTCCCAGCTTGCTGTAGTTGCGATAGCTGGGCTGTACAGGACCTGTAGCTATAAGATCATCGATGAGCTTTGCAAATACAAGCTTCTCAGCCTTTGGCATCTTATCCAGCGCTTTCTTGCATTTAGTTTCATCGAGACCTTGTACTTCATAGTCCTATAGTAAACAAAATTGGTTACTTTAACAACAGAAAAGTGATTGAATGGCACTTTTCCGTCTTTCGCGATTCAAGTTTATGAAATTACCGGCAAGGAAGCATAATTCCAAAGATGAATGTTAAAAAGCTCAGGACTCGCGTTTGATGAAGCTGAAAAACACAAGAGAAGCATGAACTCATGACAGCATCCCGTTTAAGGAGGAATGTAACATAACTGAATAATTGAAGATGCAGCTGATATTCTGATTGCTGAAGGACTGTCCTGATGCTTCGGATTCAGTTGTCTTACATTTTGCGAGAGGCTATACTTTCGTTATGCAAATCGAAACGGTGAGCGATACCTATCATCGCATAACTTTCTCAGATGGCTCGCAGCTGTTCCTTGTCGGGACTGCGCATGTCTCATCTAACAGCGTAGATCAGGTAAAAGCTGTCATTGAGGAAGAGAATCCAGATACAGTATGCATCGAGCTTGATGCAGGAAGAATGCAGAGCAAGCAGTCTTCCTGGCAGGATCAGGATATACGCAAAGTCTTCAAGGAGAAGAAAGGATTCCTTCTTCTTGCCAATACAGCCCTTGCCTCTTTCCAGAAGCGTCTCGGGGCACAGACAGGCACGGCACCTGGCGAAGAGCTTCTTGGAGCTGCAAGGCTTGCGAAGGAAAAGGGAATACCGCTTTCTCTCTGCGACAGGGATATACAGACGACATTCCGCCGTGCATGGGCAAAGAGCAGCCTGTGGAACAAGTGCAAGCTTCTTGCCACATTGATATCCACGGCATTCTCTGATGAGAAGATCAGCGAGGAAGAGCTTGAGGACCTCAAGAAGCAGGAGACTCTGGAGAACATGCTCAACGAGATGGCAAAGGAGCTTCCGTCAATCAAGGAAGTCCTCATCGATGAGAGAGACATATACCTTGCTACCAAGATGTTCACAACTCCCGGAAAGAAGAAAGTCGGAGTCATTGGCGCAGGCCACACAAAAGGAATTCTCTCCGCTCTTGAGAAGCTAGACAGAGGCGAGACACTCAAATCGCTGGATGAGCTCAACCACATCCCGGAATCAGGCAACTGGGGAAAGATCCTGGGGTTTCTTATTCCCGCTCTCATAATAGGGCTTGTAATATATGGAATCGCAGCCAATGGATGGACTCAGGGGCTGACCACGTTTCTCTACTGGATAGCTGTCAATGCAGGATGCACGCTCATCGCGACCACAATATCCCTCGCACATCCGCTGAACATCCTTGCATGTTCCGTCACTGCCCCATTCTTCGCACTCAACCCGGTTCTCGGGGTAGGCATGCTGGGTGGAATACTCGAAGCCACATTCAGGAAACCTAAGGTCAAGGATTTCCAGGATCTCAATGATGATGCTGTGACATTCAAAGGATGGTATAGGAACAGGATACTCCACTGCCTTCTTGTATTCTTCTTCTCTTCAATAGGAAGCGTGATTGGTACATTCGTAGCCTTCCCTATGCTGATAGCCAGAATCTAAGGAAGGCTTACTAAATCTAACTCTTTTTGCTGAAAGCCGCTATCATAGCGGTTTTTATATTGCTGACATTTATGTTCCGTATTTGTGATGACGGCTTACTATCTGAAGAGAGGACCTTCTCGAAGCCCATATCATAAAGAGCCTTCAGTCTGCGTTCCTTGAAAACCACAGGCCTGACCTCTCCTGCCAGCGTAAGTTCTCCAAAGCATGCCAGCCTGCTTTCAAGCGGGATATCAAGGCGGGAGGAATACAAAGCGAGGGCAAGGGCAAGTTCTATTGAGACTTCGCTGAGCTTTATGCCTCCTGCAACATTCACATAGATATCCTGATTCGTGAGATCAAGTCCTGCATGGCGCTGAAGAATCGCAGCAACCCTGCTTACTCTCGCACTGTCGATCCTGTCTGAATATATCCGCTGGAAACCGCTTTTCGCAGGAACGACAAGAGCCTGGATCTCAACAACAAACGTACGGCTCCCTTCCACAACAGGCGTAAAGGCTATGCCTGAAGGCAATGCACCTTCACGAGAGGAAAGAAAAGCAGAAGCCGGATCGGAGACAGGATGAAGACCTGTCTCATCCATCGTGAACAGCCCTATCTCATCAACAGAGCCGAACCTGTTCTTGCTTGCCCTGAGAAGCCTGAGGCCAGTCTCTGCGCTCTCGAAGTACAGGACAGTATCAACCATATGCTCGACAATCTTAGGACCTGCCAGAGCACCTTCCTTTGTCACATGTCCTATGAAGAAAATGGAGGCATTGAGTTTCTTTGCGATAAGGGACAGTTCCATGCAGCAAGCTCTTACCTGATTTGGAGAGCCTGCTGTTGACGCAATAGACGTGCTGTAGAGCGTCTGCAATGAGTCAATGACAATATAACTCGGCTTAATGCGTTCAATCGTCTCAGAAAGCGCCTCAAGCCTTGTATCGCAGAAGATGGAGATGGACTCCGTCTTCAGTCCAAGCCTTTCAGCCCTCATCTTCACCTGAGATGGTGATTCCTCACCTGAGACATATAAAGCATCGCCATGCGCAGAGAGATTCGAGAGCATCTGGATCATGATGGTCGATTTGCCGATTCCAGGCTCTCCTCCGACAAGGACGGAGGATGGTTTCATGACGCCACCGCCAAGAACCCTGTCAAACTCCTTCATGCCAGAGCTGACGCGTTCAGCACTCTCTCCGGACACTTCGGAAAGCTTTTTAACATTGCTGTCCATCACAGCAGAAGCTGTTTCCTTTCCCTTCTGCTTCACCGCAGGTCTGAACTCTGCAAATGTATTCCATGCGCCGCATTCCGGGCATCTGCCAGCCCATTTAGGCTCAGTATGTCCGCATGATGTGCAGACATACTGAATCGCATTATCTTTTGCCATCAGAAATCAAGAAGCTCCACATCGAAGATGAGGTATGAATCAGGAGGAATGACACCTGGATAACCATAATCGCCGTATCCGAGATCTGGCGGGATTATGAGAGTTCTCTTCTCGCCTTTCTTCATTGTCATGAGAGCCTCATTCCATCCTTCGATTACCTGGCCGACTGCAAAGACAGCAGGCTCCTTTCTTATAAGGGATGAGTCGAAAATCTTGCCATTGAGAAGCTGTCCCTGATAGTGCACAGTAACTGGGCGGCCATACTTGGGAGTATCTGTTCCCGAACCTTCTTTAAGGACAATATACCTTAACCCGGTATTGGTTTTTATTGCATCAGGATATCTTCTTTCAATCTCTTCCTCAACCTTTTTATGCGCAGCCGCCCTGAGTTCCGCAGCTCTTTTCTGGCTTTCAGATACAAGTTTCTCGAAGTTTTCCTCGGATGTATCGAATTTCTCAGCATCTTCCCCGACTCTGATGATCTTCACGGAATTGATCTTATCATTCTGAGCGATCTTGTTTACGACATCCTGTCCTTCGACTACATGTCCGAATACCGTATGTTTTCCATCAAGCCAGGGAGTTTCTACATGCGTAATGAAGAACTGGCTGCCATTCGTGCCGGGGCCCGCATTGGCCATTGAAAGGATTCCAGGTCCAGTGTGCTTGAGCTCAGGATGGAATTCATCCGGGAATTTATAGCCAGGTCCGCCTGTTCCATCACCTCTGGGACATCCGCCCTGAATCATGAAATCGTTTATTACGCGATGGAATTTGAGTCCATCATAGAACGGCTTGCCTTTTTCTTTTCTATTAAGTGTTCCTTCAGCCAGCCCTACAAAGTTGCAGACTGTCATTGGACAGCGCTTGTACTCAAGCTCCAGAAGGATATCACCTTTATCTGTATTGATCTTTGCATAGATGCCATCTTTAAGTTCCATTATCTTCTCCTTAATCTGTATACAGCTCTTCACCAGCTATCTTTGAATAAATCCGCTCCAAATCACGCTCAGATCTATAGCGGATAACAATCTTCCCTTTATTGAGGTTGCCTGATATCTGGCACTTAGAGCCGAGAGCAGAGACAAACTTATCCGCTATTTCAGCAATACGAGGATCCTCATCAACCTCCTTTGCAGGCTTGATGAGTTTCTGTCCTTTATTAAGTTCCTCTGCCCTTTCCTCTGCCTTTCTTACCGATAGCTCCTTGTTTACAATCTCATCCCTGAGAAGAACCCTGTCCCCGGGATTCACAAGGGAAAGTATCGCTCTTGCATGCCCTGGAGTGATCATACCTGAAATAAGATCATCCTTGAGATCATCGGAAAGCGCCAGAAGCCTTATTGAGTTGGCTATCGCAGATCTGGACTTCCCTACAAGATTTCCAACCTCATCCTGGCTCAGACCTGAACGCTGGATAAGATACTGATAGGCAGTTGCTTCTTCTATCGGATTAAGATCTTCCCTCTGGATATTCTCGACAAGGGACATCTGTATTCTCTGTTGTTCTGTGAGTTTTTTGATTATTACAGGAACTTTATCAAGTCCTGCGATCTTCGCAGCCCTGAATCTCCTTTCTCCTGCGACTATCGAATACTTACCATGAACAATCTCTTCGACAACTATAGGCTGGATTATTCCCTGCTCCTTTATAGAAGCTGCGAGCTCCTTCAAGGATTCATCATCAAAAGCCTTTCGCGGCTGATTCGGGTTTGCAGATATATCCTTGATAGGCACATAGATTGCTGAAATCCTGTCAGGATTATCCTCTGCAGCTTTCTGGACAATCTCCGCAACCTTTTTATATTCTGCTTTCTCCTTCACTTCAGCAGGTTTTGATGTTGTCTTCTCAATCACATTCTCAATCTGTGAATCAAAATCAAAGCTTCCACCAAAAAGAGAGCCAATTCCTCTTCCTAATCCATGCTTTTTATCAGCCACGGTTAATCACCTCCTTAGCAAGTTCAGCAAAAGCCTTAGCTCCGATATTGGATCTGTCATAATAATTGATCGGCAAGCCATGCGATGGAGCTTCTGCAAGTCTGATGCTTCTCGGGATTATGGTTTTGAAAACCAAATCTCCAAAAAACTCGGAAATATCTTCCACTACTTGCCGATTCAGTAAAGCCCGTTTCTGATACATGGTGAAAAGAATCCCAAGAACTTTCAGATCAGGATTCAATGATTTCCTCACATTGGAGATTGTTCTCATTATCAGATTCAGGCCTTCCATCGCAAGATATTCACACTGCAACGGAATAATGACAGAATCCGCCCATGCAAGCGCATTCATTGTCTCGAGGCCAAGAGATGGCGGACAATCAAGAAGTATGTAATCAAATTCAGAATCCAGGTCGCTAAGTACAGTTTTTAGATAATACTCCCTGTTATTTTGCTCCACCAGCTCTATGGCAAGTCCTGCAACATCAAGAGATCCTGGAATCAAGTAGAGATTCTCAAAAATGGTTGACTGTACAGCCTCCATTGCCGAGGAATTGCCTACAATGACATCATAGATGTTTTTCTTCTTTGAATCGCCAGAGACAGCTCCTGTAAGGTTACACTGAGCATCAAAGTCGATAAGAAGAACCTTCTTATTCAATACAGATAAGGCGGAACCCAGGTTAACAGCTGCTGTAGTCTTGCCTACGCCACCTTTCTGATTATAGAAAATCACTTTCTGAGCGCTCATACAACAACATTACACAATCAAATAAAACTTGTCATTAAAAAGAATAGCTTTATTTCAATCTTGACCGCATTTTTAACCTATAGTACATTATTTCTACCATATGGAGGAAAATACCATGTCCGTAGAAAAGGAAAACGCAATAAAGGATGCGATCAACGCAATCCGCCCTGCTCTTCAGAACGATGGCGGAGATATCGAATATATCAGCTATGATGAAGAAGCAAAGAACGTGCATGTCCGTCTCGTAGGCGCTTGTGCTGGATGCCCAATGAGCCAGCTCACGCTTACAAATGGCGTACAGAGGTATATCAGAGAAACAGTCGACAGGGAACTCACAGTCGTCAATGACAACCAAGTTTCAAGTTATTTCTGATTCGCATCAGGAAAACAAAAGGGGCTGCAAAGCCCCGTTTTTTATAATCGTTTCACGTGAAACAGTGGATAATAACAAAAAAACATGCATCCAATTCACAGCAAATACACAGCGTTTCACGTGAAACACCAGCAAAAAAGACATCCCCATCTGAAAACTCCTGTAACAGTTAAACTCCAAACAAAAGAAATCAGGTTTACCACACGGAAAAGAAAGATTACAATCACTTGATTGTTTCACGTGAAACAATAATCAAACTCTTTTTAAGTGATTAACGAATTATTTCGCACGGCAAAAATATTAATTTTCGCTTGCTATTTATTTGATTTCCTGCAATATATTAATGGATTATCTGTCTCCATTTTGAAATTTGAACTTTAAACAATTCCTCGGGGACAAAGATTGCGATTTTAAGCGAATTTCCCAATGTTTAGACGATATTTTACTGTATATAGTATCATTTTCTTTTGGGCTTCTTTGCTTATTTATCCTATACAGTAGGATAATTTTTTATTGCTTCGGCGCTATGGAAAATAGCCTTTTCAGACATTGTTTTGCTTTGATTTTCTATCATCTGAATGTGGATGAAATTGTGACTAAAATATAATCACGAATATCTAAATACTATTAATTCCTATTAATTTGGATTAATATCGGTTTATGTACGTTGCTATCTGCGGTCCAAAAGGCAAAGAATCTGTAAGTATAAGAGAAGATTACATACCACAGGGCTCTGATAAAAAGAAAACAAGGGTTATAAAGAACCTCGGACCCTTGAGGAACCTTATAAAGGATGATCCTGATTACATAATCAGACTCAAGGCTGAGGTAAAAAAAGAATCTCAACGCATCAAGGACGAAGGAAATGTCATCATTCTCGCATCCACTGAAGAGATCAACAGAGCCTCGGACAGTTATAGATATGTGACTATCGGGCATTGTCTTGCAAGAAAGATCTGGTCTTCACTTGAACTCGATTCCATATTGCCAGAATCATTATTCACTGCAGTGCTGAAAGCAATCTGCGGAGATGTATCCTCTTTCTATGGCATGATGGAGCATCCTGATCAAGAAAAAGAATTATTGTCCGAACAGATCATCAGGCAAATAGTTGATTCCATTTCCAGGGTCATGGAAAGGAACTTATCAGAAGCTTTCTGTATTGATATAGGGAGAAACGTCTTCCTCTTTGATGGCAATATGATTCCAATTTCAGTTTCGACATTCGACGGCAAATCGATTAATGGTTTTCTGGATGCTATAAGAAGAGCGAGGAAAGACTTCATCATCGACAGCATAACAGTTATGCCAAGCTGGCATCTTTCATCGGAAGAGAATCTTGCCTTGATTTCAGATGAAGGATACGGCTTCATTGCATATTCTGCATGGATGTCAGAAATAACTGGTTCGGAATATAGCTGCAAGGCGAAAATGCGCCTATCTGAAACAGAAATTGTGAAGACTGGAAAAGCCGGTGCTCCGAGGAAATACAGGCACATAAGCACAAAAACCAGAATATTCCGGCAAGAACAAATCCTCATGACTGACATTGAAACCGACGAGAGAGAAGCTTTTGACCTCTATGAGCGCAGACTCTGGCTTGAAGATGAGATGAGAAAACTTTCTTCAACTGATACCCTGGTGATATTCCTTTGTCTCATTTTGATTGGATATCTGCAATACAAAGCCGGAAAGGAAATATCACTGAAGCAGGCAATACTCAGCGCTTCTGCGATAATCGTTGGGACAGATAATCCATCCTTCCTTGTTACTGTCACAGATTTGTATATAGAAGCTGCAAAGGCCCTCAATGCACAAACATTAAGAAAAACGATGTCCACAAAGCAGATCAATGAGCTTTTTGCAACGAAATCCAATTAACGATACCCAAAAAGAAATGTTGACAAGAGCCAACGGGGGGGGGGTAAAATCCTTTTAGATTCAATATCTGGAGGATTTGATATGAAGAAGACTATCACTCTGCTTCTTGCTGTTATGATGCTTTTTGCGTTCACAGCATGTAACAATGGAACACCTAGGCCTGGTGATGAACTCACGCTTGATGACAACGCCACAATGGCAAATGGAACAGTAAACTTCAAGAACAGTGACACAACAGTACTTAGTAAGGTTAGTGGCAACAACTATAAAGTAACAGGCGTTCTTGCAAAAATGAATGCAGCTCAGGCTACAGCATGGGGAACTGTTGAAGGATCTCAATATGTTGCTCTTGAAATCCCTACTGGCGTTGACGCGACAACAAGAAGAGGCTGGGTTTCTGCTGCAGATGCCGCAAAATCCGAACTTGACGATTCTGCATTCAAAGTAATGAATGATTTAAAAGTACTTTCAAAAGACGATGCAACATGGGGAATGATTCTTGCTGTCACAACAGGTGATACCCCTCGCACGGATATTGAGGGCAACTATGTCTGGAGAGTAGAGATTACAGAAGACGGCAAAGATACTGTTATTTACACAGTCGATATGTCTGCGTATTTCACTGAGTAATTCTCAAAAAAATAATTTATCAGGGCATGCTTATTGGCATGCCTTTTTTTAAAGGAGCCTTTCTATGGGAGAAAGAAAGGAATCCTCCGGACTGAAAAGACCATGGATTACTTCAGAAAAACGTCTGGAATGCCTGGAACTTTTCAATAAAGGTTACGGATATAAGAAGACAGCCAGACTGACAGGACTCAAAATATACACAGTCCGCGATTACTATAAGCGCTACACTATAGGTGACACGTCCTGGGCATATAGATTCTGCCAGAAAGGCTGATATAAGCTGGGTTCTTCCCAGCTTTTTATATTATTTTCTGATCTACTGGAAATTTTCTCATCAAGTCGATTATTTAAATTATTGAAAATTTGATTGACATCTTCCTAAAGAGGGGGGTAGTCTATATTCAGATTCAATATCTGGAGGATTCGTATGAAGAAAATTTCGATTGTTCTTCTTGCTGTTGCTATGCTCTTTGCATTTGCATCATGTGCCAATAATTCATCCATACCTGAAGGCTGGAATATTGGTGTAAGAGTTGGACAGCATAAAGCTGGTTACTCAGAAGACTATGGCAACTGGAAGTTCGCAGAAGCGGAACTGAATGGAAATATAATTACTGTCAAAGCAGATCTTGAAAGCATGAATACTTATGCAAGCTCGGTCTCTTCACAGGGTAGTGCAAAATGGCTTGCGCTCCTTATTGATACAGGAGAAACAGATCTTACAAAAGTTAAATATAACGGTGAAGCTCTTGATTCTACTGCTGCAAATGAATACAAAGATCTGAAAGCTGCAGATGATACAGATGCAAAGTCTAGTGAACTTGTTCTTTGGATTAAGGCAGATGATGCAGCATACAGCAATGGTGGACGTTCAATCAAATTCTCAAAGGAAAATGCAGAGGATGTATTCCTTACAATCACTGTAGAGGATACAACACCTGATGTTTTCGCTCTTCACTCTGATTATGACGTAATCGATGGTAAGGTAAATAAATATCAGGATGTCACAGTAAGTGATGATGGAACAGTTTCTGGGACAATTAAGTATGCAACAGCTAATGGTTTCAATAATGAAGAACCAGCACAGAACGCAGGATATTACTTCTGTTTCGATGTAAACTCTGAAAAGGTTGCTTCTGTAAAATCATCTCTGAATGGTGAAAATGCAAAACCATATACATCTAACGATGGCTCAAATGAGTTCATGTTCTGGCTTGGAAGTGATGCTGCTAAGGCTAAGGATGTAACGCTTACAATAACACTTGAAGAAGAAACAAGTACATTTAAGACTGTAAACTTCTCAGGTGTAACATTTGAAGCTAAAAAGTAAAATTTCCCACACCCAATGGCTGTCTATTTCGACAGCCATTTTTCAATAATCTATCAATTTGCGTAGAATATAATAAAGAGTGGAAACTGTTTAAAATATTCTATCTATTATAAATATTCTATGTTGATTCTAGATTATGAAATAATTATAAGAGGGGAGAGGTATGGATAAATCCTCTAAATCCCTCGATATCAGACCTCGCATATCTTCAGAGAAGAGAAAAGCTTGCTTTGATTTATTTAATGAGGGATATGGCTATAAAAGAACAGCCAGGCTTACTGGCATGAATATCTACACAGTCAGAGGATATCTCAGAAAATACAAATCTGGTGATATCTCCTGGCTGGGAAGAGATGCAGACATCTCTTGATTTAGGAGGCTCAATACTTATCCGATGAGTAAGAAGAGCCTCCTTTTTCAATAAAAATCCTATCAAACAAATACTTGTATCTTTGTGGTTTCTGAAGAAGCTACATGAAAGTAAACTATTTAAAAAGCAATGAAGATCGCAGAAGAAGATAGATCCCGACATGCATCATAGTCTATCCTACTCAAGGTGATACCAATCTATTTGATAGTCATAAACTACTGAAGAATCAACTTGACTACGAAATCAAAGGATTTGTAGATTTCTATAAGCTTGGCATAAAACTTCCTGGACGATTTTTATCCTGAATCTTACTGATAGAACATTAACGCCTGACATCATGTCCATAACGCTTGAGGATATGCTTCACTGATCTATTGCCCCTGGATTCATTAGGAAATCAAAAATGTTGATTATCAGAACGCCATCCTCTGTGTACCTTGGCTTTATCCTGTCTCTTGTAATCACGATTTTCCTGAATGAATCCTTTATTAAGGAAAGAGATCTAAGTTCCTGTTCCAGCTTGCCTTCATCAAGCAACGTAAGAGCTGACTGGATGTAGTATCGCTTATCTGCAAGATTGGCAACAAAATCAACCTCGTACTGTCTGCTCTTATTCTTTCCGTCTTCTGTCTTGTCTCTATGCTCGACAATGCCTACATCTACAAGGTATCCTCTGGCCTTCAGATCATTGTAGATTATGTTTTCCATTATATGAGTCTCTTCAACCTGTCTGAAGTTGAGCCTTGAGTTTCTTACTCCGATATCCGAGAAATAGAACTTGTAAGGTGATTCGATATAGTCCTTTCCCTTTATATCGTACCGCTGGACACGCTCAATCATATAAGCTTCCTCAAAGAACCTTATGTAGTTTGACACTGTCTTGTCCGTTATCCCTTTCTGTCCCTTGCTCCTGAAGGTGTTTGCAATCTTCAGTGGATTAGTAAGGCTCCCTGTAGAAGAAGAGAGCAGATCCAGTACATTTCCAAGGCCTTTGTCATCCTTGATTTTGTTTCTTTCTGCAATATCCTTGATATAAATAGTCCTCGTTACATATTCAAGGAACGTGAACTTCTGCTCATCATCCATCCCCTCGGCATAAATTGGCGGAAGACCCCCGTATCTGATGTAATCATCCCAGGCTTCCTCATCAGAGCTGTAAAGCGACCTGATCTCACTGAATGACAATGGCCGTACCCTGACTTCATCTCCACGACCTCGGAATTCAGTTATGATATCAGAAGAGAGGAACTTCGAATTGCTCCCTGTCACATAGATATCAACATTAGGCTTGTGCAATAGTCCGTTTATGACCATCTCAAAGCCATCTACATTCTGTATTTCATCAATGTATTCCGACAGCGAAAATGGATATGAAGTCCGAAAATAACGGATAATGTGTCCGCATGAATCGGATATAGGGAAAAACTAGGCAATCCGCAGTAATCGGATAGCGCCTCCGGTGAGAATGGATAATGCGATAGGATGAGATGCGGCTCGTACGGGCCGCTATTTCATTTATCGGAGGTAGTCTATGATAAAGGACTACAGGCAGCTGATGCTGCTGTCTAAACGGGGACTCTCAATAAGGCAGATAGCCAGGATGGCAGGATGCAAATGGGAGACG
>CALXLA010000026.1 GCA_944389075.1 uncultured Spirochaetaceae bacterium
CTGATGCGTTCTCTGTCTTCTTCGGAATAGGCTACTTTCGGCATAGATTTCCTCTTTAGATAAAAACAAAGTTTTATTCCTGTCTTTATTTTACATATTCAATAGAACAACACAAGTGGAAATACAGAGATTGCTGGGTAAGCCTCTAAAAACGCCCGATTTCATGGCTTCTGAGGACCTCCAAATGATAGTCGGATTATGATAAGTTATATTGCAATTCTCTGTATATAAAGAAATAAGGAGCGGCTCCTTGGAATACCGCTCCTTGCTTCTTTGGAAATAAGCATGTTTATGGGCCCTGCTGGATTTGAACCGGCGACCCAAGGATTATGAGTCCTTTGCTCTAACCGCTGAGCTAAGAGCCCTCTAACGTGAAGAGTCTACACAAAAGAGAACTTCATTGCAAGCTATATCAGAGCTTCTTCACGAACAAAGCCCTTATCGCATTCAGCACAGCGATTATCATGACACCGACATCAGCGAAGATCGCGAGCCACATATCAGCAAAGCCAAGAGCTCCGAGAACAAGGCATATGAGCTTTATGCCTATTGCGAAAACGATATTCTGATGCACTATCCTCATGCATTTTCTCGATATCCTTATCGCCTTCATTACCTTCAGCGGATCATCATCCATGAGAACGACATCAGCAGCTTCTATCGCGGCATCAGATCCCATCGCCCCCATCGCAATCCCTATATCCGCACGCCCAAGTACCGGTGCATCATTTATACCATCTCCGACAAATGCAAGCATCGCATCAGGCTGTTTAGCAGAGAGAAGCTCCTCAACCTTATCGACCTTATCTGCAGGAAGAAGCTCGCTATATACAACATCAATGCCGAGCTGAGATGCAACACTTTCAGCAACAGTATGCACATCGCCCGTGAGCATCACAGTCTTATCGACACCTGCTGACTTCAGAGCCCTCACAGCCTTTGCGGAATTCGGTTTAAGCTCATCGCTTATGACGATATGACCGGAATATTCCCCATCTATGGCGATATGTATGATCGTACCCGCACTATGGCAAGGAATAGGTTCTATGCCGATATCCCTCATAAGCTTCTCATTGCCGCATGCAATTGAATGCCCATCTACGGAAGCAATGATACCACCGCCGCTTATCTCTCGTATATTCTCCGCCCTGCCCCTGTCTATGTCCTTGCCATATGCCCTCTGCAGGCTCTTCGCGATAGGATGTGATGATGCGCACTCAGCAATCGCCGCATATTCGATTATCTTCGCATCATCAATCGTCCCATGATGTATCGCATTGACCTCGAATACACCTTTGGTGAGAGTCCCGGTCTTATCGAACACGACAACCTTCGTCTTTGACAGCGCCTCAAGATAATTCGATCCTTTCACAAGGATTCCGGCATTGCTCGCGCCGCCTATGCCTGCGAAGAAAGAAAGCGGAATCGATATCACCAAAGCACAAGGACATGAGATGACAAGGAACGTAAGCGCCCTGTATATCCAGACATCCCAGCGGGCAGGATTCCCGATTATCAGAGAAGCTGCAGGCGGCAGCAGAGCCAGAACAAGCGCCGCTATGCATACTGCAGGAGTGTAGACACGTGCGAACCTGGAAATGAAGTTCTCCGATCTCGACTTGCGTGAACTTGCATTCTCCACGAGATCAAGGATCTTCGAGACTGTAGAGTCACCGAACTCCTTCTCTGTACGTATCCTGAGGACACCGGTCATATTAACGGAACCGGAAATTATCTCATCGCCTTCCTTTATATTCCTGGGCACGCTTTCACCTGTGAGAGCACTCGTATCAAGAGAAGAGCTTCCCTGGACTACAATGCCATCGATGGGCACCTTCTCTCCTGGCTGGACAACTATGATGCTGCCAACAGCAACATCATCGGGATCGGTTTTCTCAAGCTTCCCATCATGCTCTATGTTTGCATAATCAGGACGTATGTCCATAAGCTGCGTGATGTTCCTGCGGCTCTTTCCCACTGCATAGTTCTGGAACAGCTCTCCTATCTGATAGAACAGCATTACCGCAACGGCCTCGGTATAATCCCCGCTCCTGCTGTATATGGCCAATGCGACAGCTCCTACAGTCGCAATCGCCATAAGGAAGCATTCATCGAATACATGGCCCCGTATGATTCCCTTTGCAGCCTTCAGAAGGATGTCATATCCGACAATCAGATAAGGAATCATATATAGGATGAAACGGATTGCTCCTGCCACATCGGCAAACGACAGCACAATCATCAGCAATGCCGAGATGATTATGCGCATAAGCATGATTTTCTGCTTTCTGTTCATGGTCAAGCCTCAGATGAAGATCTCGCAGTCACTATCAGCACGCCTGCAGTTCTTCCTGACATCTTCCATCACGGCCCTGGAATCTGCCCCTTCATCAAATTCGACATTCATCTTCAGCGTCATGAAATTCACGCATGCATCCTTGACGCCTGCCGTCTTCTTGGCAGCCTGTTCCATCTTATCAGCACATACAGCACAATCGACATCGATCTTATAGGACTTCTTCATATGGCCTCCCGTTGCTTAAACAATTAAGCACACATTTAATTGTTATACAGGAAAAGCTGTTCGTCAAGCCCTTACAACAGAAATATCGATGTGCTAGAATCTTTTCCGGAGAAAACAGATGCCAGACATGCCTCATGATCACAATCAGAATATAGAGCACCATCCGGAACTGGTGCCTGACGCAGCGGACTTCCAGAAGGCTGCCGAAATATTCAACCTTCTCAATGATGGCAACAGGATACGCATCTTCTGGCTTCTCTGCCACTGCGAGGAATGCGTGATGAACATCTCATCGATCGTGAGCATGAGCAGCCCTGCAGTATCACACCACCTCAGACAGCTCAAGTCGAGAGGACTTATCGTGAGCCGCAGAGAAGGAAAGGAAGTCTACTACAAGGCCGCGGATACGGAAGATGCACGACTGATGCATCATATAATAGAGCATGCGGTGAAAATCGCATGCCCCGATGAGAAGTGAATCAGAACCAGCCGTCTTCCCTGTCTCTGTCCCACTCTGTGAATCTGCCGCTGGCCGCATCTATCTCGAATTCGTACTCATAGCCGTCAAACCAGATAGTGCCCTCATAGACAGATCTCCCATCATCCCTGTCTGCATGTATGCGGATGTCGTCAGGACCAGCCCCATTGACACGGTCCAGTGCCATGGCGGCAGCTTCCTCGATTGTCATGCCATCGGCAGGTCCTGGATTGCTGGCCGCCCTCTCTATGGAATATCCTAGGATACGTCCATCAGATACGGATATATTGTACTCATACTTCTGTCCGCCTGCTGCGAACTCAACCTCATAGATGGCCCTGCCATCATCGCGCTCTTCCCTGACTCTGAATCTCTCAGTATCCTCAGCTCTCACACCTGCGGCTTCAAGAGCAATTCTTCCCGCATCCTTATCAGTAATGGCTGTACCATGGGAAGTATTCCCCCAATGATGCTCAGCATCCCTGTCTAATGAGATTATGGCACCGGTCTCCGCATCTATCTCATAATCATACTCATTGCCATCTGCAAAGAACTCGACATCGAATCTGTCCCTGCCATCATCCCTGTCACGCTCGATGCGGATGAAATCCACGCTGGAAATTCCTGCATCCTTGAGCGCGATCTCCTCTGCCTGTTCCCTTGTGATAGCGGCAGAAACCATTCCTATTGCGAGAACGGCCATCAGCACAGCTGCTATAAATCTTTTATTCATCATATTGTCTCCTTTCTGATTATAATCTAGCAACGATTCATTAAAACGAGATGAGAGACTTTCATTTCCACGGAATCGATACGCGGAACACACTTCCCTTTCCCTCAGTGCTCTCGACTGCAATACCTCCCCCATGAAGGCTGACGATTTCCCTGACAATAGGAAGGCCAAGGCCAGCACCTCCGGAACCGGACCTCGCAGGATTTGCCTGATAGAACCTGTCCCATATACGCTCCAGATGCTCCGGCTTCATTCCGATTCCATCATCGGCAACCTCTATTACAGCCTTATCCTCCTTCTTGCATATCCTGACCCAGACATGACCATCATGGTGACCATAGCTTATCGCATTGGAAATGAGATTTATCAGGACCCGCATCAGCATATCACGGTCAGCATTGACAATCACAGGTTCTGAAGCCTCTACAGAGATTGAGATATCCTTCTCCTCAGCTTTCGTCATCATCGTTTCGGCAACAGCCTCTGCAAGCTCCGGCACATCTACGTCTTCCTTCTCAAGCTTTATCGTTCCCCTGTCCGCCCTGGCTATATAAAGAAGTTCAGACACAAGCGATGACATCTTCCTTGCCTGATGCCCGATGACACCTATCGCCTCAGTCATCTCATCACTATCATCCGTGTGGGATGATGCGTAATCACATTCAGCGAGGATGACTGAAATCGGGGTCCTGAGCTCATGGGATGCATCAGAAGTGAACTGCTTCTCCTTCCTGAAGGACTCCTCGATCCTGTCCAGCATTGTATCGAAGGCAGCTGCAGCCTTATATATCTCACTGCTGCCATTGCCAAGCCCGATTCTCTTAGAGAGATCCTTTCCCCCTGCGATATCCTCAGCTGTGGCAATCATCTTATCAAGGGGCCTGAATGAGCGCTTTACGATGAAATAGCCCCCCACGGCGGAAAGCATGGCAATCAATGGCAGGATGCTCAGCACGATAAGATTCGCATACGATATGAACGCATTGCCATCATAGTTCCTTGCCGTACCACGGATCCATGCATCACGGCCCCTTTCCAAGCATAGATATCTGTCATATATATGCCATCCATTCTCCTGCCTCATTGTGCCATCAGAGAAATCAGGGAAAGGGGAATCCTCCGGAATATAGCCAGCTATCCTCTGTCCATTGCTGCCATAGACACCGATGAATACGCCATTGCCACGGAGAACAGCATCATCATCCACCTCGATTCTGCCATCGTCGAACTCAACCTCATCAGCGGCATCATCCACCATTCTGGCAAGGATGCGTCCTGCCTGGCGATCCGCGATATACCAGCCGCCAGAAAGCACTACGGCCATGACAATGAGAATCAGCACGATCATCCAGACCGTATACCAGATGACAACGCTTCTCCTTACCGATACAGCCATCAGGAACCAGCCTTCAGCATATAGCCAGAACCCCTGACCGTATGGATCAGTTTCTCTTCATGTCCATCATCGATCTTCTTCCTGAGATATCTTATATAGACATCTATGACATTGGACTCTCCATCATAATCCCATGACCATATATGACTGCGGAAGCTTTCGCGCTCAAGCACTATTCCCTGATTGTGCATCATATATTCAAGGATGGAATACTCTCTGGCGCTTAACATTATATCTTTCCCATTGCGGCTGACTGCATGCGAGGATGTATCCATCACAAGATCCCCGCAGGAAATGACAGAGGATGCAGTTCCTCCATTCCTTCTCAGAAGGACACGGAGCCTTGCAAGAAGCTCAGGAAACATAAATGGCTTCACAAGATAATCATCGGCACCGCTGTCAAGGCCAAGGACGCGGTCCGATACCGAATCCCTTGCGGTAAGCAGCATTATCGGAGTATGGCCTCCGCCCTCCCTGTATTCCTTCAGCACCTCAAGGCCATCCTTCCCCGGCATCATGATATCAAGGATGGCAGCATCATATGTCCCGGACATAAGATAATCAGCAGCATCACTGCCATTATCCACAGAATCCACAGCATACCCTTCATCGGCAAGCCTTTTGCAGATGATGCTCCTGAGTTCCCTCTCATCTTCGGCAATCAATATTCTCATAATCAGGATAATAATAACCCATTATTAATCTTTGATGAGAAATGACTCTGGTCACTCTGCCTTTTATCCATATATAATTCCATGGGTGAAAAGCAATGGATAAATACGATGTCGTCATAGTCGGAACCGGACCTGCAGGCATGGGTGCAGCTTTCTATCTTCTTGAGAAACGCAGGGATATCTCAATACTGATGATTGATAAGGCACCTGTATCGACAGGTGGTATGCGCAACGATTGCAAGATGAACTTCACGTATCCGATCGGGTTTCCTTTCGAATACTGGGATGAAGCAACTGCAAACCGGTATCTTGAGCAGGTAAAGGCCTTCCTCAAACCTGATATCCTGCCGAAATCGAATATCTCGATATATAAATCAAGGGCTGAGAAGCTCGGCTGCTCCCTTCTTGAGATACAGCAGACGCATCTGGGAACAGATGGGGGTCTCCGTCTCATCCAGGAACTTCTGAAGAAGCTTCAGGAGATGGGTGTGGATATCTCTCTGAAAGAAGAGATGCTCAGCATCAACGGAGAGCAGAAATTCATAGAGACGGATCTGAGGGAAATCGGATACAAGACAATACTGATAGCCCCGGGCCGCCATGGCTTCCACTTCCTTCAGGACGTGATGCAGTCTCTCGGTGTCAGATATATGGACAATATACTCGATGTAGGCGTACGCCTTGAGACAAGGATCGAGCACTATCCCATAGTCAGGGACTACTATGACCCGAAATTCTATTTCCCGGAGAAAGTAAGGACATTCTGCACGAACAGCGGCAACGCGCATGTCGTAAAAGAGAAATATGTGACTGACCGCGGTGATATCTGGTACTCGGTGAATGGACATGCATATGCACCAGATGCAGCTAAGAACAATGGCCTCGTGAACTTCGCCATGCTGAAGACTGTACGCTTCACGGAACCTCTGGCATCAGGGCAGAAATTCGCGGAGTACCTCGGTGTAATGGCGGCACTGATGGGAGGTGGCAAACCTCTTATGCAGAGAGTCGGGGACTTCAGAATGGGAAAGCGCTCAAAGGCTGCCACATTCAACGATGACCTCTATGACTTCGAGCCATCACTGAGGGACTGCTGCCCTTCCGATATCTCGCTTGCGATGCCTTCGAAGATCCTCAGATACATCTGGTCAGGCATGAAGAAGCTGGATACGATCATCCCGGGAATACTCCACCCTTCCACAATCATGTACTACCCGGAAATCAAGCTGTATGCGAACAAGCCGGAATATAAGGACAAGCACTTTCAGGTTGCCGATTCCGTATACTTTGCCGGCGACGGAGCCGGTACAAGCCGCGGCATAACAGGTGCATGGGCATCTGGAATAAGAGCCGCAGAAGGCATGGAAGAGCATCTCAGCTGAAATCATACCCAGCTTTGAGCTCATCGATTGAAGTCCTGAGCTTCTCAACAAGCCATTCCGGCTTGAGAAGCCTGACTTCATTTCCCATATAGCGGAGCCATCTCAGAAGCTCAAATTCACCTGATGTGACAATTGTAAGCGTCACGCTCCCATCTTCCGCAGGCTCTGAGAATCTGGCTCTCTTCTCCGGCCATGCCTTTGCCATCATGTTCTCTACGGATTCCTTCCTTACTTTTATCACAGCTTCGAACTGATCCACCTGTATGAGGCCGAAAGGATCTGTCATTATCCATGGGATATCAAGATCGGTCTTGCGCTCAAAACGCTTATTCGTTACGGAAAGTGACTGTATCCTCTCAATAGCGAGCTTTATCGTGTATGGCGAATCCTCTGTCTCGACAATCGAATAGATGCCGCCCATATAGGAGAAGACGACAAGCGGCATTATCGGATATGTCTTCGCTTCGGAATTCAGGGCTTTGTAAGTCACTATACAGACACGCTTGTCCACGACAGCGTCACAGAGCTTGCTTATGATATCCATCTTCCCTTCCTCAGTGCGCTTGGGAAGCTCAGAGAATGAGCATATCTTCCTTACCCCTTTCCTCATCGGGAAATCATACTGAGGCTCTTCATCTTCTTCCTCGGAGACATGGCCTGCGAATGTAAGGAGGACCTTCATCTTCTCATGCAGTTCCGATATATCATGACGAAGCGCGGGAACTGTCGACTCCGCATTCGCGAACAGATACTCAATCAGCATCTTCTCATCCCTGTCAAAGAAGAAGTCATCCTTTATATATGGAAGATTCTCAAAGATGTTCTTGCCGACAAATGGATTCGTCACATCGAAGAAATAATAGCTCTTCCTGTTTCTTGTCTCACTGGTGACAGGAAGGTTCATCTCCTGAAGCACATTGAGATAGCGGAATACCGTAGCCCGTGAGATATTCAGTTCCTCACCGATCTCTTCAACAGACACACCTCCCGGCTTCTGCAGATATCTTACGAGAGAGTACAATCTTATGTTCACAATCCTTTCCCCTCTCATATTCTAAACCAATTCCTTTATGGGAATCCTCCACTCAGATTGGGATTGTATGAGCGTATAGTCTCAATATCTGAGACATTTCAGCAAAGTAATGGAGATAAATGGCGGGTGTCCCAAAATCCATCCAATGCAGTAAAATGAAACAATGGAAAAAGAGATCCCGGCGGTTGTCTCGTCCGCAGCCAGCCGCCTTACAAAGGCAGGAATCCCGATGCATTCGCTTCTTGTCGCTAAATCATCAGAACTTATAGCTGAAATATACTGGAAGCCGTTCCGGAAAGACATGCTCCACAGAATGTATTCATGTACAAAGAGCTTCGTATCCCTTGCTATAGGTACCTTGCTAGGACAATGGAAGCTATCGCTTGACGACAGAATCATCAACTACTTTCCTGACATGATTCCTTCCGCAGTGCCTGAAGAACTTGCTTCCATGACTATCCGTGACATGCTGATGATGCGCACATGCTACAGCAAAACGACTTATAAGAAAGGCGGAAAACCAAATCATGTCGCCTCATGGCAGCATGACTGGGTCAGATCTTTCTTCACAGCTGAACCTGATCACGATCCAGGCGCTTTCTTCATATATGACACATCGGCAACGCATGTTCTTGCGTCTCTGGTAGAAAGAATTTCAGGAATGGATTTCATGTCATTCATCAAGTCCACGTATCTGAAGAATCTCGATATAGATGAACGGACATATATACTCAAAGATCCAACAGGTGCGCCGATAGGTGGTTCCGGTCTCATGATGAGGCCTGCAGATCTCCTGAAAACAATCAATGGCGTAATGCACAAGACTCTGCCGTACATACCTGACTGGTATATCGAAGAAGCTGTTTCGAATTTATCGGAAACTGAAATCACGGCAACGGATGCGGATCTGAAACTAGGCTATGGATACCAATTCTGGAGAACGGGCGACAACAGCTGGGGCATGTATGGACTTGGCGGTCAGTTCGCAATTGCATTCCCTGATAAGGATATCGCGATAGTCACGACAGCAGATACACAGGCGGACAAATCGATGAATGCGGAGATACTCTCAGCTGTCCATGAGATTGCGGAGGATCTTGATGAAGACACAGCAGAACCTGTTCATTTATCAATTCCTGTATCAAGAGGCACGGATTCAGAAGAAGGCAGACAGATTCTCGAGGGCAGATCATTCATATTCAGCAAAGAAAACAGTACAGGCATAGAAAGAATTTCCTTCTCATTCTCCGATGATGGAGGGAATGTCACCATCACAAGAGATAACACCCTCTTCTCTTTTGACTTCGGATTTGGATTCAACAAGGAAAACATATTCCCTGTAAGCATCTGTTCCCCATGCTATGCATCAGGAGGATTCCTTCCTGACAAATCCTTCTCGCTCCTTGTCCAGCTCTGCGGCGAGGAACTGGGAAGCATAAAGCTTCATGCCTCCGC
>CALXLA010000027.1 GCA_944389075.1 uncultured Spirochaetaceae bacterium
CTCCGGAGGAGCGGAAGTCAGCCTTCTATACCTCGTATGAGGCATGGGAGCATTCTGCGAAACGCCCTGAAAAGGAAAGAGCCCGGAAGCTCCATTTTCAAGCGTCAGCTAAGATGGAGTAGTTCACTGCTCATAACCAGCCAGTTCAATGCATCTGCTGTTCTTTTTACAGGTTCCGTGAAATGGTTGCCGGGATTGAGTACGAATGCTGTATTGATGCCCTGTGCCTTGAAATGCTGTCCGATTGCTTTTGTGTTTTCAAGGACTGAGGCGGTTTTTCCATTGCTTTCCTTTTCGCCAAGTGAGAGATAAATCGAATCAGGAATCTTCTTTGGTTCATTGCTGGCAATGAAGTCCCTGATCTCAGGATACCAGAGGGAACCTGAGACAGAGGCTGCCCGGCTGAAGAGATCTGTCCTGTACAGGGAGTAGAGCGCGAAGAGCCCTGCAAGAGAATATCCTGCAATACCCCTCCATTCCGGAGTCATGTCTTTTTCCGTCTCGCTTATGATTTCCTCAAGCTTCCTGATGTAGTCATCTGCTTTTCCTCCGAATGGTTCTCCATCTGGAAAGATGGAAGGCGATGGCCATGGCGTGAGATCGTTGTTCCAGTCGAGTTCGGACAACACGACAAGCGTGAAGCTGTGATTTGTCAGCTTCATGATCTCCTTGCCATCATCCTTCACGGAATTGAGATAGATTATAGGTGCGTCTGGCCTTGATTTGTAGATTGTCGTTTTCATTTCTTAATTAATAAAGCTGCAGGGTCTCTGCAGCTTGCGCAATCAGCGTCTTCTTTTTGATTTTGCCCTGGCTTTTGATTTCTTCCTGTCAGGGAATGAGAATGAACCATCCTCTCCAGGTCTTGTGTCGCGGCCATAAGGCTGGAAATCGTCCTCCCAGTTCTTCCTGCGCTTGCGGTTGCGTACAGCTTCCTTGCGCATTGCAGGCTTCTTCTGCTCCTTTGCCCTTGTGACGATTGGCTTACCCTTATGGTTGCGGTCAGAGTAGGAGCGGAGGATCTTCTCTGCGACTGAGAAAGGCGCGCTTATGAATGAGCAGTCATCAAGAACCTCGATATCCCCGATATCCTGATCCCTGACTCCCGCATGATCCATGATGATATTGCAGAGCATGCCTTTCGTGAGGCCATCCTTCCTTCCTCTTGCGATGAAGAGCCTTGTTGTCCCTTCCTCATCCATCGAAGGAGCCTTGACTTTATCGTAAGGTCCCTTGTTCCGGCTTTCCTCTCTTCTTTCCTTGTGGCTCTTCTTTGCCTTAGGAGTGATTGCCTCGATCTTCCTGTACTGCGAGATATCGAGCTCATTGCGGTAGAAGAAAGCGAGAAGGCTTGCGAATGCGCTTTCAGGATCCCTGTCGATGAGAAGCTCTCTCGCAAGTTCCTGATAGTTCTGGTTAGCCTCATTCCCGAGTGCATCTGATATCTGGGACTTGATCCTTTCCTTCTTTCCCCTGATGATCTCCTCGGCACCTGGGATCTCTTCCTTTCTTATCTCAGCGCGTGATGCCTTCGAGATATATGTGAGCTTCCTTGCCTCAGATGGAGTTATGAATGTGATTGCTGTGCCGTTCTTTCCAGCCCTTCCTGTCCTTCCGATTCTGTGGATGTAGATCTCCGGATCAGACGGGATAGAGTAGTTGATGACATGAGTGAGATCCTGGATATCAAGGCCACGGGCCGCGACATCGGTAGCTACGAGGATCGAAAGCTGCCTGTCCTTCATCTTCCTCAGAATCGCTTCTCTTTCCCTCTGTGAGAGATCTCCATGAAGAGCTGCCGCATCATAGCCTCTGTCAGCAAGCTTATTTCCGATCTCATCGCACTGTGTCTTAGTGCGGCAGAATACGACGCCATAGAAATCGCTTTCCCTGTCTATGATTCTTGTCAGTGCCTCAAGCTTATCGCTCTCGCGTACCTCATAGTAAATCTGATCTGTTGAGATAGCTGCAGTATCCTGCTTCTGCGTCCTGATGATCTGAGGTGACTTCATGAAGCTTTCAGCAAGCTTCATTATCTCCTTGGGCATCGTTGCGGAGAACATCAGCATGCGCTTTGAATTCGGAACAGCCCTGAGCACCTGCTCGATATCCTCAATGAATCCCATATCGAGCATCTCATCAGCTTCATCGAGAACAAGGAACTGGAGGTCCTCAAGCTTCATTGAGCCTCTTCTTATATGATCGAGGACACGTCCCGGCGTTCCTACGATTATGTTCACGCCCCTCTTGAGCTTCCTGAGCTGCTGTTCCATGCTGGCACCACCATAAATCGGCGTGATCTCGATTCTCTTCTCACCCTTGAGCGATGAGATTTCCTCTGATACCTGACTTGCAAGCTCTCTTGTCGGAACGAGGATAAGAGCTTCTGTCTTATCTGTGCCTCCCTTGATTGTCTCGATTATCGGGAGAGCGAATGCCGCTGTCTTTCCTGTACCTGTCTGTGCCTGTCCTACAATCTCCGTCCCCTCCTGCAATAGAAGAGGTATTGCCAGTCTCTGTATCTCCGTTGGTTCTTCAAAGCCCTTCGCCTCGAGAGCCTTTATCGTAGTATCACTGAGTCCTAATTCTCTGAATGCTGATAGATTATCCATAGCCCTGATTGTATTGATAATTCAAGACAGTGTATACCGCTTCATTTACTTGAAAAAAATCCTGATGAAGTCTAGATTCCATTTCGGGCGAGTGTTCCTGAGGATGTAAATCCAGCCGGGGCACTCGCTTTTTCATGTCTTTGGAGGTGTATTGTGCCGAAAACACTGTTCGAGAGAGTCGTGTTCGCCATTCTGATGGTATTCATCATGGTGCTTGCGATGGAAATTTACAACCAGGGCCAGATCAGCGGTGGTCTTTCCTGGGATGATGTTCCGAGGGCTGCTCATGAGTCTGCAATCATGATTCCAATATGTTTTGTGATGTCGTTCTTCATAGCAGATCCGGTTGCCGGGAGAATATGCAGTAGGAATGTATCTTCTGAGAAGGATGGCAAGATTGTCCTCATCGCTTTCAGGGCCGCTGTCACTGTATCGATGATGTGTCCTCTGATGAGTCTCTGGGCAACGCTTCTCTTCAAGCGGCCTGATGCTGTCGATTTCATTCCTGTATGGCTTACGACAGTCGCATCGAATTATCCTATGGCTTTCTTCTGGCAGCTGATGTTCTGCGGACCGCTTGTGAGATTCATCTTCCGCATTCTTTTCAGTAAGCCGCGCTAGGTATACAGCTTTTGCTTTCTGGATTATGATTGGCATGGCATGAAGCATCGTTTTACCAGGCCTGAGAGGCTGATCATCATATTGTCCCTGATGATTGCAGTGCTTGTCATATTCCTTCTGTCGCTTTGGACAAGGGAGCTTTCAAGAAAGGAAGAGAGCGCTGCATTCGAGTCTGCTCTGAGGGCTTTTGTCAATGAAAATGGCGAGAGAGCGCTTTTCGAGGCTGCCGGGATACCTGTGGATTCCATGCATTACTCATATGAGGATCTTCCGCTCTTTTCCGGAGAGAAGCCTGCATGGGAGTATTCTGAGGAAGACAGGAGAGGGATTTCCGTATTCGGAAAGGCTGCTCCTTCTGTCGTCAGGATCACTGCGATGGGAGATCTGCAGCATTCCGCGGAAGGAAGCGGGGTCATACTCTCATCTGATGGATATATCATAACGAACAAACATGTTGTCGGAACCGCGAAGGCGTTCGCAATCAGCTTCTATGATTCCAGCTATGCGGAAGCTGTGCTTGTCGGCTATGACGATCTTTCCGATCTAGCGCTTCTGAAGGCTGACGCCACAGCTCTTCCAGCAATAGAGATAGCTTCCTCTGATGATATCCTCACAGGGGAGACATGCTATGTCATAGGACATCCATTTTCCTATCCGTGGTCGATGTCGAAAGGGATAATATCGGGAGTGGACAGACTTGTTGCTGATGGGCGAGAGACAATTCCTTCGATGATACAGACAGATGCGGCCATCAATCCCGGCAACAGCGGAGGCCCTCTTCTCGACAGCCAGGGCAGGATGATTGGCCTGATAAGCAGGATCAGTACTGATACAGGTTCATCGGGCGGTGTCGGTTTCGCGATCCCTTCAGGGAGGATTATGAATTCCGTGAAGGAGATCATCGATGAAGGACGCGTAAGCAGGGGATGGCTTGATATCCTTTCGGTGGAGCTGAATCCTGTCATTGCAGATTTCGCCTCAATCCCCGTGGATAAAGGTATAGTCGTCTCCCAGGTAGTTCCCGGCGGAGAGGCTGACAGGGGAGGACTCAGAGGCGGTACCACTGCCGTGCAGTATGGACAGTCTGTCATCTATCTTGGAGGCGATGTGATCACAGCCATAGATGGGAAGCCTGTCGAAGGCTACGATGATTACTTCGCAGTGCTTTTCGATACCGATGCCGGCGATACTGTCGATATAACTGTCCTCAGGGATGGCGTTCCTGTTGTCCTTGAGGATGTGACGCTTATCGAGAGGACGATGGAGAATTCAGGATGGATAGCAAGGTAGGTGGCTACAACAGCATAGCAGGTGAGCCTGTCATAAGCTTTCAGGCAGGATACTCGAAGCCTTTCCATGTCGTCTCGGACTTCGATCTCTCCGGGGATCAGGGAGAAGCTGTCGAGAAGCTCTATGAAGGCTATCTCAAAGGTGACAGGGCACAGACACTGAAAGGCGTCACAGGTTCCGGTAAGACATTCACGATGGCTAAGCTCATCGAGAAGATACAGAAGCCTGCGCTCATACTTTCCCATAACAAGACGCTATCTGCGCAGCTCTACAGGGAGTTCAAATCATTCTTCCCTGAGAATGCCGTCACATACTTCGTATCGACATACGACTACTACCAGCCTGAGGCTTATGTGCCTGGCAAGGATCTCTACATAGAGAAGGAAGTCGATATCAACGATGAGATAGACAGGCTGAGGCTGCTTGCCTCATTTTCCCTCATGGAAAGGCGCGATGTGATTGTTGTCGCGACAGTCTCATGCATCTACGGCCTGGGCAATCCAGTCTCTCTCCGCGATATGCTCTACACATTCAGGGTCGGCGATGATTTCAGTCAGCCAAGGGTCTTCGAGCAGCTTACGAGGATGCTTTATGACAGAAATGACATGATACTGGAGCGTGGAACATTCAGGCCGAGAGGGGAGACTGTCGAAATCTATCCTGCATACATGGAAGCTGCTTTCCGCATTTACCTTGACTGGGATGAGATCTCACGCATCGTATGGTTCAATCCTCTTACCGGTGAGAGAATCGATGAGGCTGATACTGTCACACTCTATCCTGCAAAGCAGTTCGTGATGCCTCAGGGACAGATAAACAATGCGCTCAGGCTGATTGATCAGGAGATGGAAGAGCGTGTCCAGTATTTCGAATCCAATGGCAAGTTTGTCGAGGCTGAGAGAATCAAGAGCCGTGTTGAATATGATATGGAGATGCTTCAGGAAGTTGGCTACTGCTCAGGTATCGAGAACTATTCGAGGCTGCTTTCAGGCAGAGCTCCTGGTGAACGCCCTGCAGTCCTTCTCGATTACTTCCCTGATGATTTCGTCACATTCATAGATGAGTCCCATGTCACGCTTCCTCAGATAGGCGCGATGTATGAGGGAGACAGGTCGAGAAAGATGAATCTTGTCAACTATGGCTTCAGGCTTCCTTCCGCTCTGGACAACAGACCGATGAAATACGAGGAATTCGATCATAAAGTCGGTCAGAGGATCTATGTATCCGCAACTCCCGGAGAACGCGAGAAGAAGGAGTCATCTCAGATTGTCGAACAGCTCATAAGGCCTACAGGTCTTCTCGATCCGAAGATCGAGGTCAGACCTACCGAGGGGCAGATGGAGGATCTTTATGGCGAGATACGCAAGACAATAGAGAAGGATGAGCGTGTCCTCGTGACGACGCTTACCAAGCGCATGGCAGAGGATCTCACAGACTATCTTTCTTCGCTTGGCCTTGCCGTAAGGTATCTTCACAGCGAGGTTGAGACTATTGAGCGCGTCGAGCTCCTGAAGGATCTCAGGCTCGGCAAGTTCGATGTCCTTGTAGGCATCAACCTTCTCAGGGAAGGCCTCGATCTTCCTGAGGTATCGCTTGTCGCCATACTCGATGCTGATAAGATAGGCTTCCTGCGTTCTGCGACATCGCTTATACAGACTATAGGAAGGGCTGCCAGGAATGCAGACGGCAGAGTGCTCATGTATGCTGATAAGATCTCCGATGCGATGAAGGAGGCTATCGATGAGACAGAGCACAGAAGGGCAGTCCAGATGGCATACAACGAGGCTCATGGTATCACTCCGCGTACAATACGCAAGGCTGTAGAGGATATCCTGGAGCGCGAGAAGAAGGATGATGAGGAGGCTGTGAAGGATGACATAAAGATCGTCAAGGCTGGCTACAACCTCCTTTCGGAGAAGGACAGGAAGCGCTATATTCAGGAACTGACCCGTGAGATGACTGACATGGCGAAGCGACTTGAGTTCGAGAAGGCCGCAATCATCCGCGATGAGATCGAGAGGATAAAATCAGGCAAGGACCTAGCACAGTGATGCCAGGAACAGTATTCCTGCATTGAGTTCCCATCCTGAGGCAGAGCCATAGTAAGATACAGGGATTCCTATTGAGAAGATATTCGAGATTGTGAAGAGCGGTATGACCTCAGCGCCATATGAGATGCTCAGGAAATCGCCCCCGAGATACCAGCTTGCCTTGACTCCCAGCAAGGCCCTCAGCGTGAACAGCTCCGAGAAAGAGTAGCCATAGCCTGCCTGTACTGCGAATTCAGCTTCTGCCTGCTTCATCCTTCTGCCTTCTGCTATGCTTCTTGATGAATAGCCTGCCGAGATAGGAATGTGAAGCTGATGTGGCCCGAATGATATCGATGGGATATCGACAAGGAGCCCGGCAGAGACCGCGCTGTAGATATTCTCAGTCTCCGCAAAGCTGCTTGCGCTGTATGATACGGAAGCGCCTATCTCAGGTTTCCATTCCGCACACCATGCAGAAGATACGGAAGCCAGCAATATTATCGTCATAATCAGTTTTCTCATGGTATGCCTCATATAAAGGAGAATAGGATAAGATCGATCGGGGTGCGTACAGGCTGGGCTGTCTGCTTTTCCCAGAATTCATCAGCCATCGAATCCTTGATGCCCTGATATATCGAATAGAAAGTAATCATTCCTGTGGATGGCAGATCGGCTTTCTCTTTTGCGAAATCATAGCCAAGATAGCAGAGCATGTAATAAGTGAAAACGCTGTATTTTCCTGAGTTTATGGCCCCGGAGATATCCATATTCGCAAGCGAGTTCTGGTTCTCTGTGCAGGAGGCGAGAATGTAGACATCATCTTCCGGTGGCCTTGCGCTGAATGATAGACGGAAAGCAGATGAAAGCGCATTGCCTATATTCGTGCCAATGTAATCTCCAGTTGTGGAAAACACTTCTCCAGCAAGCTCTGATTCTGTCTCGGATCCTGACTGGCATGCATCGATTATCATGCAGCTGTCTCCATCAAGGCTGGAAAGGGCATCACTTATATCTGAAAGAGCCAGGAAATCATCTTCCTTGCATCCGGGGTCAACCACTATCATTGATTCACCGTTTACGGCAATGCCATGGCCTGAAAAGTAGAATATTATGATATCCCCGGGAGATGTTCCGATTCCCTTGATATATGAAAGGAGCTTATCTTTGCCATAAATTGTCCTCTTCTCTGCATCGATGAGATGGTTATTTTCTTCCATGAATTTATGGAGCTCGAAGTCCATGCCTGAAGCTTCCGCAAGCAGTTTCATCTCTTCCTCGACAGCTCTGCTGTCATTAGCTGTGCATAAAAGGCGATTCACGTATTCAGGAGAGCCCTCATAAGTCAGAGAGACGCTTATGAGCACAGCAGTGGCTTTGCCATCCTGCGGATAGGGTGAGCATGATACGGCAAGAATGAGAAGCATCAGCGATAAGAATTTCATCATAACAATAATACGCCGTAAACTGCGATTTCTGCCAATCTGAAATGCTTTTCACAGGATTGTCTGAGGGAGTATCATGCAGATATGAGGCCGGTATATACGCTAGAAGAAGCAAGGGAGACAGATCACAGGCTTGTTGCCGATGATAAGCTTGATGAGACTGCGCTTATAGATAGTGCCGCAGCTGGAGCATATAACCTTACGAAGGATTTCCTGAAAGGAAGGATATGCGTTGCCGTGGGACCTGGCAACAATGGTTCCGACGGCCTTGAATATGCATATCTCCTTTCCAGAGATGGCTTTGATGTCTCTGTGTATTATCTGACGGATAAGGGCAATGCCGAGAATATCAGAAGGCGGAAGATGCTTGAAGGCAAGGTCCCTGCCGTGTCATCGCTTTCAGGATTCGATACAGTGATTGATGCGCTCTTCGGCTTCAGTCTAGATCCATCGAGAACTGAATACAGAAATGCTCTTGATGAGATAGGTGATGCCTTGCTGATAGCTCTTGATGTTCCTTCGGGATTCTATAGGGATGCTGATTATACAGTCACATTCATGGTCCCGAAGGCTGAGATGTATCTTCCATCCCTGAGAGGAAAATGCGGCAGGATCTTCTGCTTCAATCCCGGCTTCCCGGAGAATAAGCTCACAGGCAAAGGTATGTATCTTCTTTCCGATGAGGATTCAGAAATCCACAGGATTTCCATCGCGGATTACAAGAACACCAGAGGCCATGTACTCGCAATCGGAGGTTCTCAGCGCTATCCGGGAGCCCTGAGGCTTCTCTGCAGATCATGCTTCGCAGCAGGCGCGGGGCTTGTTACTGTGCTTACCGATGAGAAGACGATATTCAGGGAATATCCATCGCTGATGCCATTCTCGGACAGCTCATTCTCCAGATTCTCATCCATCGCCATAGGTCCTGGATGGGGTGATGGCGATCCTGATATCCTTTCATTAGCTGCGTCTTCGGGCAGACCTCTTGTCGTGGATGCGGATGCAGTTAAATACGCGCATCGGTTCAAATACTCCTGGAATGCTGTGCTTACGCCCCATGTAGGGGAGTACAGGACTCTTATGAGGAATCTCGGCCTTCCCGATGGTCTCGAAAGCGCTGCTTCCCTCAGAAAATCGCTGCTTCTTGCATCAAGGAAGCTTGAAGCTGTCATTGTCATGAAATCAGCATCTTTGTGGATTGCTGATGGCGATGATGTCTATATCTATGATGGCGCGAATCCTTCCATCGGAGTCGCAGGAGCAGGGGATGTCCTTACAGGTATCATCGCAGCTCTTCTCGGACAAGGAGAGAAGCCATTGCAGGCTGCGGCCGATGGTGTCATACTTCATCAGAAAGCAGGATGCTCTGCTCATGGAAAATATGGCTATTATCCTGCGGAGGAGCTTATAGCCGAGACAGGGAGGCTCAGATGATACAGGCATATTGCCTTTCAGTTATATACCTTATTGTTTCCGCCCTTCTTTTCCTTGTCGATTCATACAGGAGGGCCCTGTCGCCTGTCATACTGCTCAAGGGACTTCTTATCGAAAGACGCAGCGCATTGCGCATATTCATGATCGCCGGATTGCTGATAGCCTTACTTATTGTCCTTTTTCCTGTATCTCCGGGGCCTGTGATCCTCGGTGATTTCATTCCGGCTTTCTGGATCATCTACTCAGCATTCTTCTTCTATATAAACTATTCTGCGAAATCATCGGAGGATGAGAAGGCTCCTACGGAAATCGTAAGCACGAAGCGCATGAGGACGCTTGGCATGATCACATCAGCAATCGCGGTGATTCATTTTGCCTTCCCTTCGATTGTACTGCTATAATTCCTGCTATGAATGAAAGGATCACGACGGCAGGCATTGCAATGAAAGGCGGGAAGGTGCTCATCGCGAAGAGGATTTCAGGCGGCGCGCTTTCTGATAAGTGGGAATTCCCCGGAGGCAAGAACCGCTATGGAGAGACTGCCGAGGATACGCTTAAACGCGAATGGAAAGAAGAGCTCGGAATCGATATTGAGGTAGGAGATGAGGTGTTTTCCTTTGATTTCACCAACAAGGATACGCTTTATCACCTGAAATGCTTTATGATTTCCATCCTTTCAGAGGATTTCACACTTAGCGTGCATACGGAAGTCAGATTCGTTGGGCCCGAGGAGCTTTCTAGATACAGCTTCGGCGGATCTGATACCCAGATAGCATCATTTCTGATGAATAAGTCTTGAGTATCTCCGATGCATCTGTATAAAATCATCGGCTGTCATGGATAAGCTATCTCAAGGCAGGAAGATGGATATGCTCTCAGGCCCCCTGGCCGGGAAGCTGATCGCATTTGCTTTGCCGCTTGCAGCAAGCAGCATACTTCAGCAGCTTTTCAATGCTGTCGATGTAGCAGTCGTTGGGCATTTTGCCGCAAATCAGGCTCAGGCTACAGCCGCCGTAGGCTGCAATGGTCCCGTCATCAATCTCATAGTAAATCTTTTCGTAGGACTTTCCGTAGGTGCCAATGTCGTTGTATCGGCCTTCATAGGTCATCAGGAGAAGGATAATGCAAGACGTGCAGTGCACAGTGCGATGACAATTGCCCTGATTTCCGGAATACTCCTTCTTTTCATAGGACTTGTTGTCTCCAGACCTCTGCTTGAGCTTATCGGGACTCCGGAGGATGTCCTTGGCGATGCTGTCGTGTATCTGAGGATATATTCGATTGGCATGCCTGTCATCATGGTCTACAACTTCGGTTCCGCCATACTGCGTTCCGTCGGAGATACGAAGAGACCTCTTTACTGTCTTACGCTTTCCGGCGTCCTTAATGCTGTCCTGAACATCTTTCTGGTCGTTGTGTTCCATCTCGACGTCGCAGGAGTAGCAATCGCGACTGTTATTTCGAATACAGTCAGCGCAGCGCTTGTATGGCATTTCCTTTCCCATGCGGACAGCGAGATAAGGCTGAGCGCGAAGGAGCTTGGAATCAACAGGAGTGATTTCGTCAGGATTGCGAAGATCGGTATTCCGGCAGGGCTCCAGTCGATGGTCTTCTCCGTATCGAATGTGATCATACAGAGCGTTCTCAACAGCTTCGGCACCAATGCCGTGGCTGGTTCCGCCGCTGCTGTGAATTATGAGAATTTCACATACTTCGTCGTCTCAGCATTCTGTCAGGCGGCCATGACATTCACAAGCCAGAACTTCAGTGCAGGAAATTACAGCAGATGCAGCAAAATCTTCAGGCTCTGCATGGCATTTGCCATGATATCGTCTCTCATCATGGGGTGGATCTTCATACTTGGAAGGAGTTTCTTCGCTTCTCTCTTCACGGATGATCCTGCTGTCATGCAATATGCCGAGACCAGGATGATCATCGTACTCAGCCTTTATTTCCTCCTGTGTACATATGAGGTGGCCGGTTCTTGTCTCAGAGGACTTGGATATTCAATGACTCCTGCTGTCCTTACGGTATTCGGAACCTGCGCTTTCCGTATCTTCTGGGTTGCCGTGATATGTCCTCTCTGGCCAGGATATGATGCTCTTCTTGCCGTGTATCCTATTTCCTGGATACTGACAGGAACAGCTGTCGTTGCTGCCTACTATATCATCAGAGGCAAGGCCTACAGGCTTCAGCGTGCATTGGGAGCTCATCTCTGAAGTGGGTTTGCTAAGAAAAGCTGTATCGGCTATCATCATGCGTGGAAAAGATTATGAAAGAAGGAATAAAGAACAATTGCGATAAGCTCAAGGCTTTCCTTGAAGATCACAGATGCACAGATGTTGTCATCATCGATATGGAAAATGAATGCTCATGGACAGATGCATTCATCATTGCGACAGTCTCTTCCGTAGGACATCTCAAGGGTGTTGTACATCAGATATGGAATGAGCTGATCGATCTTGGAATGAGCGTCAACAACCGCCATAAGTCCCCTGGCGCAGATGGCTGGGAACTGATTGACTGCGGTGATATCGTCATCCACCTGATGAGCCAGGAACTCAGGGAATTCTACAATCTCGAAAAGCTCTGGAAGGCGACAGAAGCGCTCTGATCATACGACTCTCTTCGTCTTCCATTTCCCTTTCAGGAACCGGATGACGAAGAATATTGCCCGGCAGTACCAGTCTATGAACATGCCCCAGCATACTCCTATGAAGCCTATGCCGAGCATTTTGCCGAGCACTATCGAGAGCATGACTCGGAATACCCACATTGATGCAACCGATACGAACATCGTGAATCTTGCATCTCCCGCGGCTCTCAGGTAATTCGGAAGCGTGAATGCAAGAGGCCAGACCAGCACTGTCTGTATCATATTCAGCCTCGTGCTGTATATTGCGAGCGCTTCCGCGGTTTCCGAGAGATTATACATCTCCGCAAGCGGTCTTGCCGCTATGAATATCAGAGTGCAGGTGACTCCCATCATCATATAAGTCAGAGCCATCAGCTTCCTGCCATAGTATTCAGCCTGATCTGTCTTCCCAGCACCGCAGCACTGCCCGATTACGGTTACTGATGCCATGCCTATGGCAGATCCCGGGATATTCGACATCGTCGATACCGAATTGAATACGGCATTGGCAGCTATACTCGCAGTTCCGAATGATGCGACTGTGGAGCTTATCAGGATTTTCCCGATATGGAACATGCTGTTCTCGATGCCGGATGGAAGTGCGACTTTAAGGACGCGGTTTATCATCGGGATGCTCAGATCGAACTTCAGCGGCTCTTCTATGTGGATCACCTCCGATGTCCTTGTCACTTTATATACCATATAGAAGCATGCGACCATGCGCGATGCAAGCGATGCGATTCCGGCGCCAAGAGTCCCAAGTCCCACAATGTTTATGAGGATGTAGTTCCCTGATACATTGATTACATTCATTATGATCGAGACTATCATCGTTATCCTGCTCTTGCCCATAGAGCGGAAGAGCGCGTTTGCGCTGTTGAGGACTGCCAGGAACGGGAATGATATCAGGATGGGTTCGAAGTAGACGAGAGCTGCATCCATGACATTCTCTTCTATGGATCCATAGACCAGATTCAGCACCTGACGTCTGAATATGAAGAGCAGGACAGAGACAAGTACGGAGAAGCTTATCGAGAGATACATCAGCTGTTTTGCTGAGTATCTTGCATTCTCTGGCTCTCCTTTTCCCAGATACTGCGATGCGACGACTGCGCCTCCTGTAGCGAATGCAGAGAAGAGGAAGATGAAGAGCGCGCTGATGCTGTCTATAAGAGAGACACCGGATACCGCATGCTCTCCGACTCCGGACACCATGATGGTATCCATCAGACCGATTGTGACTGAGAGAAGTGTCTCTACAAGCAGAGGGATGATCAGGGACTTCAGGAATTTGTTGTCGAACATCAGTTCCGACTTATCTATCTTCATCGATCGCATCGAGAGAAACTGTATTTCTTTTGCATTCATAATGCAAGTGATTTATTTTTCACTGCTTTTTTATGACATTTCCGTGGATGGGGATTATACTAAGATATGGAGGTTCCGATGCGTTTCCGTTACCTGCTTTACTCTTTTATTCTCATTACAGCAGTATCCTGTGCTTCAGTAAGTACCGAGCCCGAGGATCTTTTCAGGGAAGAGTCTTCTCCCATGATCATCATAGTGGAAGAGCCTGTTGCTGAGGAACCCGATGTTGTTATGCAAGAGCAGCCTTCAGAAGAGACAGTACCGTCTGAGGAAATCCCTGAAGAAGATACCCAGATAGCGGAGGATGCCACTGAAATTCCTGAAGTTGCCGTGCCTGCGGTTTCCGGGAATCTGAGTCCCGAGCAGAAGCAGGCTGAGGAACCTTTGCCTGCAAAAGAGACAATAGATGCAGAAGAAGAGACAGTGGAGTTTGGGATAATCTCTGCAGAGGCCAGAGAGCAGTCTGCAGTATTTGTGATCAGTTATCCTGAAAATATTGATTTCCAGCGTCTCTCGACAATTGGCGGAGGTCGTATTTCGGAGATAAGGCTTTCCGGAGATACCGCTGAAATAACAGTCACAGGCCTTGATAGCATAACGGATTATTCAATCTCATTTGCATATGATGGCGTTCCTGTTACAGATCCCTATGATATTCATACATCTTCATTCGCAGGAACATACAGCTGGAGTCCTGCAAATGGCGAGGATGCGCCTCCTTTTGTCCTGTCAGTGAAGGAAGCTCCGGAGACTTCGGCCTTCAACTATTATATATATCTGCATCCGATGGACTCTGAATTCCCGGAAGGCTTCGGCGAATGGGATATCCGCATAGCTCCTCTTGTCGATGAGGGGGAGAATGCGATGGAGGATCTGGATTACGATGATGCCCCGGAAGGCTATTTATGGAATAACAGGAAGTGGAATACAGGAAGCATAAAGCCATCAAGAATCACATATATAAGGTCTGTTGAGCCAGAGACTCCAGATGAGATTCATATGACCACGGCATCTGTGGCTCTTGGTTTCACAGCAGAATCAGATAACAGATTCATCTTCCATGAAAAGGATGGAAAGGCATATCTCATCTACAACAACATCATGTCTCCATCTATTGCGAATAACTTCATCAAGCGCAACCCGTCTCCTGGAATCAGAGAATATGAGGCAGATGGTTCCTGGTATACGCTGGAGAGGATTCAGTAAGGTGCAAGATTCATATCTGTGTGACTTATTTCAGCAGATCAAGCAGGGTATATTCTCCCCTTGGTATGTTTGATAATCTCCTATATTCTCTGATTGCTGACAAAAGGGACTCACAGTCACTGAAGTATGATTTTACGAAATCGTATGTTTTCACATTATGAAAATGAAGAGTTGTCTTGCAGTATTCGCTGGGCTTCTTTCCAGATGATTTGTAATTTTCGTATTTGCCTTCATTGATGATAATCAGCATTTCTATCTCTGGAGCTGTCACAATGTTTATGACATCCACCTTATGTTCATATGCTTTGCTCAGCTTGAAATTCTCTTTGCGTGAATCAAGTATTCTTATGACGGAAATCTTTCCATTAAAGCCTTTCCTGAGATAACGTTCTTCGAAATTCTTAGCGCCCCTGCATCTGATGACTTTCTCATCTAGCATTTCATCACGTGGGAACAAAAGGAGATTGTTATCCACCAGAATATCGATGATTGCGGATTCTGCGGAACCTTCACATATGCAGGCCTTATATTTAGACAGCTCCATTCAGGCGTCTCCCTTCATGATAGTTTTCCGAAGATTGATATATGCTTCATAGAGAGGAGTGGTTCCTTCTAGGAATCCGCTCTGATACGCATCGCTTTTCTTGATGTCATTCCTGCGGAGGATATTGCTGAGATTCTCTGCAGTTATGCCACCTCTGTTGCGGACTATATAGATTGAATCGTTCCTGTCATATTCATCCAGCAGCTCAGGATAATGAGTGGTGAAAATCAGTGAAGCACCATTCCTGTTCAGCTCAGCATCCATGAAAAAGCGCATCATTGTCGTCACTATCTCTTTGTTGAAATGGTTCTCGATTTCATCAATCAGGAGATAGCCACCGGTTTGCAGAACTTCCTTCATCATGGAGAAAGCAATGATGCCTTTGATAGTGCCCGATGAAAGATACTGCTCAAGTTCAGCTGCATTGTTGAGTATGATTTCATTGGAGCCTGTGAATCTGAGATGTATGAAAGTCCTGTCACCATCTTTTTCAAAGCGCAGCTCTTCTACTGTCGGATCAAGGAAGCTGATTATCTCAGCCGGTATGCTTTCTGAGAATGGAAGCACGTTCATGTTTGTATATGTCAGAAGGCTATAAATATCCAGTTTGTCACCGGTTTTCCTGTTATATGCAATGATGAAGCTCACATCGTCAGGAAGATATGCTTCATCGGTTTTCCGTACTGATACAGGTTCAACAGATGAGAAATTCATCAGGTATTTCCTGGACTTCACGCTGGACAGTGGTTTCATCCTTAACCGTTCGACCTTGATTTTATAGATGTAATCTCCGGGCTTGCTCCTTTCTGCTGCTATTTCTGTCTCAAGGCAGCAGACATGATTGTCTTTGCTCAGGAAAGTGATTCTGAATACAGCATGCTCTGCATCTCCGATGATGCTTCTTGAAGGTACATGGTTCAGGCTTTCGCTTCTGAGAATCGCAGCTGCAACCTCTATTGCCTTCAGTATGGAAGTCTTTCCAGATGCATTGATGCCGATGAAAGCATTAGCTGTATTGAGGTACAGGGAAGGTGTCTGTGAAAGACAGAACAGTATATCTTTATCGTCCTCGCCGACTCTCTGTTGTGCATAGAATGCGATATCAAGCTTTTCCTTGAATAATGGCAGTCCTGTTGCCTCTATCCTGAGTATTTTCAAATCTTCCTCCAGATAAAAACGTCTTTGCCGTTTTTATTTTCTTATATCTTGAATATAAAGCAGTATATGGAAAATAACAACGTAAAATCCGGTTTTAGTTTGTGAGAATATATAGTTGGAATATAGATAACTGTTTTGTTGCTGCCAGCAGAGCTTAGGCAAGGATTATGCGGAGTTTATGCCTTATGAGTGACAAAAATGGATAACATTGAGATAAAGCTATGATATTCTTATCCTTGTCGATATATGACGCTAACGGGAGATGACAGGTGAGCTTTTACACAATAATTGACAGATATCGTACTTTATCATTGAGCACAGCCGATCAGGGGAATAAATTCGAACGGCTGATGAAAGCCTTTATTCTTACGAATCCGGAATATAAAGGCGAAGGAATCGATGAAGTCTGGCTTTGGAAGGATTTTCCTTATAGGAGTGATTTCGGTACAGGCCATGATGTTGGAATCGACCTTGTAGCAGTGACAGCTGCTGGTGAATACTGGGCTGTCCAGTGCAAATGCTACGATGAGAATGCATATATAAGCAAAGCAGCTGTAGATACATTCATAACCACATCTGCGAAATCCTTCCATGATGAAAGCGGGAATGTTTTAAGCTTCTCAAGAAGAATCTGGCTTGATACATCAGGAAAAGGCTTCTCAAAGAATGCTGAGGACTCTCTCAAGAATCAGAATCCGCCAGTAACCAGGATGGATTTCCATAAGCTTGCCAGCGCGGATGTCGATTGGGACAAGCTTGATGAAGGTCTGTTTGGAGCGGATGCAGAGATTGCCAAGTATTCTCCGAGGCCGCATCAGCAGGAAGCAATAGACAAGGCTCATGAGTATTTCATGGATCATGATAGGGGTAAGCTCATCATGGCTTGTGGTACCGGTAAGACATATACTTCGCTGAGAATCGCGGAAAATGAAATAAATAATGATTCTTTACGGGGGGGGGGTATTATTTCTAGCTCCGTCTATTGCTCTTGTAGGGCAGACGCTTAAAGAATGGTCAGCCCAGGCTGAAAAGCCGATTCACGGTATTTGTATTTGTTCAGATCCTAAAGTTTCTCAGAAAGTATCAGAAGATGATTCGATAGGCGAATCAGTAATAGACCTAGCACTCCCGGCTTCAACCTCATACAGCGAAATAGAAAAACAGATCAGAATCGCACGATTCAATCAGAAGCTAACAGGAGGACTTCTTGTCGTTTTCTCGACATACCAGTCAATAGAAGTCGTCCATGAAGTACAGAAACGTTTGTCTGATGAGCTTGTCTTTGATATCTGCATATGCGATGAAGCTCATAGGACAACAGGCGTAACACGTAAAGATGAGGATGCTTCCGCTTTTGTGAAGATTCATGATGCTGAATATATAAAAGCGAAGAAGCGTCTTTATATGACAGCGACTCCAAGACTTTACAGTGCTGAGAATCAGAAGAAAGCAGCTGAGAGCGAAGCAATGGTATGGTCAATGGATGATCCTGCCACATATGGCGAGGAAATCTACAGGATAGGTTTTGGTGAAGCTGTGAAGCGCGGGCTTCTTTCTGACTACAAGGTACTTGTCCTGACTCTCAATGAGGATGAGATGTCTACAGCTCTTCAGAACGAAATAGCATTGAGAAAGCCAGAAATACCTACAGATGATTCATTGAAGCTTATTGGCTGTATAAACGCACTTTCGAAGATAACAAAGGATTCGGAGCTCCTGAATGAAGTAGATCCTGGTCTGATGCATAATGCCATTGCTTTCTGTCAGAACATAAAAATATCTGAGAAAACAAGGGATATGATGACGATATGCCGTGATGCTTATTATCAGACATTGACTGAAGAGGAACGATCAAGAATCGTATCAATTGAAGCAAGGCATATAGATGGTGGTATGGGGTCGTTGAAACGTTCTGAAGATCTTCAGTGGCTCAAGGATGTTGATAGGGAATCCAATCAGTGCCGTATACTGATGAATGTCCGTTGCCTTTCTGAGGGAGTTGATGTTCCTTCCCTTGATGCAGTCCTGTTCCTGTCTGCAAGGAATAGCCAGATTGATGTTGTCCAGTCTGTTGGACGTGTCATGAGAAGAGCAGAAGGAAAGAAATATGGGTATATCATCATTCCAGTTGTTATTCCGTCTGGTGTTGAGCCTGAGAAAGCACTTGATGACAATAAGCGCTTTGCGGTTGTTTGGACAGTCCTTCAGGCGCTGAGGGCTCATGATGACAGATTCAATGCGATAGTCAACAAGATTGAGCTGAATAAGAAACGGCCATCTCAGATTCTTGTGGGCGGTGTCGCCTCGATTCATGATACAGACGCCGGCGACAACGGAATGAGTGATGCTTTCAGGAGTAAGGGAGCTAAGCAGCTGATGCTTCAGTTCGGAGAACTTCAGAATGCAGTCTATGCGAAGCTTGTAAAGAAAGTCGGAGACAGACGTTACTGGGAGCAGTGGGCAAAGGATGTTGCAGAGATTGCTGAAAGGCATATTTGCCAGATAAAGAAATTAATATCAGTAGAAGATAGCCAATCTCGGAAATCTTTTGATAAATATCTGAAAGGACTCAGAAGGAATATCAACCCATCTGTAACAGAAGACGATGCTGTTGAGATGTTAGCCCAGCACTTCATAACACAGCCTGTATTTGAAGCGTTGTTCGAGGGATATTCATTCGTAGACAACAATGCGATGTCCAAGTCAATGAAAGGCATGGTCAAGATTCTCAATGAGCAGACTCCTAAAGAAGACAATGAGAAACTTGAGAGATTCTATGAATCTGTCAGGGAAAGGGCGAAGGACATAGATAATGCAGATGGAAAGCAGAAAATCATCATTGAGTTGTATGATAAATTCTTCAAGACAGCTTTCCCTAAGACTGTTGAGAAGCTTGGTATTGTCTATACTCCTGTAGAAGTCGTTGATTTCATCATCAACAGCGTAGAGGATGTAATGCAGAAAGAGTTCGGTAGATCTCTTTCTGATGAAAATGTCCATATCCTGGACCCCTTTACAGGAACAGGTACGTTCATTGTCCGTCTTCTTCAGAGTGGGATAATAAAGCCGGAGGATATGGCAAGAAAATATAAGAATGAGCTTCATGCCTGTGAGATAGTCCTTCTTGCTTATTACATTGCATCAATCAATATTGAGAATACTTATCATGATTTCATAGCGGAACAGGTCAGAAAGCAAAACCAGACGGCTGAAAAAGAAACAGATGACTATGGCTATGAGATTCAGAATGCAGCGGAAGAAGAGCCTGCATTTGAAGCAAAGGTCGCATATGATCCATTTGAAGGAATCTGTCTGACTGATACCTTCCAGATGGGGGAGGATAACAATGAGCTTCTTGAAGAAGTCTTCCCTCAGAATTCTCGAAGAGTAAACAAGTTAAAGAAGACACCAATAACTGTTATTGTTGGGAATCCGCCTTATTCTGTAGGACAGAATTCTGCAAATGATAATGCGCAGAACGAGCACTATCAATTTCTAGAAGAAAGAATTGCCGAAACATATGCTGCTGGTACTAATGCAACAAATAAGAATTCTCTCTATGATTCATACATTAAAGCATTTAGATGGAGCACAGATAGAATTGGAGCTAATAATGGCATAATTGGGTTTATAACTAATTCAGGTTGGCTTATTAGTAATGCAGCAGAAGGATTTCGAAAATGTCTAGAAACCGAATTCTCTAAAATATATGTCTTCGATTTGCGGGGTGCAATTAGAGGGAAAAGCGGAGAGGCTGCCAAACGCGAAGGTCAAAACGTATTCGATATTATGACAGGTGTTGCAATAACTATTCTTGTTAAAGAAAAAGGGTATACAGGTAAAGCTAAGGTAATGTATAAGCCAATTGATGATTATCTGAAGAGAGATGATAAGCTGAAGCTTTGTACTGAATATCGTTCGGTTCTTGATAGAAAATTCAAGGCTACGACATTGGTTCCTGATGAACATGGTGGATGGCTAAGAAAAAAGAGTAATAGATTTTCTTCATTCATACCACTTGGTGGTGAGGAAAAAGCATATTTCAATATAAGTTCAAGCGGTGTTAAAACAAATCGTGATTTATGGGTCTATTCTTTCAATAGAAGGCAACTAGAAGATAGAATATCTGTAGCAGTTGACTTTTTTAATTCCGAAGCTATTCGGTTAGCGGATATTGTAACCCCTAAAAGCACACAGCAGTATTTGATGGAGAAATTAAACAATAATCCAGCACTTTTTTCATGGGATTATCCTAGCAGAACACGTATATCCAAAGGGCAACGGATAAAATATAATTTAAATTCCATTGTTGAATCGATGTACAGGCCATTTTGCAAAGAGAATTTATATTTTTCAAGAGATTTGATTAATACCATTGCTCAAAATGAAAAACTATATCCATATAATGAAAAAAACTTGACTATATGTTGCTCTGGAATAAGTGGGACAAAGGACCACTCGTGTCTGATTAGTGATTTAGTAACAGATTTGCATTTTGATGGAGATACAAAATGCTATCCATTATATTGGTATAAAGAGATATCTTTGTCACAATTAGATCTTTTCTCTGGAGAAGGCATTAAATATGAAAGAAAGGATGGAATAACAGATTTCATTTTTTATCAGGCACAGCAGAAGTATGGGCCAAGAGTGACTAAGGAGGATATCTTCTATTATGTATATGGAATACTTCATTCAAAGAGCTATATAGAGAAGTTTGCAGATGATCTCAAGATGCAGCTTCCTCGGTTGCCATTGGTTTCTGAGCCTCAGAAATTTTGGGATTTCAGCAAAGCGGGAAGGATGCTTGCAGATCTTCATCTGAATTATGAGAATGTGCCTGCATATCCTGATGTGATAGTAGAAGGCGATAAAGGTAACTATATTGTCACAAAGATGCGTAATCCAAAGAATGGCCAGAAAGATACCATTATCTACAATGAAGATATCACCATAAAGAATATTCCTGTTAAGGCATATGAATATGTAGTTAACGGAAAGAGTGCTATTGCTTGGATAATGGAGAGGTACCAGGATAAGACAGATAAGGACAGCCAGATCAGGAACAATCCTAATGACTGGGGCATAGAGCATGGCAATTCTCGGTATATACTTGATTTGCTGCTGAGTGTCATCAATGTAAGCTGCCAGACTGTTGATATCATCAATAGCCTTCCTGAAGTCGATTGGGATAAGGAGTAAGGAAATAATGAGAAAGCTGTTCGTGATGGTTCTTATCAGCATAATCATACTGAGTTCTTGTACATCATTGTATGAATCAGATGATTATGCCGTTGCAGCAGAACGGTCAATACCGACATATGAATCATTGATTTATTCTTCAGGATATGGCGGTGTTGATGTCACAGAAAACATATTGGTTTTTTGCAATACAGGAAATCCTATTTTCCAGATGGCGACAGAATCGAATATCGTTGAATCATTTACAGCAAATGGAATCAGAGCCGCAGCTTTCTCAGACGTGTATAATATCCCTCTTTCAGAGTTCCCTGATGATATGTTCGATATAATCGCTGATTCTGGTTTCAGATACATATTGTACATAGCTTTTGGTGAGATGTATGTGTATGAATATAGTCTCGGAATCTCTCAGATGAATTTTGATTCACAGTTATTTGATATGTATGGAGAAGGAATACCTGTAAGAATCGCTGGGACTATTGTTCCTGATAAAAATAAAGGACAGTCGTTTGCCGATACTCTTGAACCTGCTTGCGAATGTCTTGCTGATGGACTTGTGGATGAGTTTATGAAATACATTGCAGATCCTTTCAGCAATAACTAAAACACAGGAGACCTTGCCTGTAAATGCCTTGTGTCTCCCAGAATTGTTATATCAGCTATTAGCGGAATACTACAGCGAATATTTCGAGCAACAGAGCCCATTCAGGCGAATATTTTGTGTTCGTCTAGGTTAATGCATTGCATGGAAAGGCTTCCCCAGATTATTGAGCTGTCGTCTTCCCAAAAAGCTCTTCAGCCGTAATCAGATGGATATTGCTATGGCTTTCTGCAAGCGTTTTCATATCGCTGCCGAATCCTGCTTTTGACAGTATGAAGAAGTCCGTTTTGCCAGAGCCGACAAGAAGCTGCTTTCTTGCCTCAAGCTGGGCAAAGACATTTACATGTACAGGGGAATTCTGCCATTTGCATTCCCCGATAATCCAGCCGTCATCTGTCTTGCCGAAGAGATCGACCTCCTCGTTCCTTTTCTGTATAGGATTCGGAAAATCAATAGAGCCAATGGAACTTATCAGCAAATTAGAAGCAGATAGCACATATTCTCTGAAAGATCGTTCAATCTCCTTTGAGACAAAATCATTAAGCTTATTCAGGGCATTGCTGAAAGCAGCTTCTCCTCTGCCTCGTTCGATAAGGGAGTAGTAGGGATGGACAAAACGATAGAAGAAAGCAAAGTACCCATCTATGATTTCCCATCCTTTACCAGTACCGTGTCCTTCGATCTTCTCTCTCTTTGCCACAATCTGCTGGGATGAAAGGGAAGAGAGAGCCATGCTTACATTTGCATAGCTTTGTCCGGTCTTGCCGCTTATCTTATTGACATCATTTGTTCCTCCAGCTATTTCTTCCAGGATTGCATCATACGTACTTGTTTTCCTGTAAACGCCTTTCATGAAGAGTTCCGCTTCTGTGAATAATGCACCTCCTGGGGTAAAGAACTCATCTTTGATTGCTTCTGAAATATTGCTATGCCTTGATACGAAGTTAAGGTAATAAGGAACTCCTCCAGTGATGACATGAGCTGCTGCTATATCATCGATGTTCCATGATGGAAACATTCTGGCGCTTTCTGCTGGAGAGAATGGAAAAAGCTTTATCTGTTCTGTCCTTCTTCCATAGAGAGGACTTTGACTGCTTAGGACATTTTCCTCAATAAACCGTCTTGAAGATCCGGAGAGGATAAGAACAAGCTTTGTATGTCTGAATACAGTGTCCACATAATGCTGCAATAGACCGATCATTTCAGCATTTGACTCACAGAGATAAGATATTTCATCGATTGCGAAAAAGAATCTTTCGTTTTCAGCTTTCTTTGCAATTGCATCGAAAATGGAGATGTAGTCAGTAAATGCCACTCCTTCTGTTCCGTATAGAGCCATGGAGGCTGAACGTGACATGAGGCGAAGCTGTGTCTCATTGCTTCCATCCTGTATAGCCTCAAAGTAGACCCCGTTCTTTCCTTCAGTAAAGAAATCAATAAGGAATGATTTCCCGACTCTTCGTCTTCCATATAGGACAATGAATTCAAATTTTCCGCTGTTCCAGATTTTCTCCAGCCTTGCTTTCTCGTTATCCCTGCCAATCAGCCTTTCTTTCATATCTTTGATTGTAAATAAAAATTTATTAAATGTAAATTTATTAAGTTATTATTTAGTATTTCTTCTGATAAAGAGCAGACGACGGTATAATCCGCAATGACTCTGTAACTGATTGCCGCTTACCATATGATAATCCGATGACGGTTGATTAGCTCTCTGTCTTGTCCGATAAGCTCATCTCTGACAATGAATGCATTGTCATGCGGTTTGATTCTGAACTCTCCTGAATGGAATTTCCTGTGGCAGGTAGGGCAGAGACAGAGCATATTTGATTTCACATCAGGGCCGCCTTCTGAGATAGGAAGAATGTGATGCACATCAGCAGACAGGTATCTCCAGCTATCCACTCTATTCATATCGCTCTTCCAGCCTGTTCTGAGAATGACATCTCCGCAGATCTGGCAGCGGAAATCATAGAGATCCTTGATTGTCTCTTTTACCGTTGTGCTGCTGTAATATTCGTATCTGGTTCCGCTATGGCTAATCCTGACTTGTCCTCTCTTTCCTTCAGGAATATCAGGAAGCTCAAGAAGGCGGTCATTGACATCCTTGCTATTCCCAATCCAGGAGTTCCGTATCCATGTCTGTTCTTTCAGGCTATCTTCTGGCTGATATTCATTTGCTTCAGCAATCAGTGTATTATCCGCATCTGAAAGATCATGCCTATCAATGCAGTCGAGGAAATAATAGAAGATAATGCAATAGTCTGGATTCCTGCAAAGCTGATGAAATAATTCTATGATATCAGGCAGCGGCCATCCTTTGAAAAAGCCTTGGTGTTTGCCGTTCAGCCCGAGATAACGGTAGATGCCGAAGGATTGGTATCCTTTCGAGCTGCTATCAAGACCAAGTATTTTCTCATCCATTTCCCTTGTTGACATACCTGTGACAAGCCAGTTGTAGATGACAGCAGCTTTCTGCTTATCGTTATAGCAATTGAATTCACGGCTTCTATGGCTGAAATCAAGTGGAGGAAACTGCTTCATGATGCAATTGTAGCAGCCTGCGCATAAGTTTGAAACAATTCTGCTTCGGGAAAGGTCAAAGTATCTGTCTCTGGTGGATGCCAGCAACAGCTGTTATGGGATATCCTAATTGCCTCTGCTATGCATTTTTCTGCTTTAATTCTGCTTAAAACGGCGGTATCATTAAACTAATTTTTCTGGAGAGACTTGTGGTTAAGCTAGCTGCGTTCAAAAGAGGCGGTGTCCATCCTGATGACAAGAAGAGACTATCCAAGGATAAGGCGATAGAGGTTCTTCCTCTTCCGTCAGAGCTTGTGGTCTCCATGTCCCAGCATCTTGGAGCACCTGCCACACCTGTAAAGAAGAAAGGCGATGAAGTGAAGCGCGGAGAGGTGATCGGCACAGCCGCATCCTACATTTCCGCTGATGTCCATAGTCCTGTGGACGGAACTGTCATCGATATCCGTCGTGTCCGCACAGCAGCAGGAGCTGTTGCAGATGCAATCGTAATAAAGCCTGCTGAAGTACAGACAACCCAGTTCAATGAGAGATTCGACTGGGAGACTGAGAGCTCGGATGAGCTTCTGAAGACTGTACGCTCGATGGGCATTGTCGGCATGGGTGGCGCTACATTCCCGACAGATGTCAAGCTCACGATCCCGATGGGAAAGAGAGCAGAGGCACTGATCATCAATGGAGTGGAGTGCGAGCCTTATCTCACATCTGATTATCGTCTGATGATGGAAAGGGCAGATGGCCTTCTCGAAGGTGTGATGGCTGCTGCCAGAATCACATCTCCTGATAAGATTTATATAGGAATAGAGGCAAACAAGCTTGATGCCGCTGACTATATCGAGAAGAAGGTTTCGGAGCATGGCTATCCTATACAGGTTGTCCGTCTCCGCGTGAAGTATCCTCAGGGAGATGAGAAGCAGCTGATCAAGGCTGTGCTGAATAGGGAAGTGCCATCAGGTAAGCTTCCTCTTGATGTAGGTGCCGTGGTGATGAACGCTTCAACTGCATATGCGGTGTATGAGGCGGTGCGTTTCCATAAGCCGCTTATCGAGCGCATCTGCACAGTATCCGGCGAATCTGTCAATGAGCCTAAGAATGTTCTTGCACCGATTGGAACCAAGTTCTCTGACCTCATCGCATTCTGTGGCGGTGAGAAGGATGATCTTGTATCGATTGTCGCAGGCGGACCAATGATGGGTTTCGCGGTATCTGATGAAGATACTCCGATGGTCAAAGGCTCTGGCGGCCTTCTCCTGCTTCCTAAGATGTATGAGGAAGCCTCATTCCCATGCGTGCTCTGCGGGAAATGCGTACAGCACTGTCCGATGGGACTTCAGCCTAACCTGATGTTCAGGAATATCAAATACGGCAATTACCAGGTGGCACTGGATCTTGGCCTTATGGACTGCAAGGAATGCGGCTGCTGTGCATATACATGTCCATCCCAGCTTCCGCTCGTCCAGGGCTTCAAGCTTGGCAAGAAGATGGCAAGGAGGCTTAAGAAATGACTACGGTGAAATCAAGTCCGCACATCCATGGGCCTCTGAGGACCGACAAGGCAATGCTCATGGTCGTGATTGCATTGCTACCCTCTGCTCTCTGGGGAGTGTATGCATTTGGATTCAAGGCATTATTCACGCTTGTGGTGGCAATTGCATCTGCGCTTCTGACAGAGTATCTTCTGGGAAAGGTATCCCATGAATTCACGCTCCGTGATGGTTCTGCGCTGGTCACAGGGCTTCTTATCGGTATGAATATGCCACCTCTGGCATATCATCAGTTCTATATACCGCTTATCGCATCGGCGTTCGCGATTACAGTTGTCAAGTGGACATTCGGAGGACTTGGCTGCAACTGGATGAACCCGGCTCTTGCAGGAAGAGTCTTCGTATTCTTCTCATTCACCTCGCAGATGTCGTCATTCGTGCTTCCGCGCACGCTTTCAGTTGATGGTATTTCATCTGCGACACCGCTTTCCGCGATGAAGACAGCGATGTCTGGCGGAGCCGCTGGAAGAAGCACTGATCTCCTGACGCTTCCTGTTACTGACTTCGCTCAGAATATAGCGGATAAGCTTGGAATATCGCCATACGCAGTCGATGAATTCTTCGGAAATACCGCAGGCTGTATCGGCGAGGTCTCTGCGATCCTCCTGCTTCTCGGCGGGCTGTTCCTTATCTGGCGCGGTATCATAACATGGCGTATCCCTGTTGTGTATATCGGTTCTTTCGCGCTGCTTTCATGGGCTTTCGGTGGTATACCATATGGTCTTGGCGCATTCCATGGAGAGATCCTCCTTCCTGTCTTCTCAGGAGGCCTGATGCTTGGAGCATTCTTCATGGCGACTGACTGGGTGACTACTCCGACGACGCCGAAAGGCGAGATCATCTTCGCAATCGGATGCGGATTCTTCACATTCCTCATCAGATATTTCGGCTCTCTTCCAGAAGGCGTATCACTTGCAATCATCCTGATGAATATCGTGACACCTCTTATCGAGAAGCTTACCAGAGTGAAGAGATTCGGCTATGTGAAGCCTGAGAAGAAGGCAAAGGAGGCTAAGGCATGACAAAGAACATCGCGAAGGTCGCCTTCATCCTTTTTGCCATATCGGCTGTATGCACAGCACTCTGCGCAATCGTCAATGAGATCACGGCACCGGCTATTGCACTTAATACTGAGAGTACAAGGCTCAACGCTCTTGAGGCTGTATCCGCAGGGTATGAGATAGGCGATCAGATGGAAGGTGATGGCGGTTCCATCTCATATGCTATCCCGCTCATGGATAACGGAAACACAGCTGGATATATCCTTGAGATCATGACATCTGGCTATGGCGGCGAGATGTCAGTCATCGCATCATATTCCACAGATGGTACAGTGCTTGGTGCCAAGCTGATGTCCAATTCGGAGACACCGGGACTCGGCAAGAAAGCAGAAGAGGAATGGTATATGGATATGTTCGAAGGGAAGGGAGGTTCTGAGCCTGTTCCTACGGCGAAGTCGATGCTTCCTGCAGATCTTTCCGCACAGGTATCCGGTGCGACGATCACATTCACAGGTGTATCATCTGCAATAGCTGCAGGTTCTGAATACGTCAAAGGCCTGGAGGGAAGCGTATGAGTCAGATGAAAGAACTCACAAAAGGCATTTTCAAGGAAAATCCTGTATTCATAATCATGCTTGGTATGTGCCCGACACTCGGTGTGTCCACTCAGGTGTCGAACGCGCTTGGCATGGGAGCAAGCGTCATCTTCGTGCTGACATGCTCAAATATATTCATATCGCTGTGCAGGAAGATCATTCCCGATGCGATAAGAATCCCGTGTTACATCGTAATAATCGCATCATTCGTCACGATTGTTGAGATGGTCCTCCATGCATTTGTGCCAGCTGTCTATGATGCCCTCGGCGTATATCTTCCTCTGATAGTCGTCAACTGCATCATCCTCGGACGTGCTGAGGCATTTGCCAGCAAGAACGGTGTCGTTGCGAGTGCGCTTGATGGAATCGGGATGGGAATCGGCTTCACGCTCTCGCTTACTCTTATCGCTCTTATAAGAGAAGTGCTCGGAGCAGGTACGATCACGCTCTTCCCCGTAGGTGGTTTCTCAGGCACAATCACGCTTCCTGGGATTTCCGAGTCCCCAGTGAGGGTCATGACACTTGCTGCAGGAGCTCTCTTGCTGATGGGCTACCTTAAGGCATTCTTCCAGTGGAAGGGGGAGAAGAAAGCATGAGCTACATAGGTATACTCCTTACATATGTCTTCATCCAGAACTTCATACTTGTCCAGTTCATGGGACTCTGTCCGTTCATCGGTGTCTCAAAGAACACTGAGAGCGCAGTCGGAATGGGTGCGGCTGTAACATTCGTAACGGCAATCGCATCTGTTGTCTGCTGGGCAGTATATGAGTTCCTCCTTGCGCCATTCGGGCTTGAGTACCTCAGGACCATCGCATTCATCCTCGTAATCGCAGCTCTTGTCCAGCTTGTCGAGATGGTGATCAGGAAGATGAGCCCTGGTCTTTATAAGGCACTCGGAATCTATCTTCCGCTCATTACTACGAACTGTGCGGTTCTCGGTATCGCAATCATCAATATCGATAACGGATACAATCTTCTTGAGTCATTCACAGCAGGACTTGCAGCAGGGCTTGGTTTCACGATGGCAATCATCCTGATGAGCTGCATCCGTGAAAAGCTCGATATGACACCGGTAAGGCGTGTCTTCAGAGGCGTGCCTATCGCATTTATCTCGGCAGGCCTGATGGCTCTCGCATTCATGATGTTCGATAAGAGCCTGATTGCCAATCTCGGGCTGGTATAAGGAGGAGTGCTATGGCTATCGTTATCGCATTTCTGATTGTCGGAGGTCTGGGACTCATTCTGGGAATCGGGCTTGCCGTTGCTGATAAGAAGCTTCATGTGGAGAAGGATGAGAAGCTTATCGAACTTGAGGAGGCCATGCCTGGCGCAAACTGCGGAGGCTGTGGCTATGCTGGCTGCCAGGCTTATGCCGAGGCGGTGTTCAAGGGAGAAGCCGCTCCTGGGCTCTGCTCTCCTGGAGGTAATGCCCTTGCAGAGAAGATGGGGCAGATCCTCGGTGTCAAGGTGGAGGCCAAGGAGAAGATGGTCGCATTCGTTTTCTGCCGTGGAAACCGTGATACGACAAAGACCGAGTTTGTCTATTCAGGTATCCAGGACTGCAATGCCGCATCACTTCTTCAGGGCGGTCCTTCTGCATGCAAGGAAGGATGTCTTCATCTTGGTTCCTGCATAAGCGTATGCCCTGCCGGTGCGATATCCAAGACAGAAGATGGCAACATTGTAGTGGATAAGGAGAAATGCATCGGCTGCGGCAAGTGCACTACTGTCTGTCCTAACAATGTCATAAAGATGGTTCCATACAGTGCGGAGTACATTGTCGCGTGCAATAACCATCAGAATGGCGCCCAGGTCAGGAAAGCTTGCCAGGTTGGCTGCATAGGCTGTAGAATATGTCAGGTCAAGGTTGAGGGTTCTCCTTTCAAGGTTGAGAACTTCCTTTCCGTAAATGATTATTCAGTACCGCAGGACAAGGCCGCAGAAGCTGCAGGACTCTGTCCTCAGAAGTGCATAATCAGAAGGAGCTGATAAATAGTGAGGATAGCGCTTGGGCTATATACAGAGCTTACAGCATCATCTCCGGTGCCCGCATTCAGACGGGCACTATCTGTCATATATAAGCCTGTTCTCTCATATCTCTACAACAATCCCGGACTGAAAATATCGCTTTATCAGAGCACTGCGATGATGAAGTATATAGACAACAGCTCGCCTGAGATGAATCTTCTGATCTCTTCGCTTGCGAAGCGGCAGGATCTTGAGCTGATTACAGGTTCCTACAGCCAGACGATAATATCCCTCAACCCTCCGAAGGACAGGAGCTATCAGATAGAGAAGATGACGACCCTGATAAGAAGATATTATGGTGTCAGAGCGACATCGTCATTCTTCTATGGGCAGATCTGGTCGCCATTGTATGTCCATGCGCTCAAGGCCGCGGGAATATCATCGGTTGTCATTTCAGCATACAAGGCAACCGGAAGGGAAAGGATCAGCACATCATCTTTCGTGATGAATGAGCTTGGCAAGCGTGTCAAAATCCATGTCGCGTCTGACGATGCGGCGTCTCTTGTCTCCCATTTCGCCCAGGGGATCATAGGCTTTGATGAGATGTATGAGGGGATACACCATATACTGGAGACAGCTTCCGATGATGTCGTCCTCTTCCTCAATGCGGATCAGCTGATACAGGGTTCGGTCAGGGCTGCGTGCGAAGAAAGGACAGGAGAGCTCTTCATATCCATCCTTCAGCGCTATGGGCAGGAAATCATATCGCTTTCACAGATGGAAGTGACTCATCCGGGGTATCTTGATGCGGGCTGGTATGGACGTGATGCATGGTCGTGCGGGCTCCGTTCGTTCAACGATCTCTTCGTCCGCAATGAGAACTACCGCTATCTCTTCAACAGATTCATATCGCTTTCGGAACAGATTGTCGGCTACAAGAAGGACAAGGCTCTCAAGCGCGATGTCGAGGCAGAGCTTTTCCATATGTCGCTAGGTCCGCTCTTCATACATGATGCGCAGTGCACGCCCCTCAGACTGTCTGAGCGGAAGCTGTACTGGAAAGCCATAATCGAAAGCGAGAAGCGCTTCTTCGATCAGGATCCGCAGGCGCTCTTCAGGGAGTATGATCTTGAGGAGATAGGACAGAATGACTATATAGCGCGGAATAAGGTCTATTCAGCAGTGTTCAGCCCTAAAGGCGGCGGTGTCGCTGAATTCTGCTACAAACCTGCGCTGATGAACATGATTGATACTCGTCCTATGTTCGACAGGGCTTTCCCATATGTTCCTTTCCTGAAGTCATTCACGGATATCATAAATGGAGATGAGAATATCTTCGATGGAAGGGAGATGCTTTATGATGCATCTGTGATATCAAAGACAAGGGGTGAGTATCAGTTCTCTGCATCAGATGGCCCTATATCCATAGTGAAGCTCTTCAAGCTGAGAGCCCAGACCCTTGTGATGGAGACTGCCATAACAACTTCAGAGGATATCGATGGACGATATGTCGTTCCCGTATATCTTGCGATTCCTGAGATGTTCCTGCAGTCGCCGGATCAGCGTAAGCTTATGCTCCTGAGCCTTCTTGAAGATGTGCGTACCGTCAGATATACTGACTCAGCATCAGGGCTTCTCATGTCTTTCTCGTCAACAGAAGGATTCTCGCTTACGGAATGCAAAGTGAAGCAGAGCCAGTATACATCGCTAGGACTTGAATCATTCGATCTGTATACGGAGCTCATGTTCTCTTTCCCTCTGAAGCTGAGAGCAGGGGAAGCACACAGCTTCCGCTTCATAGCCCGCGTTGGTGACATCAATACAAAAGATAAGGAGTGATAATATGTTCATTGAAAACAGAGCTGAATTCGAGGATATAAAGGAAGAAGCCTATACTGTATGGAGGCGTCTTTGAACAGGCGGGGACTGAAGATAAGATAAAAGCACTCGAAGAGGAGACTGCGGCCCCTGATTTCTGGTCGGATCCCGAGAAGGCTGAGAAGACATTCTCGAATCTCAATGCACTCAAGGAAAGCTACAATCCATGGAAGGAGATAGTAGCTGAGATCGATGAGCTTTCAGAGCTGATCGAGCTTTATTCATCTGAAGATGATGAGAGTCTCAGACAGGAGCTGGAGAGCCAGATTACTGCTATCGCAGAGAAGTTCAGGCCTCTCAAGCTCAAGACTCTCCTTGACGGGAAGAATGATAAGAACAATGTGTATCTTTCCGTTCATGCAGGTGCCGGTGGAAACGAGGCCTCAGACTGGACCCAGATGCTTACGAGGATGTACACACGCTGGGCAGAGCGCCATGGCTTCAAGTGCGAGATGCTTGATATGCAGGAAGATGAAGGCGGGCTGAAGAGCGTTTCGATGAAGATATCAGGGCCATACGCCTTTGGTTATCTCAAGGGTGAGGCTGGTGTCCATCGCCTTGTCAGGATCAGCCCGTTCGATGCCGCGAAGCGCCGCCACACGTCATTCGCATCTGTCTATGCTTCTCCTGAGATCGATGATGATATCGAGATAGAGCTCAAGCCTGAGGATTACAGACTTGATACATACCGTGCCGGAGGCGCTGGCGGACAGCACGTCAACAAGACAGACAGCGCTGTCAGGATCACACACTATGCGACAGGAATCGTCGTACAGTGCCAGAACGAGCGAAGCCAGTACATGAACAAGGATGTCGCTTTCAAGATGCTCCGCTCAAGGCTCTATGAGTACTATCAGAAGGAAAGGGAGAAGGAGAAGGAGAAGGATGCCATCGCAAAGAAGGATATCTCCTGGGGCAACCAGATCCGGAGCTATGTATTCCAGCCTTATACCATGGTCAAGGACCACAGGACTGGCTGCAGTACAGGCAACATCATAGCAGTGATGGATGGTGAGATAGATGACTTCATCGAAGCATTCCTGCACTTTCAGAAAGAGGCTTAGCCTTATATTCATGCTTCTGCTTCTGTCATTGCCTGCAGGAGCTGTTCCTTACCGTGCCCTTGTCGTATCATCCGATGAGGGCATAGCCTCTCTTATCCTCTCATCGCTTACGTTGCTGTCAGGGGAAGTTACATCACCTTCTGCATGCGAGGAGGCGAGAGCCAGAATTGAAGCGGAGGCAAGGATTGCGGAGGAACAGAGAATCTCTGGATATCTTACGGCTGAGAATCTTTCCGCTCTATCCTCATATGCTCCTGCCGATACCCAATTGCCAGATGAGCCTTTCGTCCTTGAAGTCACGGATGTCTCAATCGGAGAGACTGAGGCATCATTTCTCAGGGAAGGTGATGATGATGCCTTCGGCTATCTCAGGCTTTCGCAGGGGCTTGATCTCATAATCTCGGCCGGAACAGCTGATGAAGGTCTGATGAGTGAGGTGACCGTTTATGCGAATGGGGATCTCGTGTATCAGGCCGTGTACCTTTCATCGGATGAAAACAGCATCTTCCTTCCGCTTACAGAGGCCCTGCTGCCTTATCTGAAATCAGATGATTACATGATTGTCCCTGTCCTTGTGCCATCGAATGTATCATTCACAGTAGATGGACAGACAGTTCCTCTTGTCTATGGCTATACGGTTCTTTCAAAAGGCGAGCATACTATAAGGTATACTTCCCCGGCTTTTGAGAACCTTGAGGAGACTGTGATCGTCGATGATGGTTTTGCGATCAATCCTGTCCTGACGCCATTGTTCTCAGGTCCTGCGATTGTCTCATCGATCCCATTCGATGCTGAGATATATTATCAGGGGGTAGGTGTCGAGAATCATCTTGCTATGAATGGTACGGTTCCTTTCTCCATCACTGCTACAGCTGATGGTTTCGCTCCGTTCTCGATACAGTCCACAAGGCTTTCGGATAATCTTACGATAATGCTAAGGCCTGAATGGATGGATGGGGCGAATCTTGTCGATCAGGCCAAGACAAGATTCTACAATGCGCTTCTTGGTACATTGATCACATTCGGCATTCATGTAGCTGCCAATGCAGTTTCCAACGTATATCCTGACTATAGCGTTGCACCGCTTGCAACCGCTCTTGCTGGAGTGAGCATCGTCCAGCTTGTTGAGCTTGTTGACTCGATGTTCGATTATTTCCAGGCAGCACGCCTTGGTATGTAGGAGGTATGATGTTCTTTAAGAAGTTTGGTGAGAAGCTCAAGAACCTCTTCGGAGGAAGGAAGATAAACGAGGAGTTCTTCGAGGAACTTGAGGATACTCTTATCGAAGGTGATCTCGGAGCAAGGCTGACAGATGAGATTGTGCAGTCTCTCAGGGATATCGCGAAGAAGGAAGGACTTACGGAGGCTTCAGAACTTCAGTCCAGGATGAAGGATATCCTTTCGCAGTACATAAGAAGCTATGACAGGATGCCTGAGAAAGGCGAGCTTACAGTCTATATGATCCTTGGTGTCAATGGCGTCGGAAAGACCACGACCATCGCGAAGATGGCAAAGTACTATACGGCAAAAGGCCTCAAGGTCCTTCTTGCCGCCGGCGATACTTTCAGGGCTGCGGCTGTCGATCAGCTTGATATCCATGCAGAGAGGCTTGGCATGCGCATCGTCAAGCAGAAGATGGGATCGGATCCCGGTGCTGTCGTATTCGATGCGATCACAAGCGCGCAGGCTCATGGCGATGATCTCATCCTTGCAGATACCGCAGGGCGCATGCATAACAAGGAGAACCTGATGAAGGAGCTCCAGAAGATGGACAAGGTCATCAAGGCAAAGGGTATCAAGGAGGACTGTTACCGCAAATTCCTTGTCATCGATGCGACGACAGGGCAGAACGGGCTTCAGCAGGCAATGCTCTTCAACCAGGCAGTGAAGCTTGATGGAGTGATCCTGACAAAGTATGACAGCGCGGCAAAAGGCGGTGCCCTTGTGCAGATAGGAAGGCTTCTCGATCTTCCTGTCGTCTTTGTCTGTGTTGGCGAGAAGTATGATGATATCCGTCCATTTGACAAGGAAGAGTATCTCACATCGCTCTTAGGACTCGATAGGCAATGAGAAGGCTTTCCCTGCTTGTCCTGATGATAGCGGCAGTGATGGAGCTCAATGCATCCTTCTTCATCTCAAACGCCCTTGGCCAGGATCTTGGTCCGGTTGAGAACCTTTCGGGGACTGGCTATGAAGGTGAGAAGGATGGGGATGTCACGCGCCTCTATCTTGATGGGGAACTTGTCAGGGAAAGGACAGATGATGCCGATGGCAGCTATACGATAACAGAGGGCAATACTTCTGAGTCAGTAATATATGAGAATGGTATCAGGACAGCCCGTATAGTAGATGACAATGGTGTCCTTCATGAGTACAGATATTCATATGATGGCGACATACTCAGGAGAGTCACATATTCTGTCGATGGCGAGCTTGTGAGCATAGTCGAGTATATCGAGACTCCATCGGGCAAGCTTGCTGCATTAGCAGGTACGGAAGAAGGCTATTTCACGCCTGATTACTATATCTATGAAAGAGATGGCGAGTATATAAAGGCAGAGGCTCACAGCTTTGATGGTTCTGTCTTTGATGTTCCATCAGGCTATACGCTCTCTGAGGATGGAACATGGCATGGCACATCGGTAATAGATGGTATCGAGTATGAGAGAGTATATTCCGCAGATGGGCTTCTCATCTCAGAGAGAACGGAAGGCATCCTCCGGGAGTTCTCATATGATGATGAAGGCAATCTCTCATTGGCTGTGTCTGAAGAAGGCGATATAAGGACAGAGACTGCCTTTGCGGATGGGGAGAGAGCTTCTGAAAGAAGATATATCGAAGGGAAGCTTTCATCAGAACGCACATTCAGAAGCGATGGGCTCATCGAGGAGCTGAGATTCCGTGACGATGAGCCATATGCGAGGATCCTTTTCGACAGGGATGGGCTGAGGGTCCTGGAGGTTGAGAATCTCGGATGATACTCAGTCTTGCTTTGCGATATTCCTTCTCTCCTGTCTCCCATCATAGAAGACGCTCTGTGAGGATAATGCTGACAGCGGCGCTCTCCATGGCAATCTTCATCACGGTCATATCGATAATGGACTATCTTCAGGGAGAGAGAATCGGCAGGATACGCGATGTGCGTTCCTTCGATATCGTGATTGAAGGAAGCTTCAGGGAAGACGCTGAGGCAATGTTCCCTGATGCCGATGTCTTCGTATACGCGGAAAAGGAAGCGCTTGCGGAAGGCCATGCAGTGGTCATCAGATACATAGGCGATGATTACAATGGCGGTATATCCATGCTCCGGGGCGATTCCTCGGGGCTTGTCGTTCCTTACCAGCTCATGTCTCTTTCGGATGATGGTACTATTTCTGTGACGATGCTTTCGGAGAGGCGAGGAGGGCTGGTCCTTCCTTCTTCTGAGAAGATTCCGATAACAGGAGTATACGCTACATCTCTTGGCTCTGATTTCGATTCATCGCATATATTCATGCCGCTTTCAGCAGCTCCAGAGGATGCCTCATTCATGACAGCTGTAAAAGGAGCTGATCCTGATATGGCTGATGCCTTGCGCTCCTCAGGTTATGACTGCAGAAGCTGGATGGAAAGCGAGAGCGTCCTGTATTCCGCATTCATGACAGAGAAGACCATGATGGTTGTCGTGCTCTCGTTCCTGTTTCTCATCCTTCTTGTTTCCCTCAATGGAAGCGTAAGGATCTTTTATCAGTCGAGAAGCAGGGAGAGGGCTGAGCTCATATTGCTGGGGCTAGGGAGAAGAAGGACAGCGGCCGCTTTCATCCTGTCTTTCATGATTGTGCTTCTTTCGGCTTTCATCCTTTCGGTTGTCCTGTCATATGCCGCTATCTGGATATCTGAGCGATATCTTTCATCTCTTATGTACAGGGCTGTATCGCTTTCCTTTCCATTGAGTGCGATGATTGTATCATCAGCTGTCATCGCAGCTGTTGCATTGATGATTGCGATTCAGAAAGAATGCAGGGAGAGCAGGAAGGATATCATGGAGGTGCTGGGTGAAAGATGAGGTTCTGAGGCTTGAGGCTGTTTATAAAAGCTATGATGTTCCAGGCGGGAAGCTTCATATCCTGAATGGCACGGACCTTTCTGTCGGGAAAGGGGAGATCATATCTATAAGAGGCCGCAGCGGTTCAGGAAAGAGCACGCTGCTTTCTGTAGCGGCCCTCCTTCTTTCCGCTGATTCGGGACGTATCCTATATTCCGGGAAGGATACTGCAGCCCTTTCAGGAAAAGAGATTGAGGAGCTCAGGCTCAGGAAGATGGGTTTCGTATTCCAGGCTGCCACGCTTCTTGATGACTTCTCCGCAGAGGAGAATGCCGCAATGCCTCTGCTTATAGCAGGTGAGAGGAAGAAAGATGCGATAAGGCGTGCGGATGAGCTTCTTGAGGCATTGTCAGTCTCTGACAGAAAGGACCACAGACCTGCAGAGCTTTCAGGAGGCGAGAGACAGCGTGTGGCGATAGCAAGGGCTCTTGCGCTTTCTCCTGATATCATATTCGCCGATGAGCCCACTGGCTCTCTTGATGAGAAGACAGCGCTCGATGTCGAGTCGCTGATGCTTGAGTCTGTGCGCCTCTCCGGAAGCTCTCTTGTCTATGTGACCCACAACAGCGATTTCGCCATGAAAGCCGACAGGGCGCTTGTCCTGAAGGAAGGAGTGCTCATTGTCTGATTTCGGGAAGCTGTACATCATGCGCAAATGCGGTGAGAAGATGAGCTGGAACTACAGGGTCTCAGCCTTGATTCCATTGCTGATTATTTTCCTTATCTCCGCAGTGCTTTCCTTCTCCATGATATTCATCTCATCTGTCTCTGAACGCATCGACAGGATGCTTCAGCTTTTCGGTTCCGGTACGATTGCCGCGGTGGCTGTCCCGGAGAGCCTTACAGAAGGTACGGAGGTATCACTCACATGCACATCGCAGGCTCTGCTGTATTCTGCTGATGGTACGACAGCTGCAGCCGTGAAAGGCGTGATGGATGGTTATTTCGATGGCTATCGCAGCGAAGAGCTTGAGCTCTCAACAATCGAAGGGGAATTCACCAATCCTTCCGTGATATCATCAGCACTTGCATCCACGCTTGGCCTTGAGCTTGGAGACAGGCTTATGATGATGATCATGGACACTGAAGGCAGGGCAAGGCCTTATCTCCTTACAGTCCGCGGCATATTCGCATCAGTCTATCCACAGCTTGATTCCCATCTCATCTATGTCCCTCTGGAACTCGTTGATGGCACGAATACATGGGAGATTCTTCTTGCAGAAGGAGAGGATGATGCCTCTGTCCTAAGTGCCATCAGGAATGAAGGGATATTCGCAAGAAGCTATAGGGAGATTTACAGTTCAGCATACAGGAACATAGGGACATCGCTTTCCGTGATGCATCTCGTACTTGCGGCTGTCGCAGTGCTTGCAGCTTACTTTTCATCAGACATCGCAGAGTCCTACACATCGAGGGATGAGAAGGATATAAAGGCGCTTCTCATGATGGGACTTCCTATGAAGACTCTCAGGGCTGTCTATCTCAGAATCACGATGGCGGCTGTATCCATGGCTGCGATTGCCGGTATTGTGGCAGGAACCCTTCTCAGTTTCTTCTCGCCCTCCCTCATCTCGATGATAGCATCAAGGAATGCATCGCTTCTTGCGTATTACGTCACATCTCTTGAAGTCTCGATACCATTTGCTTCTCTTATCGTCATGCTTCTGCTGATGCTTGCTGTATCTGCTTTTTCCGTTTTCATATTCCTGAGGCGCATGCACAGGAGCTTCAGGTGATGGATGTTGCCATGTTTTGATTCAGGCTGTAGAATTTCCGGGTGAACCTTGAAGCATTCCAGATCGGAACAAGTGGAATGATGCCTCTTCCGGGGCGATTCCTTACATCTGTATTACTCAGGCGCGATGGAGACCTCTTCCTTTTTGATTCAGGGGAGGGGACTCAGGTTTCCATGAAGATGCTGAATCTGAAATGGAAGAAGATAAGCGCCATATTCATTTCTCATATGCATGCGGATCATGTCACAGGGCTTCCCGGCATGCTTATGCTCTCATCCCAGGTGTACAGGGTAGAGCCTCTGTACATAATAGGGCCTCAGAAGATAGCTGAGTATGTCGAGTCACAGCGCCGAATCCTCGATATGTACATAAACTATGAGATCAAGGTGATTCCTGTGGAGACAGGCATTGTATATCGTGGCGATGGCTTCACTATCCAGGCTTTTCCTCTCATCCATACAAAGCCATGCTATGGCTACTGCCTTGTGGAGGAGAAGAGGAAAGGCGAGTTCTTTCCTGAGAAGGCTATGGAGCTTGGAGTACCTAAGGGCAAGATGTGGGGAACACTGCAGAGCGGCACATCTGTCACGCTTGGGGATGGCAGGGTGATCACTAGCGATATGGTCATGGGCCCGTCAAGGGATGGCAGGAAGATCAGCTATGTCACCGACAGCCTGTACTTCGAGAATATCGCGGATTACGTCCATGATTCAGATATCCTGTTCTGCGAGGGAATGTTCGAGAAGGCGCTTTCAGCGGAAGCTAAGGAAAAGAAGCATATGACCAGCTATGAGGCAGGTCTGATTGCAAGAGACAGCAACAGCAGGCTTCTCTGCCTCCAGCACTATTCCCCGCGCTACAGCGACAAGGAGCTCAAGACCCTCCTTGCTGATGCTAAATCTGTCTTCCCTGATACCATCCTCACGAAAGACAGGATGACATTCAATGTCCCTCTGAAAGACTGAGACAGAAAAAATCCTCTGACATCTGCCAGAGGATTCTGTGTCATGCTCTTGATGCTTCCTGTATCAGGTCATCTGGAGCGATATCCCTTCCATCGAGTGTCGCTATATTCACTATGCTGAAATCCTTGAGGGCATCCTGTGCCTCTTCCTTGTTGTAGAGAGGAAGAACTGCATAGAAGAGGCCGTTCTCGCTGAATACGAGAGTATCCTCACCGAACGATGCCTCGATTGTCTCTTCCGTGGTATCGCCAGTAATTGCCGCAATCGAAAGATCGTAGCCATAGGCAAGGGCTTCCTTTGTCTCTTCTGCAAGAACCTGATGGAAATCAAGCGGGACTGATTTCTCTCCGACTTCGACTTCCTTGACGACCTCGACAGGCTTCTCGACTTCAACAGGCACTTCCCTGACAACCTCTACCGGTACTTCCTTGATGACTTCGACAGGAACTTCGACAACCTTCTCAACTTCCTTTACTACCTCTACCGGGACCTGTACTTCCCTGATGATCTCAACAGGAACTTCCTTAACCACCTCAACAGGTATCTCAACGCGTCTTTCGACTTCTCTGACGACTTCTACAGGAACCTCCACTGTCTTTATCACTTCAACAGGGACTTCCTTGATTACTTCTACAGTCTTCTCGACAACCTGTCCTGCAACAGGATCATCTTTCGGAGCTGTATAAAGCGAACTGTCATATGCATTCGGCGAAAGCTTATCGATAGTATCCTTGTATTCAGGTTCTCCTTTTCTGGCTGCCATGACACCAACCTGTATAAGAAGAAGACCGATAAGGATGGGGAATATCTTCGTCAGCACCGAATAAATCTGATCTGCAGTCACTTCGTATGCCGGAACTATCGCATTTATGAAAATAAGGACGAAAATAGCCAGTACAATGACAGAGATGACTATGCTGGTGATGACAAGCTTAGCTGTCGAAGAAGGTTTAGCCATGATTCCTCCCGGGGATACCAAAAGTATTCCTATAGAGTTATGATAGCATTGCAATATGATGAAAACAAGCTGAAAAATTTCTTTTAGCGTGCGTAAGTTGCAGTATAATCAAAACTTTTTGGGCATCAGGACATCAAGGAGGAAATCATGGCAGCTGAAATCATAGAGAGAAGCGATGAGTGCGCTGAGAGAACGGGCAGACTTCTGTCCGAAGGATGTGTCGGTATCCTGCCTTGCGATACGATCTATGGGCTTTCCGGAATCGCTGATAAGCCAAGGGCTGATAGAATCTATGAGATAAAGCGCCGCCCGCTTTCCAAGTCTTTCATAATCCTCATGGACAAGGATACGCTGCAGCATTCTTCGCTGATTGTCCCGGATGAGCTTATGGAACGCTGGCCTGCGCCTTTTACCGCCATCCTCAAGGCTCCTGATGGTTCAACCCATGCTGTAAGGGTTCCCTCAGACCCGTTCATACAGGATGTGATTGCAATCTCCGGTCCTATATTCTCGACATCCGTCAATTTCTCAGGAGAGCCATCGCTTCTCTCATTTGACGATATCCTGCCAGTATTCAGCGATTCAGTGGATTTCATAGTCAGGGATACGGATGTACGCGGAGGGCTTCCATCCACGCTTATTGATGCGACTGAATACCCATTCCGCGTACTTAGGCAAGGTGGATACAGATTCTAGCGTATCTTCCTTGCTTCCATGTAGTAGCGCTTCTCTTCTGCATGGCCTATCGAGAAAGTCTTTCTCGGGAATGCCTTGTCGCTGATTATCGAGGAAAAGAATGTCTCCTTCGAGATATCAGGGAGGATGAGGGCAAGATTGCCATTGCCTGCAAGAGAGAGAGTCTCTTCCGTTCCATGGATATAGTCAACCTGGCACTCATTGCCTTCGAGAAGCTTGTCTATGACGCTCTGTATTGTCCAGGCGGAAAGGGCTTTCTCCGTATTGCTTGTCCTGTATCCGTAGAGCTTCTCCCCATCATAAAGCGCGAAGCGTCCCTGTGCCTCATTTATGAATGAGTGCATCTCTTTCTTTGATATCTCTTCAGTCTCTATGGCCGCGAAGGCTGAGAGCGTTCTGTCGAAAGTTGCCTTATCAAGGCCGAAGAAAGCTCTGTGTATAGGTTCGAACTGCAATCCCTCATCATAGATGTTCTCGACTTCAGCAAGCGCATAGCGTGCAGGATCTGCTGCCCATTCGCTTTCAGGGATCTCTTTCTTCCTGTCCTCCCATATGCTTTTCGCAGTCGCGAGGCTGTGATTGCCGTCGCCCATCGCAAAGAGAAGGGGATTTGCAGGATCCAGAGAGGAATACAGTTCCTCAAAAGCCTCATGTATGGCTTTCTTATCGCTTTCCCCGCTTATGACATAGCCTCTTATATGGCCGCCTCCGAGCATTAGGTCCGCATCATATGCTACAGGAAATGATTCCTTTCTGTCCCTTAGCGGTTCTATAACGCTTCTTCTGCTGTCCGAAATCAGTACGACAATATGAGGAAGCTCAAGCTTCGCATTCTTCCTTATTTCCTTCCTTGGCGGTATGCGCGAAAGGATGGTTCCTTCCGTAGCCCTTATGAGTGATTTCGAATCAGGCGAGAAGTCATATTCCTCAAGGTCGAACATCCCGACAAGGCCATAGCGTGTTCCGCTTGCCGTGCTTCTTTCGACAAGCACATATGATGATGGATGGCATTCGAAGATTCCAGACTCAAGATATTCATTCATGGTCCTGTTGATGCTGTCGATCCTTTCTTCCTTGTCGGAATCCTCAAGGAAGGCTTCAGGGAGCGTTATCCTGAGCGTGGAAGGACTGTCGCCAACGATTCTGTCGGCTTTCTCCCAATAGCTTCTGTCTGATGTGAACTGATCGCAAGCGACTACTGCCCATTTCGAGATATCCGTTCCTTTTGAAGGAAGAAGGATATCTGAAGGCGAAAAACCAATGTTATGCATAGTTTCCTCCGCATCTATTATAGCAAAGCATCCATTGTCTGTTGTATTTTGTTTCCATGAAGCAGCTGGTTATAATCGGAGGGGCAGCCCCCAGCCATCTTGAAATAGATCTGAGTGCATATGACCGCATAATCGCAGCAGATTCCGGCTATGATACCGCAAAGCGCCTGTCGATACCTGTCACTGATGCAGTCGGCGATTTCGATTCGACTTCCTTCCGCGATGAGCTTATTGCTATGGGATTCGTTCCTTGCTCGCATGACAAGGATGAGAGCGATACCGAGCTTGCGATCAACAAGTGCACAGGAGACTACGATATGATAGGCGGCGGAGAAGGGCGATTTGACCATATCCTTGCCCTCATAGCGCTCATGTCTTCAAAACCTGCTCCAAGGCTGTGGTTCACCGAGAAGGATCTGATTGCCGCGATATCCTCACCGATGAGGATCGATGTCCCTTCGGACAGGTCAATCTCATTCTTCTCGTTCAAGGGAGAGACTCATGTGAAGACAGATGGCCTTGTATGGGAGCTTGATTCATTCCCGCTGTCTCTCTCCGGAGTCTCTCTCTCGAACAGGACGAAAGCAGGAACATTCACGATCCTTCCTGAGTCTGAGGTGATGATGAGAATGGATCTGGAGGATTTCCGGGACGCCAGGTTTGCCGAGATTGAGGCTTGATGGTATTATTTCCATATGCTCGCTTTCAGAAGGATACTGGCATTCTCATCGAGGATACATTCATACTTATTGGTGCTTTATGTATTCTTCGCATTCCTTTTCGTGCTGTTCCTGTATTATCCTGTCAGCGAGGTCCTTATATCCTTTGTAAGAGCGTGGCAGATGGTCCTTGGCTGGACGATTTTCCTTGAGGGATTCTGGATCGTTCTCGCATCGATATACCTTTCCATCTGTTCGCGTGTCGCTACAGTAATGCCTATTGTCCAGACTCTTGTGCGGATGGTAGTCTACACTGCAATATCGATAATCATAGATTTCCTGAATACTGCGATAATAAGCGGATTCAGCTATGGGGGAGGTTCCTGATGTACGCACTGCGTGGCGCCATAACTGCAGATCTTGATACAGCTGAAGCCATCGATGAGGCGGTCAAGGAGATGATTGGATCGCTTTTCAGTCTCAATGGCCTAAAGGAAGAGGATATAGTGTCAGTGCTGTTCTCCCAGACAAAGGATCTCAGATCGAGGAATGCGGCAGCAGCATGCCGCAAAGCAGGATTCTGTGCTCGTGTTCCTCTTTTCTGCGTGCAGGAAGCAGATACCGAAAATGCGCTTGAAAAAGCCATCCGTGTTCTTGTCACGGTTGATGGGAAAATGGAAGGGAAACCGCATATGGTATATCTCAAGGGTGCGTCAGTGTTGAGGCCAGATCTCAGGGAATAGTGTATATTTTCTTCTGCGGAATCAATTTAGAATCTTTTTCAAAATAATTGCTCTCAACCTATTGAACATAATCGGATGTTCTGCTAAATTATCCCTCGTCGAAAGATGCCTCCTTAGCTCAGCTGGCCAGAGCACGTGACTTGTAATCTCGGGGTCGTTGGTTCGAATCCGACAGGGGGCTTACTTAGAGATAATCGTATCCGGAGGAAACATATGGCAGGAAACGTATCAAAGAACGCACGCCGTGAAGGTGCTAAGGTCCTTACCAGCAGATGGGGTGGAGCCATCAAGATGAAGAGCGTCTTCGAGAACGGAAAGCTCAGGCACGTAGCTTACTGCGAGAAGACTGGTAACACAGCCAGAAAGCCAAAGGATCTTATGTAATAGAAAACCCCAGCGATGGGGTTTTTCATTTCTCTCATGCCTTGCATAAGAATGCAGGGCTGTTTTTGTCTCATGAAAGAACAGGCTGCTGCAACGAGTACAGCAGCCATATCATTCAGTTGAGGAATTCCTCGTTGATCTTCACGGAGAACGCGCCTGCAAGGACTCTCAGCTGATCGTCTGTTATCGTCCTTATTATTCCCGCGCTCTTTGCCTTGAGATAGATCTCAGCGGCTTTCTCGATTGTATGGACTAGGCCGAATGTCTCATCGAAATCAGCACCTGAGCCGAATATGCCATGGAATGCCCATACCACCGCAGGATATTTCCTTATAAGCTTCGATGTCTCTTCTGCAATGTCTGTGCCTCCGGGAATCATCCAGTCGAGTATTCCGACACCTTCAGGGAATACGACAGCGCACTCCGTCTCGCTCTGCCAGAGAATGCGTGAGAGTGTCTTCGCATCCGGTTCTATCGTATAACTCAGTGCCGTGATGTTGGCAGGATGCGCATGGTATATGACGCGGCATCTGCCATCTGTCACGCTCATGCGGCTGATATGGTTGAGAAGATGGCTCGGAAGCTCGCTTGTGGGCTTTGCTCCATCCTCAAGTCCCCAGAGAATATCATAGCCCTTGCCATCGCTGTCGATTCTGATGATTCCGATATTCTTCTCAGGAGCAAGAGGAACATTTCTCATGTACCTTCCGCTTCCTGTCGTTATGAAGTATTCAGATGCGATAGCTGACGCATCAATCGGCAGTTCCATATGGCGTGGCGATGATGTGAAGAGGTGAGCGCATGACTCTGCCTCTTCTGCCTTCATCCTGTATGTGAGATTTCCTCCATTTCTTTCATGCCACCCCTGCAGGAAGCCGTCATAGCACATCCTGATATAGTCTTCCAGTACCTTTTCCATCTCATCCTCTCTTTGAAAGAACTTCTTTCTCGTATTTCATGACATCATCGAACCAGCTGAAGTCATCCTTGAGCCCTTCGCGCCTGAGGTATTCATTCCAGACTTCCTGCCATGGCAGGGTCTTCATCTCCTCAGAGTATGCGAGAAGGTGAGTATAATTCTCGTTCTCCTGATCTTCCTTCATTCTCTTATTGTCTTCAAGAAGCGCCATCATCAGAGCCTTCTGCATGTTCCTTGTTCCGATTATCCAGGCAGCGAGCCTGTTGATGGAAGCATCGAAGAAATCGAGACCGATGAGAACCTTGTCGGCAGCATCGTTCCTTATTATCTCCTTCGCGATTTCCTTTATCTCATCATCGAGCCTTACTACATGGTCGCTGTCCCATCTCACAGCTCTTGTGACATGGAGAGGAATCCTGTCGAAATAGCAGAGCAGGGCAGACAGCTTCTCGGATATGACTTCTGTCGGATGGTAATGGCCGGAATCAAGAAGCTGATAGATCCCATGAGTCGCAGCATAGGCAAGATAGAATTCGCTGGAGCCTACTGTGAATGACTCTACGCCGATTCCGAATACCTTGCTTTCCACGCTGTCGATAACTCCGTCGAGCTTCTCGGCATAGATCTCATCGAGAGCTTCCTTCAGCCTGAGGCGCGGTGTGATGCGGTCGGCAGGTGTATCCTTGAAGCCATCAGGAATCCAGAGATTGCAGAGGCTGTAAGTACCGAGCTCATCTGCGAAATACTTCGCAACGAGGCGGCTCCTCCTGCAGTGCTCGATCCAGAAATCCCTGACTTCCTTATGCGGAGATGAGAGCGTCAGGTTGTTCACGACCATCGGGTGAGAGAAGCATGTCGGGTTGAAATCGAGGCCAAGATTGTTCTTCCTGGCAAAATCTACCCAGGCTTTATAGTCCTCAGGCTCTATTTCGTTTCTATCCTTCTCCTTGCTGCTGACAAGATAGCTTGCGTGGAGATTTAGCCTCTTCGCGCCTGGTATGAATGATGATGCGAATTCAAAGTCTCTCATCAGTTCCTCAGCATTGCGTGCGCGTCCAGGATAGTTTCCTGTCGTCTGGATACCGCCTGAGAGCGCTCTTGCGCCTTTCTCGAATCCGATCACATCATCACCCTGCCAGCAGTTCATGCTGATAGGGATTGTCTTTATCTTTGCGATTACAGCTTCTGTATCGATGCCGTACCTGCTGTATCTTTCCTTCGCGTCCTGATACATTGCTTCCTCCTATATTGTCCTGATATCAAAAGATGAAGAGAGCAGAGATGGAATCTCTTCACGCTTTACCTCTCCTGTGTGCATCATAGCGCTGAGAAGAAGGCCTATCGCACTGCCTTCATCAGGGCCAGATGTCACCTCAAGTCCTGTGTATTGCTTCGTGAGCTGATTCAGGAAGCTGTCCTTCGATCCTCCGCCGACTATGGCAAGGTGGGAGAACTTCCTTCCCGTGATATCCTCGATCTCACGGATTGCATCCCCGTAGGCAGATGCGAGGCTATGATAGACGACCAGCGCGGTCTCTCCGATATCCTCCGGCCTTCTGATGCCTTGTTCCTCAAGAGCTGCTGCCACTTCTTCCGTCATGTTCTCCGGGGACAGGAACCTCGGTGACAATGGATCCACAAGACCAAGCAGGTCAGATGATTCCGCTTTCCTGACAATGTCGTCGAAAGAGATATCTTCACCGGCTTCCTTCCTGATATTCTGCAGCATCCATGTTCCCATGATGTTCTTCAGGAATCTTATCTTGCCATCATCTGCGCCTTCATTTGTGAAGTTGCTGCTGAAAGCTTTCCCATCTGTGATCGCAGTCTCGTTCACTGCTCCCAGAAGCGACCATGTCCCTGATGACAGGAAGAGGCTGTCTTCCTTCAGCGGGCTTGCAAGGACCGCGCATGCGGTATCATGGGAAGGTCCGAGGATGAACAGCGGATCTGAATCGATCTCCGCCCTTATGTCATCCCTGAGCTTTCCCAGTATCCTGCCAGGCATCGAGATTTCCACGAATAGCCTTTCAGGAAGACCTGTCTTCCTTATGAGCTCATAGTCCCATTCGCGTGTGCCTGCTTTCACGAGATTTGTCGTAGTCGCATTCGTATATTCCTGTACCTTGACGCCTGTGAGACGGTATGCAAGCCAGTCAGGGACCATCAGAAGGCTGTCAGCCTTTTCAAGAACATCCTTATCCTCGCAGAGAAGCTGATATAGCGTATTGAAACGCTGGAACTGTATGCCCGTGCGTCTGTAGAGCTCTTCTCTCGATACTGGACATACAGCATTCTCTGTCCTGTCATCGCGATACGAGACAGCAGGCCCGAGCGCATTGCCATCCTTATCGAGAAGGATGTAGTCAACTGCCCATGTGTCTATCGATACGTAGTCGATATCCCCGGCTTTCCTGAGTCCGTTTATTATCTCAGCCTCAAGGTAGCCTATATCCCAGCAGAGATGCCCTGAGATATTCTCAAGTCTGTTAGGAAAGCGATGCACGATTTCCGTATGGATGCATCCGCCTTCAAGCCATGCCTTCAGCAGCTTGCCGCTCGATGCTCCGATATCTATTGCAAGATACTTCATGGATATATCATATTGCATAGAGGATATGCTGCAATTGATTATTCTCATCAGATCTTGATTGATTTTGACATTTCATCCCTATAAACTTATATCAATGGCTGATATTCTTGATGGATTTTGCGCTTTAAGCGAGGAAGAGCGATACTACAGGCATCTGTTTCTGTCAGGAAGGAGCTCTGCGGAATACATAAGGCTTCCTCATCAGGTGGAGGCATCTGCGCGCCTTGAGGAGAAGATCGTCCTTTCATCAAGCTACTATTCCAGAGATGATGATAAGTCAGTGATTGTCCTCAAGCATCCTAATTACATGCCGCTGTACCTTCATTCACATCGCTTCGCTGAGATATGCTATGTGGTGCAGGGCAGGGTATCTGAGAACATAGAGGGACGCAAGCTTGAGCTGGGTAAAGGCAGTCTGATTGTCATTCTTCCGGGCTTCTATCACAGCATCGGTGTATTCGATGATGAGACCATTGCCGTGAATATAATCATAAGCAGGGATTTTTTTGCAGAGCTCGACAGAAGATTCTCCCTGGGACTTCTTGATTGCTCTTTTGCGGTTTTCAATGGCTTGGATATCTCTTCTGATATCTCGATGCTTTTCGACAGACAGGGCAGAGCCGATGATATCTCATCTCTTGAGATGGAAGTGATTGCGGAAGCTGTGATGCTCAAACTCAGAAGATGTGAAAGGCGTACAGCTGAAATGTGCAGTTCTAAACGGAACGAGGTCTACCGCATCATGTCCTATATTGAGGAGAATCTCAGGGATGTGACGCTCTCTTCGCTTGCATCGCATTTCAATCTTTCAGAGCAGTATGCATCAAGAATGGTGAAAGAACGTACAGGCCAGCTTTTCTCAGCGATTGTAAGGAAGCTGAGGATGGAAGAGGCCTGTCGTCTTCTCATGAATGATAAGCTATCAATAAAGGAAATCGCCTATCTTGTGGGATACACATCTCAGGAGCAGTTCAGCCGCACATTCAGGCTCTGCTATCAGATGAGTCCACGGGAATACAGGCTTTCAGTCTAGATGGAACATCTCCTCAAGAGGAATCGATACAGGGCTTTCATCCTCATTGGTATCCATCAAGGGTGCCATGAAGTGCCACCACTTCCTGATAGCATCCTCTCCGCCTAAGTCCTGGCTGCCCTTGTCGCCTTTCACTTTCTGGAATGCGAACAGATAACCTGTCTCTTCATCAAGATAAATCGAATAGTCGTAGACACCGGACTCCTTTATAGTCTTCTCAACCTCAGGCCACAGCTCGCTGTGTCTCTTCTTATACTCATCCTTGCATCCCGGCTTGAGATGCATTCTGAATGCTTCACGTCTTTCCATGGGAAAAGGATAGCACTTCTTCCCTGCAATGCAACACTGATTCTCTTGATATTCCTTGATGGAATCTGACATTGATTTGTGTGGAATTGAAAAGAGGCCTGCAGGCCTCTCTCTTACAGAATATGATTCAGGAAGTCTATGGTTCTCGGATTCTCCGGATGGGAGAACATCTTGTCAGGAGTTCCTTCCTCAAGAATCTCTCCGTTGTCCATGAATATGACCTTGTCCGCAGCTGCTTTGGCAAAGCCCATCTCATGGGTTACGAGAAGCATTGTCATTCCTTCCTTGGCAAGATCCGTCATTACATCAAGTACTTCCTTGATCATCTCCGGATCGAGCGCAGATGTCGGCTCATCGAAGAGCATTGCCTTAGGCTTCATCGCAAGGGAACGTGCGATTGCGACTCTCTGCTGCTGTCCGCCTGAAAGCTGGGTAGGGTGGACATCTGCCTTATCGCTGAGTCCTACGCGCTTGAGAAGATCCTTTGCAAGTGCCTCAGCCTCAGCTTTTCCCATCTTCTTCACTTTCATAGGAGCAAGCGTGATATTGTCGAGCACTGTGAGGTGAGGGAAGAGGTTGAATGACTGGAAGACCATTCCGACTTCCTCCCTGATCTGACGGATATCCGTATCAGGTGATGTGATATCCACACCATCGATGAGTATGTGTCCGTCTGTTGCTGTCTCGAGGGCATTCACGCATCTCAGGAGTGTCGACTTTCCAGAGCCTGATGGCCCGATGATGACGACAACCTCCCCATCGTTGACAGTAAGGTTCGCATGCTTCACCGCATGAAGCACTCCGTTTGGTGTCGTATAGTCTTTTGATAAATCCTTTATTTCTATTTTAGCCATTTTTGTGAAGCCTCTCCTCAAGTATGCCTACAAGGCGTGAAAGCACAAGCGTTATTATAAGATAGATGAGCGCGACGACGAGCATTGTCTCAAGCGAAAGGAATGTTCTTGAGATATACATCCTTCCGCAGCGCAGTATATCCTCAAGTGAGAGAACGGAAACAAGCGATGAATCCTTGAGCATCGAGATGAACTCATTTCCGATAGCAGGAAGAATCACCTTGATGGTCTGCGGCAGGATTATGTATCTGAATGCCTGGCTTCTTGAGAGACCAAGGGCAATCGCAGCTTCCATCTGTCCTTTCGGGATTGCCTGGATTCCAGCCCTGACAATCTCTCCCATGTATGCGCCGAAACATATGGAAAGAGAGAAGATCGCGGCAATCAGACCTTCTACATGGAAGAATCTGCCTACAGCGTAGTAGATGAATATGAGCTGGACAAGGAGAGGAATGCCGCGGATCAGCTCTACGTAGATTCCGCAGATCATATTCAGCCATCTCTTCTTCGAAACAGATCCAAGTCCTGTGAAAGTACCGATTATCACGGCACCGATGATTGAGAAGATAGTCACTTCGAATGTGACAGGAAGGCCACGGAGACATGTTGTGAATATCTGCCTGTATGGATCCGGGAAGAATATGAGAAGAATAGCGGAAAGGGCCAGGGCGCCGAAGAAAGTCAGTCTCCAGGATGTGAATATATGCTTTTCGCCTTTCTTCGGTATCAGCACGCCATCTGTCATCTGTATCGTGGCAGGGCCCGGCTTTGCCGCATGCGGATCGATGCTTACGGTTGTCTCTTTCAGTTTTTCCTTGCGGATTTTCTCTTCGATAGTATTGTTGTCGTTCATAGATTTTCCTGCAGACTGCAAAATAGGCTCCCCTTTGCGGAGAGCCCACACGAATCAATAGGGGCTTAGATTATACCCCACTTTGCCTTGAGTGCATCGAACTCGCCATTTTCCATGAGGATCTGCAGACCTTCATTGATCATGTCAAGAAGCTCTGTGTTGCCCTTCTGTACGCCGATTGCTATATCTTCCGATGTGAATGGCTCTCCGGCGATAGTCAGGCGGTCCTTGTAGTTCTCGTTCTGGAGGACGAAGTCGCCAGCGATGAGGGAATCGCAGACAGCGCCATCGAGGTTACCATTGAGGAGATCCTCGATCGCAAGTCCGATATCATCATATCTTCTGATTTCGACAGGATATGACTCAAGTGCGAAATCACCTGTGGTTCCGATCTGGACACCGATTCTTGCGCCTTCTGCAAGTACATCGATCGATGTGATCTCATCAGCTCTTGAAGAATCAATGATGAGGACCTGTCCCTGCTGGTTGATAGGTGTTGAGAAATCTATTGTAGCCTTTCTTTCCTCTGTGACTGTCACGCCAGAAGCAACAGCATCATACTGTCCGTTCCTGAGGCCTGCGAAGATTGTGTCCCATGGGATGTTCTCGACTACGAATGTCTTTCCGACAGCTTCGCCGATCATCGGAACAAGCTCTACTTCAAAGCCTGTAAGGTTCCCATCTTCATCGATATATTCGAATGGTGGCCATGTCGCGTCAGTCGCGAATACATATTCTGTCTTCTCGGCTTCTGATGCACCGCCTGCGAAGAGCATCGCAGGTACAACGAGGATAGCAAGAGCAATAATTGCATATTTTTTCATAATCAAACCTCTATGTTACCGACAGAGTAGAGTTTTTGCATAACTATGTCAATTTGCTTATCAAAATAATGCATAAACATGCAAAAGCCGGACATTTCTGCCCGGCTTCAGTCATTCTCCGATTGGTTTTATTTTTGTCTTGTATACATAGATGTAGAATATCACGGAAAGCGTCAGGCCAACGATATCTGCAAGGAAGAATGCGAGCCAGACATCGTTCAGCACTCCCCTGAGCGAGAGCAGGTATGCAATAGGAAGAAGGAATGCCAGCTGCCTTACAATCGATACGACCATGGCGGCCCAGCCGACTCCAGTAGCCTGGAAGGATGCTGTGAGGGCAATGGATATCGCGGCAGGAATGAAGCAGAGCGAGACAATCCTGAGCGCGGGGATTCCGATCTCAAGCATCTCATCGCTTGCAGCGAAGAAGCCGAGGAGGACATCAGGGATGAGCTGGAAGATCGCAAGGCCTGTCGCGAGGATAGCAAGAGCTATCGCGCATCCCACCTTTATTGTCTTCGTCATCCTCTTCTTGTTCTTCGCGCCATAGTTGAATGCAATGATCGGGATCGTTCCAGCCTGAAGTCCGAATACGGGCATGAATGCAAATGACTGGAGCTTGAAGTAGACGCCAAGTACGGATACGGCTGTCGTGCTGAATGATATCAGTATCGAGTTGAGTCCTGATACCATTATCGTGCTTACGCTGTTCATGATGATTGTCGGGACGCCCACTTTATAGCATTCCGCTATTATCTTTCCATCCGGCCTGAATTTCCTCGGCGAGATGCTGAGCTTTATGAACTTGTTCTTCCTTACGAAATAGATTGCAAGCATCATGCTGACGATCTGTCCTATCACTGTAGCTATTGCAGCTCCCGCAACTCCCATCCTGAACGTGAAGATGAAGACCGGATCAAGTATTATGTTCGTTATTGCCCCGGACATCTGGACAACCATGGGATGGAATGAGTCACCGGTTGCCTGCATTATCCTCTCGCATGTTATATCGACGAAGACTCCGAATGAGAAGACCATGCAGATCTGGGCATATATAGTGGAAAGGGAAAGAAGCTCTTCATCATCCGTGAACATTGAGAGCATTGGCTTTGCGAGGAAAAGACCGGCCATGGCAAATACCGCCCATGTGGCAAGTGCGAGGAATATGCCATTGTCCGCGCATTTCTCCGCGCTCTCGATATCCTTCTCGCCAAGTTTCCTCGCCAGAAGCGAGTTCACGCCTACTGCCGTGCCGACTCCAAATGCGATGATCAGGTTCTGCAGCGGGAATGCAAGCGAGACAGCAGTAAGGGCTGTCTCCGAGACTCTTGAAACGAAGATGCTGTCGACAATGTTATATAGAGCCTGAATAAGCATGGACAGCATCAGCGGCAGGGAAAGCTTTATTACTAGCCTGCCTATTGGTTCATATCCCATTATGTTCTGCTTGTTTTCCATATGTTATGGATATATAGGAATCAGATGAATAATGCAACAGTTCCGGAATTATATTTCATTTTTAAATAAGTATTTGCAGTAAAATAATTTGTCCAAATCGATGAAGCGTTTGCCATAATTATTGATAAAATTTGCCCTTTGGCAATAAAATCTTTCAGTGGAGGCAGCCTATGATAGTTTGCAAATTCGGCGGAAGCAGTGTTGCGGATGCAGCTCAGATAAAGAAGGTCAAAGCAATCCTTGAATCGGATCCAGAACGCACAATCGCGGTTGTGTCGGCTCCTGGCAAGAGAAGCAGTGACGATGAGAAAATCACGGATATGCTTTATAAGTGCAACTCTCTCGTGCAGAAGGGGCAGACTTGCAGGCTTGTCTTTGCAGAGATTGCGAAAAGATTCGTTGAGATCGCAAGGAATCTCAAGCTTGATGCGGAGGCTGTATCAGAGAAGCTTGATGAGATCAGGTATCAGCTGGATGCTGGAAAAGGTGCTGATTTTGCAGCTTCAAGAGGCGAGTATCTTTCCGCATGGATCATCAGTCAGTATCTTGGATGGGAATTCATAGATTCCGCGGATGTGATCGTCATAAATCAGGACTCCACTGTCAATGATGTGACATACCAGCGGGTACGTGAGAGGCTTGAGCCTGGCAAGAAATATGTCATTCCGGGTTTCTATGGAGAGACGGAGCAGGGAGTGCTGAAGACTTTCACGCGCGGTGGTTCTGATATCACCGGTGCTATAATCGCACGCTCTGTAGGCGCATCCCTTTATGAGAACTGGACCGATGTCTCTGGTATCTACAGGGCAGATCCTAGGGTTGTGAAATACGCGGAAGCGATTCCTGAGCTCTCATACAAGGAAGTCAGGGAGCTTTCCGATGTCGGAGCTTCTGTTTTCCATGAAGAAGCCATAGCGCCTATTTATGCATCAGGCATACCTATCAATATAAAGAATACCAACAGACCTGAGGATCCTGGTACGATGATCGTCCCTGAGAGCAGCAGGGAAGGGGCCGCAGGCGTCTCTGTGCGTACGTCCCTTTCGCGCCTTCAGGTCAGAAAGCTGATGATGTTCAAGAAGCACGGCATGAGGCATGCTCTTCTCACAATGCTTCATGTGTTCGGCATCAGGCCATGCTATTCACTCTATGGAATAGATACAATCGTCTGGTTCTATGAGTCCAGGATGGCAAGCGACAGCGTCACAGCAGCAATGTGCGAAAGACTGAAGAAGGAATTCTCCCTTGATGAATGCAAGGCGGATCATGGTCATGCGATCCTTGGGATAGTCGGCGGCAATATGGATATAGAGGGAGGCCCTTGTGTGAAGGCCCTGCAGGCTCTCTGCAAGGCAGGGATCGATGTCACTTCCGTGAATGCCGGCGCATCAGATGCCTCAGTTCTGATCGGAATCTGGGAAAAGGATGCAAAGGCTGCATTGAAAGCAGTATATGATGCTGTTTTCAGATCAGACAAATAATCTTACGGCGCAGTAGATGAGCGAGAGGGCGAAAATCATGTTCATAGCCCTCATGTGGTGCTGGAAAAGCTTGGAGAGCATTGCACCACCTACTGCCCATACAAGTCCCGAGAGGAAGCAGATTATAGGAATGAGTGCTGAGATAAGCACTTGTTCTGCCATGCTGTCCGTCATCGGTATTATATATGTCGAGATTGCTGTAAGCGCAAGAAGATATACCTTTACATTGACAAGCTGCAGCATCATCCCTTCGATGAATGTGCATCCTTCTCCGCTTTTGCCGGTATCCTTCCTTGAAAGCATCTTCAGAGCAAGATAGACAAGATATGCGGCACCTATTATCTTAAGCACGATTTCCGCAGAAGGGATTATCGCGTACAGGGCCTTTGATGCAATGAATGAGATTGCGGTAACTGCTGTTATGCCTACAAGCATCCCCCAATTCAGCCTGATGCCTTTCCGAAGTCCGCAGGAGGCTGCATTTGCCATGGATAGCAGCGTATTCGGTCCCGGGGTGATTGCCATCGCAATCATGTAGATAATCAGATTTGTCATATCATGAGAAAACTTCCCTCCCGGAGAGGAGGGAAGCAATGCTTAGCATCAGCGGATTGTCTTCTCAGTCTCAAGGTCGAAGAACTTAGCCTTCTCCATGTTGGCGATAAGAGCAACCTTCTCATCTGGCGCAGGGATGACTGTCGGATCGATCTTTCCGACGACCTTTGCCTTGGATGTTGATACATAGACCTGTGTCTCGGAACCAAGAGGCTCAACAACAGATACATGTCCGTTGATTGTCTTGCCATCAATCGGTGTGTGAGAGAACTCGACGTCTTCTGGCCTGATTCCGAATGTGACATCCTTGCCGATATATGGCTGGAGGACCTTTGCCTGGGCAGGAGTTACCTCAAGGCGGAATGTTCCCTCATCAGCATATACCTTGTCGCCTTCCTTCTTGATGTTGACGACGAGGAAGTTCATCGGAGGTGATCCAATGAAGCCTGCGACAAACTTGTTGTCTGGCTCATTGTAGAGTTCCATAGGTCCGCCGATCTGCTGGATGACACCAAGCTTCATGACAACGATCTTGTCAGCCATTGTGAGAGCCTCAACCTGGTCGTGAGTAACGTAGATCATTGTTGCCTTGAGTCTGTTGTGGAGACCTGAGATCTCAGCTCTCATCTGGACTCTGAGCTTTGCGTCGAGGTTCGAGAGAGGCTCGTCGAAGAGGAAGACCTTTGGCTTTCTGACGATAGCTCTTCCTACAGCAACACGCTGTCTCTGACCACCGGAAAGTGCCTTCGGCTTTCTCTCGAGGAGTGACTCGATGTCGAGGATCTTTGCAGCTTCCTTGACGCGCTGATCGATTTCATCCTTCGGGAACTTCCTGATCTTGAGACCGAATGCCATGTTGTCATATACGGTCATGTGCGGGTACAGAGCATAGTTCTGGAATACCATTGCTATATCCCTGTCCTTAGGAGGAACGTCATTCACCAGCTTTCCATCAATGTAGAGCTCGCCAGAGGAGATATCCTCGAGGCCAGCAATCATTCTCAGTGTTGTGGACTTTCCACAGCCTGAAGGGCCGACGAGAACAACGAATTCCTGATCTTCGATGTCGATGTTGACGTTATCAACAGCCTTTACGCCGCCATCGTAGATCTTGCAGATATTCTTAAGTACAACTGCAGCCATTCAATTGCTCCTTTTTCGAATTGATAATTCAATGCTAAAGCCACGAATCGGTGCCGTAAAGGAAAAAATGCTTCCCGAGGAGCGCTTTTTGATGCAAAAATCCCTGAAAACCCCGGTTTGTTGACTAAATATACTATATTAGTCAAAATAGCTGTATGCCGAAGAAATACAGCGAGCAGGAGAAGGAAAACATAAGGAAGACATTGAGAAGGGAAGCCTGCGAATGCCTCAGGATCTATGGCGTAAGACGTACCACAGTCGATGAGCTGGTGCATAGGGCTGATATCCCGAAAGGGACGTTCTATCTTTTCTATCCTCATAAGGAAGCGCTTTTCTATGATGTGATACATACATTCATAAATGACATAGAACCAATGTATCTCTCGCTTCTCCAGGAGCTTGATGAGAATCACATCGTCACATCCCTTACTGATGTTTTCTACAGGATCCTGATGCGCGTGTACGATGAAGGCCTTTTCCGTTTCCTTGATGGAGCCGAGCTTGATCTTGTGTTCCGGAAATACGGCGAGGCTGAGAACATTGAGCTTGAGAAGACATTCTCAGAAGCCATAAAGCATCTGTTCTCGTTCTTCTATATAGAGGACGAGAATGATATCGCGGCTTTCTCAGAAGGCTATAAAGCATTGATGTATCTGCTTCTTTCCGCCGACAGGCTCGATGGGAAAGAAAAGACCCTCCGATTCCTGATCAGAGGGCTTGTACTGCAGATGGTGGAGTAGTTATTCAGCTTTGTCCGCGTCCTCTGCAGTGGTTTCTTCTTCGGAAAGACGAGTGATGATGGCACTTTCTATCCTGCGGTTCTCTATCTTCGTCACATGGATATCGAGGCCGTTTATCTTCACATCCAGCTCTGTGCCGTCCTCAGGAATCTGCTCAAGCGTGGATAGGACCATGCCTCCTATAGTGTCATAATCCTCGTTCTCCTCGATCTCTATTCCTGTTTCCTCTGAAAAGTCGGACAGAAGGAGAGAGCCGGAGACTTCCCATGTATTGTCATCGATTTTCTGTATCTCTGCTTCCTCAGCCGGATCGAACTCATCATAGATGTTGCCGACAATTTCCTCTATAAGGTCTTCCATCGTGATTATGCCTATAGTCTGTCCATATTCATCGACAACGATTGCGAGATGCGTCTTCTTGGCCTGCATGTTCTGGAAGAGCTTGTCTGCATGTATCGATTCCGGAACCATGTATGGCGGTCTGAGAAGATCCTTTATGCGCTTTCTCTCACCTTCATTGCGGTTGATGAGGAAATCACGCGCGTTGAGTATTCCCTTTATATCGTTTATGTTCTCGCCATATACCGGGAAGCGGGAAAGTCCAGTTTCCTTTATCTTGTCGAGGATTTCATATTCAGGAGTATCGATCTGGAACGCAACGACATCTGATTCCCTTGTCATGATTTCAGTAATCGATGTGTCATTGAACTCGAATACATTCTGTATCCATTCCTTCTCATCCTCTTCGATGGATCCTGATTTGCCGCCAGCATCGACCATCATGCGGATATCGTCTTCCGTGACTTCCTCATTGCCGCTCTTGTCTTCCATCCTCAGCAGCCTGAGGACAAGCGATGTGCATGCTGTAAGAAGCCAGATCGCGGGTCGCATGATCTTCGCAAGCACGATGATCGTCCCACAGGCGAACTTAGCGACCTGATAGGACTTCTGCTGTGCAATCCTCTTTGGCACAAGCTCACCGAAGATGAGCGTGAAGAACGAGATGATGATTGTCGTTATGACAATTGCGATCGTCCCGAGTGTAGCATCCGAAAGCGGCAGTCCCCAGCTTCTGAAGACAGGCACAAGATATACTGAGATATTGTCTGCTGCAAACGCAGAGCCAAGGAATCCCGCCAGGGTGATGCCTATCTGTATTGTCGAGAGGAATGCGGACTGATTCTCAGTGAGCCTCATCAGCTTCGAAGCTGCCTTGTCACCTTCTTCCGATAGCTTTTCGAGTTTTGTCCTGCTTAGTGATATCACGGCAATCTCTGTCGCCGCGAAAAACGCATTCAATAATATAAGTATTATCTGCAGCAGAAGCTGCTGTATTATAGTCACCTTAATTCTCCTTTATCTTCCTGAGTTTTCTTCCAGAGAACATTCAGAGCCGGAGATTAAGGCGGAAGCATCCTGATAAGTATGGGTCAGGATCTTCGTCATTCAATATGGCTCTACTGCCAGGGCCTTCGTCCATTTATCATCCTTTGCATCCAGTGATGCGAGTGAAAACTAACTTTAATATTGGCAGTATTATCTTCTGCGGTCAAGGTTTGATTCCCTCATCTCCATATATTCTGCACATCAGGCAAAGAAAAGGCAGCCAGTTCAAGGCTGCCAGATTCTCTTCAGTATGCGTATGACACGCCAAGGTATGGCGCTATGTAGAAGCCTGTCATGAATCCTGCGTATGTATCGCCTTCATAAGTGAATGTTCCGAAGAAAGGACCACCAAGGCCGACTCCCACATTGAGCCTCAATGCGTCGAGGAACGTGAAGTCAACCGCGATTCTGCCATACATTCCGATATAGAATTCAGAAAGGGCCTCAAGCACGGAAGGCACATATGTTCCATTTATGCCGACTCCTATAGTAAGCCCAAGAAGCGGATTGAATTCCATCCTGTAGCCATAGCCGATTCTTGCGGCAACGCCTGCAATAGTCTTTCCTTGCAGGAATTCAAGTTCAGTTCCGATTCCGTATTCTATTCCTGAACCGTCCGATCCGATATAGTTCGCACCATCAACAGTAATTAGAAGAGTCATGTCGTTCGCATCTCCCGCCCACATCCACTGAGGCGATACAGATACGCCGATCTGATTGTCAGCAGCTGAGGCTGCGAATGCTGAGCAGAATACCAGTGCCAGGATCAAGATTTTCTTCTTCATTGGTTTTCTCCTTGATTCCATTCTACTTGCAGGAGAACATCCTGCAAAGTGCATATGATTGCCTGTGTCGCTTATTGCTGCTGTTTCCGTATGTTGTGATATCCTTACATCATGATAGATAGAGATGAGCTTGTTTCATTTGTCCAGGATGTGATACGCATCCCAAGCTATTCAGGACAGGAAGGTTCTGTGGCAGACTTCCTTCACGACAAGATGCTGTCCTTTGGGTTTGATGAAGTGCAGCGTGTACGCTATGGAAGCATTCTTGGCTGCATTCATGGAAATAAGCCTGGTCCGACGATTCTAATGGATGGTCATATAGATACTGTTGATGTAATCGACAGCAGCGAGTGGGCACATGATCCTTTCGGGGCTGAGATGGCAGACGGGAAAATCTATGGAAGGGGAACTTCCGATATGAAAGGCAGTGTCGCAGCTATGATTTATGCCGCATCTTCTTTCTCCGATCATGATTTTGCCGGCGATATCTATATTTCATGCACTGTTCATGAGGAATGCTTTGAAGGAGTATCAAGCCGTGAGATAACGAAGCTTGTCCATCCTGATTTCGTGATCATAGGTGAAGCGACATCGACAACTGTGAAGATCGGACAGAGAGGCAGGGCAGAAATCGTTGTCGAGACAGAAGGCATAAGCTGTCATTCATCGAATCCTGAAAAAGGCCTGAATGCTGTCTATTCGATGCTTGAAGTCATTACTGAGATAAGGAAACTTGTGCCTACAGAGCATCCGGTTCTGGGCAAGGGCATACTTGAGCTTACCGATATCATCAGCTATCCATATCCCGGTGCTTCTGTGGTTCCGGCTCTCTGCCGCGCGACATTTGACAGACGTACGCTTGTCGGAGAGACAAAGGAAGATATCCTGTCTCAGGTCAATGATGCGATAACGAAGGCACAGAAAAGGAATCCGGCCATAAAAGCAAGGGCGTATATAGCAAAAGGCTCTGCTGATTGCTATACAGGTGAAAAGATAGAGGCTGAGCGTTATTTCCCTGCATGGGTCACATCGCTTGACGATCCATTTGTCAGGAAGGCTATCAAAGGTCTTGAGAAGGCTGGAATCGATGCGCCGATTTCACATTTCTCATTCTGCACAAACGGAAGCCATTATGCAGGAGAGGCTGGTATCCCGACCATAGGATACGGGCCATCGCTTGAGTCGCTTGCCCATGTGAGGGATGAGTATATAGAGATTGATCAGCTTGTGAAGGCCGTTAATGGATTCCGTTCAATTCTGAAGGAACTTACAGCCTGAAGAGGGGACTTCCCCGGAGAGAAGTCCCCGGGGAGATCACGCAAGGCTCTGAGCTGCTTCCTTAAGTGCATCTTCTGTCTCTGCGTCGGGAGCTTCCTGGCAGATCACAGGCTCATGTGTCAGCACTGCGCCTGCGTTCTCGCATCTTTCCTGCCAGTTGCGCATCCATTCGCCATCGCCCCATCCGTAGGAGCCGAACAGGATGATCCTCTTTCCGGATAGACTCCCTTCTACTGATGCGAACATCGGTTCGAATACGTCTTCTTCCAGGACTTCGGCACCCATGGCAGGACAGCCGAAGGCTATTGCGTCGTAGCTGGATACATCGTCAGGGCCGAATGCCGATGGATCGATGACAGATACCTCTGCCTTCTTGCCGAGTTCAGCCTTGACGATATCGGCCATTGCTTCTGTGTTGCCTGTACCAGAGTAGTAAACCAGTGCAGCTTTCATATATTTCCTCCTCAAGCTGTGATGCACAGCTTTTCAATTGCTGTTCCATTGCTGTATGCAGCCCAGTAGACTGCCCTGCATTTCGTCCACTTATCAAGAAGTTTCCTCGCAGAATCCTCATTGTCATAGACTTTCCATAAGCCGCTGAATCTGAAGTTGCGGCCCTTGTTCTCGATGAACCCTCTTACATCGCCAAGAGGGTATCCCAGGAAGATCCCGACCTCATGCGGGAAGGATTCTGTCATGAATCGTTCCCTGAGCCTGGTAAGACAGCTTTTAAGGCAGCTGCAATCATAGCCAAGCGGTGAGAGTATCGAGACGGCTTCCTGGGATGACAATATTTCCTCAAGGCTTCTTGGTCTGTAGACAAGAAGCAGTGTGGAAGATGAGATGTTCTTAAGTGGCCAGATGAAGAGTCCTTTCTCCTCGAGGGCCTTTCTTGGGAATGCTGTTCTTTCAGTCAGAGGTTGCAGAGATAGAAGAGACGCGCTTTTCAGTCCTGCAAGGGTTGGTGCGGAATGCAATACAAGAAGATCGGTAAGAGACATCTTTCCTCCTTGGGTTAGTCATTGCTAACCCATGATATCAATCAAAAGGACCGGAGGGAGAGAAGGAAGGACTCCGGCCCTTTGACAATAGGAGTATAGCACATTGAGTTAGCGTTTGCTAACCATTTTTTGATGCTTGACTGATAAATTTTTCTTCGATATCGTGTTTTTGACAAAAACAATAAAAATGTAAAATAAAAGAGGGTGGATATGTACAGCACGCTTGTTGAGATGTTCGACAAGAGAGTCCAGGCATCGCCGGATGCCATTGCGCAATATGGTAAGGATGAGAAAGGTCTTTTCTATCCTATTTCATATAAGGAACTCCAGGAAAGGGTGAGGTCGCTTGCGCTTGCACTGAGAGAATTCGGCATCAGGCGTGGCGATAAGGTCGGAATCATATCTGATAACAGACCTGAGTGGCTTGCATCGGATCTCGCGATTCTTTCCCTTGGCGCAGCTGATGTCCCGCGTGGAAGGGATGCCATGCCATATGAGGTTGAGCACATCCTGAAGACGACAGATGCAGAGATCGTGTTTGCCGAGAATAATGAGCAGCTTGATAAAATCCTTGGCATCAGGAAGTCCCTCTCAAAGCTTAAGAAGATTATTCTTATCGAAGGAAAGATTCCGGAACAGGAAGATATTGAAGTTGTTCATTATTCAAGCCTCCTTGAGAAAGGCAGAGCACTTGCCTCAGTATCGGATCATGACTGGACAGATTATGGCTCCTCCGATGATATTGCCACAGTTATATTCACATCCGGCACGACAGGACTGCCAAAGGGCGTGATGATCTCCCATGGCAGCATGCTGTATCAGCTTGGGGAGATTGATAAGATCATAGACTTCAAGCCTGGCTGGAAGTGGCTTTCCGTCCTTCCTGTATGGCATGCGTTTGAGCGGATACTCCAGTATGCGGCCCTTTATGAAACCAATGCAATTGCATATTCAAAGCCTATTGGCAAAATCCTCATGACTGATATCCAGAGAATCAATCCAGAGATCCTCCCATCTGTGCCAAGGATATGGGAGACAGTCAAAAGCGGTGTCTATCAGACGCTCAAAGGGAAAAGCCCTGCAGAGGCAAGAGCCTTCAGTTTCTTCCTCTCGATGGCAAAGCGCTATCGCAGGCTTGAGAGCATAGTGAAGGACAGGATCCCCAAGTATGGAAAGACATTCCGCCTGCCGATGCGTGTTGTATCATATATCCCTTATATCATTTCGAAAGGCATATACAAGATAGGCGACAAAGCTGCGTTCTCACAGATCAAGTCGAAGTTCGGCACCTCGTTTGTCGGAGGTGTAAGCGGCGGTGGTTCTATATCCAAGGATGCGACTGAGTTCTTTGAGGCAATCGGCATCAGGATCCTGAATGGCTATGGCCTTACGGAAACGGGACCTGTCGTAGGTGTGACAAGCTATAAGCATCCTGTCAATGGCATCATGCATAAATTTGAAGGCACAGAGCTCAAGGTCGTTGACAAGGAAGGCAGGACATTGGGACCTGGTGAGAAAGGAGAGCTTCTCATAAGAGGACCTCAGGTCATGAAGGGCTATTATAATGACAAGGCCCGGACAGATGAGATCATCGATGAGGAAGGATTCCTTCACAGCGGAGATCTTGCGGTCCTTGATATCCATGGTGATTTCTCGATTGTCGGCAGAGTGAAGGATACGATAGTCCTTTCCGGTGGCGAGAATGTTGAGCCTGTTCCTATTGAGAAGGCTCTGATGGAAAGCGAGTATATAGAGACAGCCGTGGTTATCGGACAGGACAAGAAGCATCTTGGTGCCCTGATTTCCATAAATGAGAAGAACACGGAGCTTTATCTGAAAGCAAATAACATACCTTATGTAAGCAGGACCGGACTTGCTGAGCTTGATGATGTCAAAGCGCTTATCAACAAGGAAATCGTAAAATACGTCAACACAGAGCGAGGTTTCAAGGCCTTTGAGCAGATCTCGCGCTTCGCGATAACAGACAATCAGTTCCAGGTTGGCCGTGAACTGAGTGCGAAGCAGGAGATCAAGCGATCTGAAATAATGAAGCTCTACAGCAAGGAAATCGAGTCCATTTTCAATTGATTAAAGCAGAGCTACAGCTCATTCTGCTAAGGGGGGGCGTCTGGTGTGTCTTGTGATGCATCAGGCGTTTTTATTATCTGCATAATCCTCATGATTTATCCAAGACAAGGCTTTTCATACCACCTAATTGACAGACGATATCCATGATTTTCATGTAAGGGGTGAATAATACAGAAAAATATTGACAAAACTCAACGGGGGGGGGTAGGATTGAAGCATAGATATTCTTAGGAGGATTTTGAACTATGAAAAAGCTTCTTGTTATTGCACTTTCCGCAATGATGCTTTTTGCATTCACAGCTTGTCAGCCAGCTGGAATTCCTGAAGACAGAATCATCATGGACAATGAGGACTTGACAGCTGCTCTTGAGCAGGGTGGCGAATGGTATCTTGGCGATGATATCACTGTCACAGAACAGCTTACTATCGCAAAAGAGGGCTTTGTCCTTGATGGACAGGGACTTTTCGGAATCACACGTGATACATCGTCATTGAAAGGCACTACAGCGACAACAAATGCAGTTGTTCTTGTAAGTGCAAATAGTGTTACACTCAGGAATCTTACAGTTAATGGTGGTGATGACTCTAATGACGCAAGCCCTGAGAGCTGGGTTGATGGTGTCTGGGGAATCAAGGTATTCAACGCAACAGGTGTAACACTTTCTAACGTGAAAGTAGAAGATGTCCAGATTGGTATTCAGGTTAATAGCTCAAAAGTCAATGTAAATGACAATATTGCATTTGTAAATACACCATTCGGAGGAATCGGACTTGATGCATCTGATGGTAATGATTCTCTCCGCGAGTCTGCTCTTTCAATTGATGGAAATACGAGATTCGGAATCACAAGCACAACAGTTCCAGCTGTTTATCTTGAGACTGCAGAAGATGGCTCAATTTCCGGTCTTGGAAACCTCAGTGCAACAGAATATGAGCCAAATGAACCAAGTAAGAAAACTCAGATTTGGTATTTCGTTGATGGCGTAACACCAACGACAGCTACTAAAATCGAGCCAGCCAACTGAGGGCTGATTAAATTTTATTGGGCATGGGAATCCATGCCCTACTTTAAGGAGGTTTTCCAATGGAAGAGAAGACTTCCTCAACAGTCATAAAGCCAAGGATTGCTAACGTGAAGAGAAGAGAATGCCTTGAGCTTTTTGATCAAGGGTTCGGATATAAAAAGACAGCTAAAGAATCCGGACTCAATGCCTATACAGTCAGAGAATATCTCAGAAGGTATAAGGCAGGAGACCTGTCCTGGGCTGAAAGGGGCAGGGCCGAGAATATGTGAAGTACCCTGATATGGGCCTTCAGATAATTGAATCTAGTCCGCTGCAGAGATGTAGCGGACGTTTTATGATGATCATTGTTTATTATTTTTTCTTAATCTTTATATCTTTTTATATGATGGATTTATCTGCTATGTAAATTGTTCTTTAGTATATCATCAGCAGGTGCATATTCTCTAATCTCACTGTCAGAAACAGCACTTCAGCGCGTATGGAATACAGGAGCTGATGTCAGCTCCCAAAGGAGTGCTTATGGCAAAGTTCCTTACAGAAACGGAGAGGATGAGGATCATCAGTGGCATGAAGCTGACTGATAATCTGTTCTTCACGAAGTGCTTCAGCGAGAATCCTGAATGCGTGGATCTCATGCTCAGGATAATCCTTGGAAGGGATGACCTCAAGGT
>CALXLA010000028.1 GCA_944389075.1 uncultured Spirochaetaceae bacterium
TCTATAATCCCCTCCTCATCGTTCTTGTAATAGCTCACCTTTTCCCTGAGCTCATTGTAATATATGTCTTCCGGATCTGTACATAAAAGGTCATGCACAAGATGCCCAAGGGCCGTATCCTCATCTGCATTCACTGCGCATACATGGATTATATGCGTGCCATCGCCATATTCCTTCCATGAGCCCTCAATACGCCGCTCTATCTTGTATATGGCCTGTCCCTTCCTGAACATGTCCTTCCGCGTTATGAATATGACGTAAGACTCAGGAAGCCTGCCATAGCCATGTGCCTTCCTCAGCGCTTTTGTATCTATCATGGCGCTGTAGTATCTTGCCCTCTTTCTCAGGGACCTGCCAGATGCCTTCTGCATCTCTATGTTGTACAGCTTCCCTTTGCTGTCCTTTGCGGCTATGTCCAGCTTGACGGAGTGGTTCTCTATGTTCTGTATCCATCTCTGTGTCCTTGCCTCAGTGACATCAAGGTCATTCCTGCCGAGGATAATCCTGAGCATGAGGGATGAGCACTTCCTGTCGCCATCGAAGCACTTGGAGAAGAGGGCATCATCCATAAGGCACATCTCTTCCAGCGCTTTCCTTGTCCTGCTGTTGGCTGAATCCATATAGCCTCCTTAGGGGTCTTCTGATGACTCCTATAAGATATACGCGCTGAAGTGCATTTTCTGACAGCTGATTGCATTAGAAAGATGAATGATTCAACAAATAAACCAAAATTAATATGGATACTAATTACAGTTAGTGAATAAAAATCCTCAGTATTACGGTAAAAACTTTCTCATTATTTTCTGTTCCTCTATTGCGTACTACTCTTTTGATGTTTTCTCTATTAAAAGCAAACCAAGCAGAAGGATAAAAGGAAAGATCAAGGCTATCATGAAGCCGACCCTTAAATTGTTATTAAAATGGCTTGAAACAAAACCTACAATAGAGGGGCCTACGGAACATCCAAGATCCCCCGCAAGAGCAAACAATGCAAACATCAATGTACCACCGCTTTTGATTACAGCAGAAGCTCTACTGAAAGAACCAGGCCAAAGTATACCTACAGAAAATCCACATATAGCACATCCTAATATACATATGTAAGGAGAAGGAACAAAAGCTAAACAACAGTATGAGGCAATGCACAATATGCAACTGAATTTCATAAAATAAGAAAGATTAAGTCTGTCTCCGAACTTTCCATACATTGTCCTTGATGTCCCCATGAAAATTGCAAAAGCCATCGGTCCTACAAGATCACCGAACGACTTATCTATATTGAGTTCTTGTTCTACAAAAGTAGAAGCCCACTGACTTACTGAATGTTCACAAGCTCCGGCACACATAATCACCAAAATAAAAATCCAGAATATTTTATTTGAGCATAAAGCATCAAAGGAAAGTCCTTTTTCTCCTTCTGCATAAAGAGAAAAAACAGGAACTTTTGTAAGAAATAGTATGTTCATAGCTGGCAAAATCGACCAAAGAATAGAAAGAATTCTCCAGTTGCTTATACCAAATAAAGCAAAAAATATTGTAGAAAAGAGAATTACCAGCATTTGTCCCCAACAGTAGAAAGAATGGAGAAGACTCATTGCCTTCTCCTTATTATCTGTAGGACATGCTTCTATCATCGGGCTGACAAGGACTTCTATCAGACCTCCACCTGTGGCATAAATCAATACTGATATAAAAAGACCTATAAATGGTCTAGTAAATGCATAAGGAAGAATAGCTAGGGAAATCAAACCAATCAGAGAGCATAAATGTGCAATAATCATCGAGGCTCTATATCCTATTTTGTCTATAAAACCTGCTGACAGCAAATCAACTAGAAGCTGTACCATAAAATTTAATGTTATTAGAGATGTTATGCTTGATAGAGGTAACTGAAAGCTATCCTGAAAAGTCATAAACAGAAGAGGTACAAAATTAATAGGTATTGCCTGGACGATGTAAGCAATAAAACAAGAATACATCGTACTTTTGTAACTAAATTTCATAAATTTAACAGATTCACAAAGAACTTATACAGAGCTTTTCGTAAATAATTTCTGAAAGTCCTTCATTTATGGTTTTTTCACTCTGGAAATCATAACCTATCGAAATATCCCTTTTCCCATATAGATGACATTTCCTGTTAATTACAGAAAGGACATGCTCATTTATATATGTGCTTATCTGAGAGATTTCTCCTCCGATTATAACACGCTCTGTATCGAATATATTTATCAATATGGCACAGAGTTCTCCAATTAAACATCCAACATTAGTGCTTATTGACGTAGCATCACTATCGCCTGATTTTAAAGCTTTAACAAATTCTTGCCAGAATTTCAGTTTATCTCCATAAGGGGTAGCTGATTTTCTGAATTCAGAAATTATGCCAATAATCGATATATCATTCTCAATGCAACCATATGAATCGCTCTTGGAGCAGTATTTTGCTGGATTACCTATTGGAATATATGCAACCTCGCCACCATAGCCATGAGCTCCGCGAAGAAGATTACTCTGACATATTATTCCAACGCCAAGTCCTTCTGATATATGTATATATACCAAATCATTGCAATCCGATATTCGTCGATGCATGCCTATAGCACACAAATTCGATTCATTATCAACATAAGAGGGCAAAAGGAACTCACTCTCAACAATTTCCTTTATACGACACCCTTCATACATACGTACTGCGCAGTTCACCAGAGTTTCGGAAAAAATATCGAATATACCTGATACCGCGACCCCTACACCTATAAGTTGAGATCCTATACAAAACTGAGAAAAATCTTCGTCAAACCTTTTCTTAGCTTCATTCAGCACTGCTTCAGGGGAAAGCAAGTCATTCACATTATATGTCTTGTAACTGATTACTTCATTTCTAAGATTGAGTAATCCAATACCAAGGACAGCCTGCATCTGCACATTGATGCAGACTGTTCTGTACTTATTATAGTTGAGGCATAGGGAATATGGACTACGGCCAACTGCTATTTCGGACTTCTTAGCAGCCAGCAACAGACCGGCATCAAGCATCTCATTACATAGATTTGATACTGTAGCAAAACTCAGATGCGTACTATCCGAAATCTCCTTTTTTGTCAGTCCGGAATCTGCAAATCTAAGGACATCGGCTATTATCCTTTTGTTATTTTCCTTAATGCCTATCACATCCACGGTATTCCCCTACCACGTTTATTCTAGATTATACAATCAACTGCGAAAACATCAAACTGCAGGAGGATTCTGATACTTTGCAAGGACTGCAGGATCAGAAAGAATTTCTCCAGTAATCACAGAACAACCTCCATAGATAATTGGTGGAACATGACCAAACGGAGGATTGGCCGATGGGACAGATGTTGGATGGGCAGCCTGATATGCGAGCATCATCGATTCAAAGCCTATGAGATAAGGATCATCTACAACAGATCCTTCGATATCACCAGCAATGAGTAGCTCGATGACAGCTGAGCTGTAATCACTTCCGACAATGACTACATCATCAAGAATACCAAGGGTCCTTGCAGCAGCTGCTGCTCCAGGTGCACCATATCCATGAGTACTGAATATACCCTTTATATTTGGATTTGCTTGGAAGAGAGCAGCACATACAGTTTCTGATTTCGCCACATCACCCTCATCATTAAGTTCAGATACCACACGAACATCAGGAGCATTCTCGCTAATCCAGTCCTTAAATCCAGCAGCACGCTCTTCCTGCGCTATATTTCCAGGAACTATTACAACAGCAACATCCCCAGAACCACCTATCTGATCAACAATGAACTGAGCGGCAGCTGCCCCAAAATCATAATTATTAGTACCAACATAGCTGAGTCTGCCGCTTTCTGGTGCATCACTATCAAATCCAATTACTGCAATATTCTGAGAAAGAGCCTTCCCAATTGATGAATTAAGGGTCGTCTCATCCGCAGCTGCAACGAGGATACCCTTCGGCTGCTTTACAATAACCTGTTCAAGTGTCCTTGCTTCAAGCGATGCATCCCATTCAGCAGGTCCCTGGAGTTCAGTCTTCACATGATCTCCTAGAATGGCTGCAGCATCCCGCATTCCTGCATAACACCAGTTGAAGTATTCTGCTCCTTTTGTAAAGACGACCATTGAATAAAGCTCATCACCTTTTACTGTTGAACCACCATTCCCGGTCTGACTCTCTTCAGCTCCGCCAGCGAATAACGGAACAGACAGGGCAATCAATACTGTAAGTATTATCCATAACTTCCTAATCATATAATTTCCTCCTTTTGGAAAATATGCTTTATCTTGCTTTTTCCTTCAGGTATCTGAAGAATTCGCTAAGAAGAACCGCCGCTATAAGGAACACGCCCGTCATAACATCCTGATAATATGTTGAAAGCCCGCTCATGATGAAAGCATCATATATCACCGCCATGAAAAGAGTTCCCAGCATCGTTCCAACTATTGATCCACTACCTCCATGCGTAAGGCTTGTACCACCTATCGCAACTGTTGTAATAACTCTCATATCTGCATTAGTGCCATATGAATAACTTGCGCTACTATAAGTAATTGCTGTAAGAATTCCAGCAACAGCGGCAAGAGCTGCGGAAATCATATAGACCATCATATAGACACGTTCTATCTTTATACCGCTAAGTTTTGCCGCTTCGGGATTTCCTCCAACAAAATATACTTTTATGAAGTTTCTGTTGAACTTCGTCATAATAATAAAGAATGCGGCAAGTACTATATAAACAGCCCAGCTGAGAGGCATCCCGAAGACAGTCATCGATGACATTGCTTTAAAACTATCGGGGAAATCAGACATAGCTGAGCCGCCAGTAATCGTAAGATTCAATCCCTTCAGGATTGCAGCAATCGCCATCGTAACAACCATAGGATGGAGATTCAGCGTCTTACGAAGAAGGTTCGTAACAAAGCCGATCAAAGAACATCCAAGGACAACAATGATTGCAGCGGGGAAAAATGACATGCCACTCCCCATAAGCAGGGCGAGCATTATCGATGAAAAAGGCAGGATTCCCGTAACTGTAAGATCAATACCTCCAGATAATATGACAAGCGTCATTCCAAGAGCCATGATAGCTTCCATTATGAACGTGTCGACCATCACTGCGAAATTCGCAGCTGAAAGGAAGTATGGGGCTCTCATACTCATTACAGCCACAAGAATTATCATAATCAGAAGCAATGTGAGATAATTCAGATTTACCCGGCTTATAATTGCCGACATCCTGCTGTTGTTGATTTTCATCTCAAGCCTCCATCTGTATTGAAAACTGCATTCATGACTGTTTCCTCCGTAAGCCCTTCCGCTTCGAAATCAGCTGTCTTCCGCCCTTCGCTCATAACCATCACTCGATCAGAAACACCAAGAATTTCTGGAAGTTCTGATGAAATCATCATTATTGCCATTCCCGATTCAGCAAGATTCCTGAGTATTGAGTGAATCATTGATTTTGCACCGACATCTACACCTCGTGTAGGTTCATCAACTATGAGAACAGTCGGTTTAGCAGCAAGCCATTTAGCAAAAAGAATTTTCTGCTGATTTCCTCCTGAAAGATTCCTGATTCTGAATCTACTGCAGTTTGATGGATGTACATCCAATTCATTTATATAGTCCTGGGTTATCTTTCCGATTGCTCCCTGATTGAGGAAATCAGCTTTGTTGCATACAGTTTTAAGGCATGCAGATACAACATTTTCCCGAACTTCCATATTGACAAACAGTCCGGCTACCTTTCTATCCTCAGAAAGATAGCAGACCCCATGGGATACCGCATCTGAAGGATTCTTGAATGAAACGCTTTTCCCATTAAGCAAAACCTTTCCCGAATCCAAATTGTCAGCTCCGAATACGGATAATGCAACCTCAGTCCGTCCTGCACCAACAAGTCCGAAGACGCCGAGAATCTCGCCTTTCTTCAGGAAGAAGTCTATATTGCTGAACTTGTTTCTCAACGACAATCCTTTGCACTCAAGAACAATTTCACCATCCCGAGAGGAAGCACGCGGAGGATATAGTCTACCAAGATCTCGTCCGACCATCATCTTGATTATGGTTGGCTCATTCATCTCATCTCTCAGTAACGTACCAGTCCTGATACCATCCCTGAGCACAGAGACCTTATCAGAAATCCTTATAATCTCATTCAGCTTATGGCTTATGAATATAATAGAGACTCCTTTTCTCCTAAGATCATCAAGAATCTGGAAAAGCCTATCGACTTCCTTGTCAGACAATGCGCTTGTTGGTTCATCAAGGATAAGGATCCTTACCTTCTTGGCTATAACTTTGGCAATTTCAACAATCTGCTGCATACCAACACTGAGATTTCCTGCTATTTCTTCTGGATCAATATCAGCTCCTACTTCAGCCAATGCAGCTTTTGCCTCACTATTCATTTTCTTCCAATTTATGAAACCAGCTTTATAGACAGGTTCGCAGTTTACGAATACGTTTTGGGCTACTGTCATATTACCGACAATGCTGAGCTCTTGATGTACAATACCAATACCATGTTCATATGCCTCAATTGGAGAATGCATGACGACATCTTTTCCATCCAGAATCACTTCTCCAGAATCAGCACGATATATACCACCGATTATCTTCATCAGAGTGGATTTACCAGCCCCATTTTCACCGATGATAGAATGAATCTCACCTTCTTCGAATTTCATATTCACATCAGTGAGAACTTTATTGGCACCAAAAGACTTGGTTATATTCCGTAGTTCAAGAACACTCATGCTGTCCTCCTCTCTCTAATCTTGTTTCTGATCATATCGATAGCGACAGCTACTATAAGCATGATTCCACTGATTGCTCCTGACCAATTAGGAGATCCGTTGAACATTATGAAGACATTGTTGACAAGCGCGACAAGAATTACGCCAAGAGCCGTACCAAGAAAGCTTCCTTCGCCTCCTGCCATATTCGCACCACCGATTACAGCAGCGGATATTGCCTTCATTTCAAATGAAAGCCCATAACTTGCATGCCCCATCCCCAAGCTACCCGTCATAAGCACAGCCGCAATACCTGCCATTAGCCCACTTATTCCATAACCGATTATCTTTACCAAATCTGAAGATATGCCGGAGAGAAATGCTGCTCGTCCATTTGCACCAACATAATACATGCTTTTCAAAGGACGAAAATTCACGGAAAGAACAGCAAGTACAATCATTATGATGACAGATATGAGTATCTTATTCGGTACAGAAAAAAGGATTGAGCCTCTTGCAATATTAAGATAGGAAGTCGGCAAGTTTGCCACAAAATACCCACTTGTAAGAACATAGCACATTCCTCTGCAAATACTCATAGAACCAAGAGTAGCGACAAAAGGAGCAACATGAACCTTTGCGATGAGAATGCCATTGAGACATCCCACCGCAAGTCCGAATGCCAATGCAGCTAACACGGCTATAGCCGTTGGTATACCACTCTGGGCCATCAATGTTGCGATTATTCCAGAAAGTGCGAGAACTGCTCCAACAGAAAGATCTACACCTCCCAGGATAATCACAAAAGTCATTCCACAAGCCAGAAGCAGATCATATGAAAGGTTTGAGAATATGGCCTCGATATTACTCCGGGCATAAAAAAGCTCTCCCTTTGCAAAACACATGAACAAATAAATCAAAACTATTGTGATTATAAGGGTAAGCTCCCTATTGCCTATCTTAAACCTAAATCTGCCTGACTTCATATCAAATACCTTTTCCAACTAGTTCCTGTACATCGACAGGGAGATCTGTACAAGCAATAACCGTATTGCCCTTCTTCAGGAATGCATTCTCGACACAACCACCAGCAATCTGTTCATCAGGATATCCATAACAACCAAGATCAAGCATTATGCCAACATTCTTTCCATACTTTTCTTCTTTCGTTGGAGTTATCACCATAGGTTCAAGGCATTCCGTAAGTCCGGTGCCATGACATGTGCTGTAAAAGTGATAAAGTTTCATATTCCTACCATCGATATCGCTGGCAGCAAAATGATTCCTAGCAGCAAGATCTATGATATTTGATGGAAGATCTTTCTCGCATACCTCATAAAGAGCTTTTTCAGCAAGTCTGAAAGCCTCATTCATACAGTCAAAATATTCTTTCTGCAGAAGACTTCTTTCACCCATCACAAAAGCTCTACGACATACACCCTTGTATCCTTCGAAACTAGGGCTTATGCCAACCTGCACGATTTCTCCTTCCTTTATTGTTTTGTTCGTTGCAGGACCAATTACCGTTCTGCAGCGCCACCCTGAGTTGACAATGGTTTCAAATCCAAAACCAACTGCTCCAAGGGACTTTGCAGTAAAATCACCAACAGCTGCGACTTCTGTTTCAGTAAGCCCTGGCCGAGCTATCGCAAGCATTGCACGAACAGCTGCACATGCTATCGTATCAGCGGCCTGCATACATTTAAATTCATTATCGCTCTTCTCATATCTCAGATCTTCAAGAATTGCGGAACTATCTACGACCTCTGCTGCAAAGCCATCCCTGAAGAAATCATAAAATTTGGCAGGAACAAGATCGTAAGCGGAAAGGATGCCTATCTTATTAATCGGATGTCCGATATAATCTGCGATTATCTTGTACAGATTACCACGCTCGACACCTTCATAATATTCATCTGGAATGCTGAACTCATTGACGAAGAAAGTAGGAAGATCAAGACCGACTTCAGAAGCAAGGATTCCGGATTCCGGGCCCGCAAGAATCATAGGTCGTTTTCCTGGCGCTATCACACCACTAGCACGTTCAATATTCGGATTATATCCAGTAAGATATATACCATCTCCCGGCATTTCCCTATACCAGAAGAAGAATCCTATATCAAGATTTTCTTCTTCCATACGAGTCCAAACCTTTTTGTACCTTTCCTCATATTCTGAGAGAGGAATTTCAAAGTCCTTATCGATTTTTCCTGCATACGCAGAAATAATTTTTTCTACCTTTTCAAACTCAGCAGAAGTAAGCATTCAATTCTCCTTGATTTAATAATAAGTATTTTTATAAGTCTTATAATAAATACAAAAATATGGTTGTCAACATAAAAATACAAATGATGCTAATCATCATAAAGGTACTCGTATTTTGTTCGAAAAGAATCCAAATATAAAAAGCAATAGCATTAAAGATATTTGAGAAAACCAAAATGATATAATCGTAAGATTATATATAATAAAGAAATATAAATTATATATTTATATAGCTGTCTTGCAAACATTTCTATAGATATAAGTACAGCATTGCAAATAGATACAACTTATTATTGAATACATCTGGACTTCATCTGGGACCAGCCCTGAGGATTTTCTTATGGAGAAGCATGAATGCAGCAAAGCATGTGATAGCGGAAACGGAATCAGCAACAGACTCCGCAAGGAACACGCCTTTGATTCCAAGACTTGTAGCTGAAAGGATATAGACAAGAGGAATCAGGAGTATAAGCTTCCTGAGACATGCGAAGAAAAGCGATATCCTTGCCTGAGCAAGTCCCATGAACGTATTCTGAGATGCGCACTGCAGGCCAAAGATGGAAATTCCTGCGATATAGTACTTCATATATGGTGAGGCATAAGCTATAAGCTCCTCAGATGATGTGAAGAGCCCTATCACCTGCGGTGCGAAAAGATTGCAGACAAGCGAAAGCATGACTGTATATGCAGTCTCAGATATTGCCGCGAAGCGGTATATGCCGATCACACGCTCATCCTTCCCTGCCCCGAAGTTGTAGCTCACAAGAGGTGTGACAGCCTGATTCATCCCATTGACAGGCATAAGCGAGAAATTCAGGACAGAGGAGAATATCGTCATGGTACCGACTGCCATATCGCCAGCAAGCATCTGAAGCCTCGATGTGAAAGCGAATGTTATCGCCGCATCAGTAACGTTCATGACAAATGGGGAGACTCCGAGGGAGACAATCGGAAGGATTATCTTCCTATCTAACCTGATGTTCCTGGGCCTGAGCCTGATAATGGATTTTCTTCCGGAAAGGAATGTCACGACGAACAAAGCCGATGCAGCCTGGCTTATGACTGTCGCAATAGCCGCACCTGATGCACCCATACCGAATACGAATATGAATATCGGGTCGAATATGATGTTCAGCGCAGCTCCTATAACGACTGTCATCATACTCATTGTTGTTTTTCCCTGTGCAGAGATGAAAGGATTAAGGCCAAGCGTAAGGAGTACAAAAGGAGTACCTATAAGGTAGATATTCATGTATTCGCTTCCATATCTGTATGTCGCATCAGAGGCTCCGAAGAGATACAGAAGCGGTCTCTTTGCTGAATAAAAGAAAAACATGAGAACGGCAGAAAGGAGAAGAAGCGATGCAACAGAAGAGCCAAGAATGCGTTCGCTGTCCTCCCTGCGCCCCTGACCAAGACGCGTTGCAGCGATTGGACCGCCGCCATTGCCTATCAGAGCCGAGAAAGCGGTTATCAGGAGGATGATAGGATATGTCAGCCCTACGCCTGTAAGGATCTCCGGACCAGCCCCCTCGATATGTCCGAGATAGATCCTATCGACAATATTGTATAAACCATTTACAAGCTGTGCGATTATAAGAGGGAAAGCCATACGTGTGACAACAGAGGCAATCCTTCCCTCTCCCAATTCATTCTGTTTCATCGGAAATCAGTTCTATCACAATCTTAAGAGCTGGAATAGCTGGAAAGTTGGGATAGAATATCATCATGATAGAAAAAAGAGGCTATACGATTGCAGATCTCCCGCAGACAGAAGCAACTGCGGAGATGATCATACAGCACCTGCTGGATGATGAGATAAGAAACAGGATGATCGAGACCATAGAAGCTGAAGGCCCTATCATGCGGCCACTGTTATATAAAAGGGTGATCACATCATTCTCGCTGAAGAAGGTAGGCTCCAGGATCGAACCTGTTTTTGATGAAATTGCATCATCGCTTCAATATCAGGTCACATCAGATGCGGGTGAGACCGTATACCACAATGGAAAGGATGAGAACTTCTTCAGGACAGCTCCTTTATCTGAGAGGTATTCTTATCAGATACCGACAGAAGAAGCAGCCATGTGCATCAACTATATCCTTGAGAATGAGAACAGGATCATAACGAAATCAGAGTTGATGATTCTTTTCCGCAATGAGCTCGGATATGAGAGAATCGGTGCACAGGTCGACGCGCTGTTCCAGAGAGCATCAAGATCAGAATCTGTCATTAGGACGGGAAATGGCAGATTCAGGCCACAGGAGCTTTCCGCAAAAAGATAAGCTTCTATTGAGGTTTGGCGCAGTTTTAAATCAGTTTCATGAAAAAACTTTCAAATATATCGATACTGTCTTATACTCAGAGCCAGGAGACATACATGCTGATTAATCTCAAGAAGAAACCACAGATCATCAAGAAGAATGCAGAACGCTGCAGAGAAAAGGGAATCAAGCTCCCTACCTTTGCCGAAATGAAGGATCCTTCACTGATTCCGCAGGATGTAAAAGATAAGCTCAGGAATGTAGGGCTTTGGGATGTGAATCCCCTGAATCTTTACAGGATCAACTGGCACAATGAGCCAAAGGAAACAGGAGGTGGATTCGGTCCTGTGAACTTCATCGAGATACCTCGGGAGATAACAGGAACCAAGGCCAGGATAATCGCACTTGCTGGCAAATGGTTCCCTTGCGGAGTACATAAGGTAGGCGCAACATATGCATGCCTTGCCCCAGCACTTGTGACCGGGAACTTCGATGCAATAGAACAGCAGGCTGTATGGCCATCAACAGGAAACTACTGCAGAGGAGGTGCGTACAACAGTGCACTCCTTGGATGTAAGTCAATCGCGATTCTCCCTGAGGATATGTCCCAGGAGCGCTTCAACTGGCTCAAGACAGTAGCTGGTGAAATCATTGCTACACCGGGATGCGAATCCAATGTAAAGGAAATCTTCGACAAGTGTCATGAGCTTGATGAGGAAAGAGGCGCACATATCGTCATCTTCAATCAGTTCGAGCAGTTCGAGAATTATCTCTGGCACTATGAAGTGACAGGTTCCGCAATACTTGAAGTGATAAAGTCCCTTGGGATCAAGGCGGACAGAGTCAGAGGCTATGCATCATCGACAGGTTCCGGCGGAACACTTGCTGCAGGTGATCATCTCAAGGACGTATTCCCGAATATCAAGATCGGAGCCGGAGAGGCTCTTCAGTGTCCTACCCTGCTCAGAAACGGATTCGGAGCGCATCGCATTGAGGGTATCGGAGACAAGCATGTCCCATGGATCCACAATGTGAAGAACACTGACATGGTTCTCTCAATCGATGACCAGGACTGCATGGATATCTACCGTCTCTTCAACGAGAAGGAAGGCCATGACTACCTGAGGTCTATCGGTGTGAAGGAAGAGGATATCGCGAATCTCCAGCTTTTCGGTATCTCAGGCATCGGCAACATGCTCTCCGCGATCAAGATGGCAAAGTACTATGAGATGGAAGAAGATGATGTTGTCTTCACAATTCTCACTGACAGTTCTGTCATGTACACATCACGCCTTGCGGAGCTGACAGAGCAGCAGGGAGCATTCAGCGAAATCGAGGCCGCAAAGGTCCATGCCGCGGCGCTCATGCACCAGACAATCGAGAACGCGCTTGAGCTTGGATACTATGACAGGCTCCGCATCCATAACCTGAAGTACTACACATGGGTTGAGCAGCAGGGCAAGACCTATGAAGAGCTGAACAGGCAGTGGTACGACAGAGATTACTGGAAAGAGCTTCCGAAGCTCACCAAGAAGATCGACAAACTCATAACTGAGTTCAACTCGATGATCCAGAATTGATTCACAGCCGCCTGCGGGCGGCTTTTCCAGCTTATAGGAGCATTTATGAGATTCCATTATGTCTGCACAGATTGCGGCAGGGTATTCGAGACAGAGGACCTGATGTATCAGTGTCCTGACTGTTCAAAGAAGAATGACGGAAAGACATTCCCTTATGGGAACCTGAGAGTGGAGCTTTCGGAATCAGTGCTGAAAGCGGCAAGGGAAAAGGAGCATGTGACTGCAGATGATTTCTATCCCTATCCATCGGAAGATCCCTCTCTCTATCCTATTTTCACAACACCTCTTATGAAGCCTGAGCGCATAATAGAGCGTCTGCAGCTTCCTAATCTCCGGTTCAAACTGGATTCACAGCTGATTTCAGGTTCATTCAAGGACAGGGCAAGCTATGAGGTCGCATTGCAGGCTAAGGCCCTCGGGGAGAAGAAGATCGCGCTTGCATCCACAGGCAACGCAGGTGCAGCGATGAGTGCTGTCGGTGCTGCGATGGGTCTTGATATAATACTGTTTGTACCAGAGACCGCTCCTGTAAACAAACTGATGCAGTCTGTCCTGTATGGAGCGAAGGTCGTTCCCGTAAAAGGAACATATGATGATGCGTTTGCTTTGTCCATTGCCTATACACAGCTCAAAGGGGGCATAAACAGGAATACAGCTTACAATCCGATGACCATCGAAGGAAAGAAGAGCGTCTCCATAGAGCTTTTCGAGCAGATGGGAAGGAAAGTGCCTGATGCGATCTATGTACCTGTCGGCGATGGATGCATAATCGGCGGTGTCGCAAAAGGCTTCGATGACCTGAGGAAAGCGGGGCTCATAGAAAAGGTTCCACGCCTGATTGCATGCCAGTCCGATGCGTCTGCCGCCATTTCAAACGCAATAGAAAATGATGATTTCAGAGCAATAGAAGCATCAACGAGAGCTGATTCAATATCTGTTGATCTCCCTGCGAATGGAAGAGCAGCCGTGCGTGCCGTGAAAGCATCAGGAGGATGGGCTGTACGCGTAAGCGATAAGGAAATACTCTCATCGCAGCTTGTACTCACAAAGGAAAGCGGAGTGCTTGCGGAACCTGCTGCGGCTGCGGCTTTCGCAGCATTGGAAAAGGACAGAGATCATCTCGTCTCTGTCCTTGGAAAGGAAGCCTCTATTACTGTCCTCCTGACCGGAACCGGCTTCAAGGACATGAAAGCATTTGACGGGGCAGTCAGCTTGCCAGAGAGCATCGAGAACTCAGTGGAAGCTGTAAAGGCACTGCCCTTCTGAATCATTCTGCCTGGATCTGGAAACTCTGGGTCCAGGTATCGCCATCGCGGTCTGTGAATGTGAGCGTCATGTCATGAGTACCCGGCTCTGTCACGACAACTCTCAGACCGGTTGCATAGATATCACGTCCAGCGGGAAGGGATGGAACTCTTCCATGGCCTTTCTGAATATCCACACCCTCTGAATCAGTTGTCAGATCAACGATGCTGTTCCTCATATTCTCAGTACCCGGGTTACTGATCGTGAAGCTGAGATCTATCTGTGTGTTGAGCGGAACTGATCCGATATCATAAGGCGATGCCGAGATATCAGCAATCTCGACCTTCTTCCACAGGGCCTCGAAAGAAGCTCCGTTTCCTGAAAGCGTATACTCTGTCTCATCTGCAGGGATATATTCGCCATTTGACTTATCGACCCAGCCTGCGAAGATGTACGAGTCATCAGGAGCTGTAAGGGAAGGAACGGTGACGACATCGCCGGCAGACGTGCCATCGATTACGGTCTCTTCGCCTGTAAGCTTATCGGAGAATACCACTCCTGTCTTCCAGATTGCATAATATGTCTGGCTTGTATAAGGAGCAGGAATCACCTCGCCTGGCTGATACATGACATCGGAACGTGTCACTCCCCATCCTTCAAGCACACCGGCAAGGGATGTATCTATTCCGATATCCGAAGATGATGGGAATGTGATCTCATTACCCGGAGCCACAGATACGCTTCTTGCAAACCTGTAGCTGTAGTTATCCCCTTCCGTAGACCAGTCATATGTCACAGTCGGGCTATAATATGGACTGTTCGCATAAAGCCACTGAGCCATTTCCTTCTTCTGATCCTCATCCTCGATCTTCAGGATAAGTGATAGCAGGTTATCTGTATCTTCCTCAGTCATGGTATATGGGGATGCCTTCATTGCCTGAAGGTCCCTCATCACCTGACGTGCTTTTCCGAAATTACCGGCGTCAAGCGCCTTCTCATAGCTGCGTTCGGCATTCAAATAATCTTTCTGTGCTCTTTCCTGGAGATTATCATAGATATCTATAGCCTTTGACGCATCACCTGAAGCCAATGCATCAGCAAACTGACTATACATGTCATCAACGCTTGCAGCAAAGACCATCGTTGCAGAAGCAATGAGAACGATAGCCATCGTCATAAGTTTTCTCATATCTTTCATCCTCCATGGCTATTAATTTAAAACAATAAGCATGAAGTGTGCTGGAAGATTTATGTAGAAAAAGTGTATATGAAACCGCAGATCAGCGTATTTTACGATACAATCCACCCACGGAGGAACCACCTGAACCGAAAGTGAAAAGAACCTCATTGGAAGAACCCTTTCCAAAGGTATAGGATGTGCTGCCATCTCCTATCGTTATCATATAGACATCACCATTGGATTCCTCATGTATGAGATGATGACTATATCTTCCAATATCAAACCAATGTCCATCTGGAGTGTATCCGAATATGTTATATGGCGTGACTTCTATCCATGCTCTGCCATATCCCCATCTGCCTCTCAGCCAGGAAGGAGTCTCATCAAGGGCAGGATCTACAAACGGATAGAACCCTATATAGCATGATGAGATGATAAGGATAAATGCAATTGCAGATATGATACGTCTTGCCATATTCCCATTATAGTCTATCTTCCTCTGATGTATTCTGCTGTGCGATAATCTGGATATGGACCTTTCAAAAGCAATGATCATCATCGGTTTTTCCCTTGTGGCTGCCTCATGTGCGACAACAGCTGCAGAAGACGGAATTGCATCCGGACATATAACAGGATACATCGATGGCAATGCCATCACAGATATCCCATATGATGAAGCTGTCGCAAGCGGCTTTGAATACGGAGACATCATAACACTCTCAGCAGGAGAGCTTTCGATTGCAATGCCTGTCTGCCATTCGGGGGAAGATGTGGACAGTGGAATGGATTATGCTTTGCTGACTGAAAACGGAATCACTCTTTCAGTCAATGGCGGAAGTTTTGAGGGAAAACACAACATCGGGGAAGACACGGAGATAACGCTATCGATTTCCGAAAAGGCAGGATATCTTGAGGAATACTGCCGCAGGAATCTGATCAGATTACCTGAAAGAAGCAGCTACAGCTCAGATGAGGCCTACGCGGACTTCCGCGCATCGATTCCAGGAAAACTCTACAGAAGCATAAGTCCGATAGAAGGGACTCTTCCGTCCCTCACTGCTGATTCGCTCATAGCCGAATACGGCATAGCCTCCGCAATAAACCTTTCGGATACTGAAGATGAGATGGCTGTGAAAGCAGGAAACGGAGTCTCTTACAGCGAGATTGAGAATACAATTGCACTCGGGATGCATGACGATTTCCAACAGAAAGCGAAAGAGGCAGTAAGATTCATCAACGCACATCAGGCTCCATATCTTATCTTCAGCAATGATCCGGAAGAGACAGCAAGGATGATCGCATTCCTTGAGGCACTTGGCGGAATGAACATAAAGCTGATCGTACAGGACTATATGAGGACATATATGGACTCATGCGGAGTACAGCCAGGTTCTGAACAGTATCAGGAGATATCTGACGGGCTTCTGAACTTCTTCATATCAATAAATGGCCGTCCATTCCCATGGAACCAGCTTCAGCTTGCATGCAAAGTCTACGCGGAAACACAACTTGGACTTTCAGATAGTGAAATCAGCAGATTCATATCAATCATGGCTTTATGACATACACATTTTCCTGTTTTTGTTATTATTGACACTTATATTCTAAAGTGTTAATAAAGAGCCATGAATCCTGTTAAAATGATATATTGCAGGGCATTCCAGATTTCACTGCGCCTTGCCCTGCCATTGCTGCCATATAGAAATCCAGAGATCCTCTCATCTCTTTCAGAGGTCGCGCCGCTTCTCAGGAAGAAGGGCATTGAAAGTGTGATGATCGTCACGGACAGGTCAATCAGAGGACTCGGGCTGACAAAGTGGCTTGAGGAAAGTCTTGCTGATGCTGGATTGAATGTCGCTGTCTTTGACTCAACTGTCGCAAACCCGACAACCGATAATGTCGAGGATGCGAGAGGAATGTATATCAGGAACAAGTGTCAGGCCCTCATAGGATTCGGCGGAGGTTCATCGATTGATGCAGCGAAAGCCGTAGGTGCGCGCATTGCACATCCGAAGAAGCCTCTCTCCAAAATGGGAGGCATCCTCAAAGTATGGAAGCGTATCCCTCTGCTGATTGCTGTTCCAACAACAGCGGGTACAGGAAGCGAGACAACGCTCGCATCTGTGATCGTCGACAGCGAGACAAGACACAAGTATCCTATAAACAGCTTCCCTCTCATCCCGCGGTATGCGGTTCTCGATCCGGAAGTCACGCTCTCCCTTCCGCCATCGATAACAGCAGCAACTGGAATCGACGCCCTTACTCATGCTGTCGAGGCATTCATCGGCCGTTCCACGACAAAGGAGACAAGGGCTGCAAGCATTGAGGCAGTCAGACTGATATTCGAGAATCTTCCGAAAGCTGTCGAGAACGGTTCTGACATCAATGCAAGAAGGAACATGCTCAGGGCATCTTTCCTCGCTGGAAGCGCATTCACGAAGTCATATGTAGGCTATGTCCATGCAGTCGCGCATTCCCTTGGTGGGAAATATAACACTCCGCACGGACTTGCAAATGCCGTTCTCCTGCCACATGTGCTCAGAGCCTATGGAGCTTCTGCGGAAAAGAAGCTCTCCATCCTCGCTGAAGCCATCGGCATGAGAAAAAACGGAGAGGCATTCATCAAAGCTGTAGAAGCTCTTGAAAAGGAAATCGGTATTCCAGGGTATATAAAAGGCATAGACGAGAAGGATATACATGAACTTGCAATCCTTGCTGAAAGAGAAGCAAATCCGCTCTACCCTGTCCCTAAGCTCATGACAGCCGAGGAACTCGAGCCTTTCTATAAAGCCGTAATTGAGAAGAAAGCCGCGATAACAGCCTGACGCAGGACAATTCAGATGATAGAATGGTTGCGACTATGGAAAAGAAATACATCCGTCTTATAGCTATAGCCGTAATCATTGTTCTTGTTGCATGTGTGTACATCGCGAAAAATAGCAGCGAGCTCGGTATCTTCCAGGACACTGTATCAGAGAATGCAGGAAATCTTCAGGAAAAGAAGGAGCCGCTTGAAGTATCATTCGATGCGAAAATGATACAGGAGAATGAGCTCCCTCTGATCCTTGTACTCGGTTCCGATACCTGCGGACCATGCATGAGAATGCTGCCTGATCTTGAGATGCTGAAGGATCTCTATGATGGCAGAGCCGATGTCGCCTATATTGATATCGGGAAGAATCCCGAAGTAATGCAGTATATCCCCGTGAGGGTCACACCGACTATCGCAGTCTATGAAAAGGATGGCAAGCCATTCGAGCCGGGCGATGAGCCATCTTTCAGATTCATACTCTACTCAGACAGGAATACAGGCGAGCATATGGTGACAGTCACTGAAGGCGCACTGCCGCTTGAGTCACTCAGGAAACTTGCAGAGGAGCTTATCGTTGATTGATTCCGTTCTCTCATTCCTCGGTTCAGTAATATCAGAAGGCGGATGGACAGCACCGCTTGTCGCATTCATCGCAGGGCTCGTGACGTCCGTAACTCCCTGCTCTCTTTCCCAGCTGCCTCTGGTTCTTGCATATGTCGGAGGCGAAACCGCACCTAAGAAGGCCCTGTCACTTTCTGCTGTATATGCTCTGGGCTCTGTACTAACGTTCACGCTCCTGGGAATAGCGGCGGCACTTCTCGGGCATCTTCTTGGCTCATCATCATCGATCTGGTTCGGAATCCTCGGAGTCCTCATGCTCCTGATGGCTCTCCAGATCTGGGACATATTCCAGTTCATACCATCATCATTCCTGGTAGGCAGGAATAAACGGAGAGGTTACATAGGCGCATTCACGGCAGGAATCCTTGCAGGGATCTTCTCATCACCATGCTCGACCCCTGTTCTTGTTGTGCTTCTTACAATAGCGGCAGCAGATGGCGAGGCCATCTGGGGAGGATTGCTGATGTTCGCATATGCAGCCGGTGTATCCATGCTTTCGATCATCTTCGGCACATCGCCTTCGCTTATAAGGAAGCTCGCAGCTGATGAGAGGATGTACAGAGCATCGAAGGTGCTCAATGCGATTCTTGGAGCCCTTGTGCTCGCAGCAGGGCTATATCTTCTCTATCTAGCCTTCTGAAGGCTCAAAGTCAGCACCTGCATCAAAGCTGTCATCCACGATAGAGAGAAGGAAACTGAATACAGAATCGTCATCATCGCTTCCAAGGTATTCGCCGAGGCTTTCCTTCATATCGTTGCCGTAAAGGATGATCCTCGGTTCTCCGAGGAAGCCCTTCACGCCATAATCAGCCTGAAGTTCCTTGAGGGACATTCCGAGAAGCGGTGCCATCTGTCTGAGGTCTTCCCTCTCTATTGCGGCTGCGAATATCATGCGGTCCCTGTAATAGACTGAAACGGCATGTGTGAGCACTACTACCGAAGAATCAGATACGGTAACAGGATTCCTGTGTGCGATGACTTCCATATCGGAATATCTGTATCTGGCTCTGATGCCAGAATCGGAAACAGGCAATGTCTGGAAATCTGCATTCATCAGATCCGGTGCGTTTTTCTTATCGATTATCATACTTTCTCCAGAAGATCATTCATCGTCATATCGCCAAGTCCCGAGACGCCATAGCCCAGGAACTTCTCAGCAATAGCCTCACCCAGAGTCTCATCGCATGTAATGCCATAAACAGCTTTGATTACATCGGATACCCTGACTTCAGTCATCGGACGATATGGCACATATGCATTCCTGCGGCTGTCAACAGAAAGTATAATGCCCCCATTCTCCAGATCTGACAAGTATGAGGATATGACCGAAGACGGAACGCGGAGATGCTTCATCAGCTCATTTATCGTTGATGCTCCTTCTCCTCTCCTATGCTTATATGCGATAAGCAGTACGACAGTAAGGGCCTCAGCAATCTGCTGGAAAGGTGGATGGATATGCCCGGATATCATCTCGCGCTCAGGCTTGAACTGGTAGATATAAACCATTTCAGCACAATAGAATATTATATACCAGCATATATATATGAATAACAATGATATGAAAAGCGATGCCATGGAGCCATAGATTATCGACTGCGACACCATAAGATATGTGAGCCTCTGGAATATATTGGTTGCGATTATGAGAGCCACAGTTCCCGTGATTGCTCCGACGCATGCAGAACCTGGCCTTATCTTCGCAGAAGGCACCACATAGTAAAGGAACATCAGGAAAAGCCATATGACAGCTATCGTCCTCAGGCTTTCAGGAACCCCGGATACTGTAATCTTCCCGACCGTTATGCTTGCTATGAAGCTTGTCACCGCGGAATGGAATGATAGGAAAATCGCGATGATGAGGGCGAAGATTATGATGAAAGTAAGGAATACGGAGAAACGCCTCATCGCGCTTGATGTAGGACGGATTCTGTATATGTGATTGATTGACGTATATATCTTATCGACGAGGAATATACCTGTGATGATGAATGACAGCAGTCCGACAATCCCAAGGCTCATTGCATTGCTTGAGAACTGCCGGATATATCCCATTATCTCATTGCCTGTCGCGGTGCCGAACACATCCTCGAACAACAGGGAGATCAATGACAGGAAAGGCTCAAGCAAGCCAAAGAGGGAAAGGAAAGCCACAAGGAACGTGATGCAGGGAATCATAGCGACAAGCGATGAATACACCATTCCGGAAGCAACCATCCTGACATTATCGCTATCCATCGCCTTGAATGCATATGCAGCTATCTTTCCATATTGCTTCCACCAGTTCCCGAACCGGGACATTATGCTATTCATCAAGCTTGTCCATCACATCCAGGCAGAATCTGCCGATCTCTTTCATCACATCATCTTTGTCTGTCTCGTTGAGTATCTCATGCCTGTCACTCTTGAAAAGACGGAGAAGGACATTCTCAAGCCCAAGGTCCCTGTACATGTTGAATACTTTGCGGACACCCTTGCCATAGTTGCCTACAGGATCCTCTTCACCTGAGATTATGAGCATTGGAAGATCCTTCCGGATCTGGGCATTCAGCTTTCTATCATTTGCGATTTCTATGCCTGTCAGCAGATCTATATAGAATGATGATGAGCAGGTGAAGCCGCAGAGGATATCATTTTCATACTTTTCCTGAGCGGACTTATCCTTGGTAAGCCATGCCCATCTCCCCTCACCGGGAAAGTGCCTGCCATATGATGAGAATGAAAGCTTCTCCATAAGCTTATCTGGCATGCGTCCGCCATACTTCTTCGCATTATGTATGGCAATGAGCTTGCCGGCCTTCGCCGCAATTCCCATAGAAGCACCTGTGCCGCATATTATGGCCGCAGCATACGACTGCGAATGCGTCTGCAGAAGAGTACGGACAAGGAACGAACCCATGGAATGTCCGAATATGAAATGCGGAACATGAGGGAACTCCTGGCTTATGAGCTTATCAAGTTCCCAGGAATCTTCCGCGATAAGAGCCCAGCCATCCCTATCTGCGAACCATCCTTTCTCATCCTCTGCTTTCGTAAAGCCATGGCCTCTATGATCCTGCGCATACACAGTTATGCCAAGTCCTGCAAGATATTCTGCAAACTCATCATAACGCTCACTATGCTCTGTCATACCATGGTTTATGTGCATGGTAGCCAGAGTCTCCGATGAATGCCATACACGGAAGAACATTGGATGTCCATCTCTTAGCTGGATAATTCTTTCGTCCATGAATCTCCTTCCTGACCATGAGCCGCACACAAATTGACCTCATAGCCAGCTATTTCATCCATCCCCATTATGATTCTATACAATTTTCCTTAAGTTGCCATGGGTAAATATGCAAAAAGCTGTACAATTGCTGTATGCCGATACTTATAGTCTCAGATATACATGGAAGCCATGAGGGCATCAGGCTCGTGAAGGCCGCAGCAGAGCGGCTTAAGCCGGAGAGGATACTTTCCGCAGGCGATCAGTGCCCGGATCCATCAGACAAGGCTTTCTTCCTATCACTTACGGCTGTAAGGGGAAACTGTGACAGATTCTATGAATACGATGATCTTCCGTTTCCCATGCAGAGCCTCAGCATCGATGCATATGGCAGGACACTGGTCATGACTCATGGAGACAGGCTTTCTGCCGATGATTTCATGCTCTCGCAAGGAGATATATTCGTATCAGGACATACGCATATCCCCCATCTTGAAGAAAGGAATGGAATCTATTTCTGCAATCCGGGATCACCATCCCGGCCAAGATCCTCTTCCGGACCTACCGCCGCCCTCCTGGATGAAAACGGGATTCTTCTTTTATCGCTCCTGAACTTCAGCACCATCTCCAGCCTGAGCTTCTCCGAGCGATAAGCCGAAAGGAGCCTTGTATAGGGTACTGTACGTCCATCATCAGCAGCATCGAAAAGGAAGGAATCTGGTAATTGCCTTGCTTCTCCTTCCAGTTCATTGAGGATCCTGTAGCCTTCTGAAAGCATCGAATAGCTATTCATGCCATAAATAGATGCTGACCAGGAAAGCAACCTGATTGCCATCGGAAACCTATACAGGACTTTGGGAAGATGGCTCCACAAGAGAACCGATGCGGAGAATGGAGCATAGCCTTTTGAAAGAAGCGCATATGATATGACCTTCTCATACAGGAAGAATACTGCGGCTGAGCCATAGCCTAATGGCTTGGATGGAAGCACTTTCGCGATGAGCGGCTCGTCAAGGCACAGCGATGAGGCCAGAGCCGAAGGATAATCAGCCCTCAGATCTGAAGTTATAGGACGATGATAACCATCCTGTACTGCTTCTGGAAATGTACGCAGGCCCTTCGAAAGACTGTTGTATCCCTGTGCGATAATTCTTATAACCCTGATATGATCCTCAAGATTCCCCTTCTCAGGATGGGGAATCGTATAGTCTTCCTTGCCAGCTGAAAGATATGAGAGCAACGCTCCGAGATATGATGTATCCAGTCCCCAGCTTCTGGCTTCCCTGGATAGCGCCATAACACTTTCAGGAGAGAAGAAGCCAAGATTCGTTCCAAGCATTATACACTCTGAGTATCCAGGAAGAAGCTTGCCATCGTCTGCCATCCTTCCGCATGAGAACAGACAGTCCTGACAGCTTTTCGGGAAGATACCGAACTTATCAGCCATAGCCTTGCCATCAAGGAAATATGCCCTTGGGTCGAATCCTGATGAATAGCCATTGCATGGGATCCACCTGAGGCGCAGAGCATCATCAATAATCATCGAAGAACCCTCAAGTCTGGAATCCCTGACAATACGGGACTTCTCCAGCTTCCGCATTGTCCTCAGAACAGCTTTGGAATCAGAATACGATTCGCTCCGCGTAAATGACTGTGCCGCTATTCCCTTCAGGTTCTTCTGGCCGAAAAGATAGCCCAGGCCATCCGATGGTATATCATGCTCAGCAGATTGCAGCGAGGAGAAGACAACTCCATGCTCCCCTGCGGGACCTATCGCGATATAAGGGTCAGAAGGTGATTTCATAATAGTCGCGGCCCATGCATCGGATGCAAGCTCTGGATTGGTTTCTGTCTCTGCTATGCCGCTTCCTGAGATGTACAGTCCCGTGAGATGCCGGAATCTGCCAGTGATGACAAGAGCTTCCACGCCAAGCCGCATCAGCGAGTATCCGAATGGAACATTGGAATAGGAAAATGCGATCCTATCGGTGACAGGAGACCTGTAGACAATGGAAAAGAATGCAGAACCACGATATGCAGCGGCTTCCGGAGAAGGAGATGCAATCACAATGGGATTCTCTTCCTCATATTCATGGTATAGCTTTATCGCAAGACTGAGAGCATATACGCCATCATTCCGCTCTATCTTCTCAGTCCTGCCACCTAGCTGGACAACAAATACCGACACGCCTCAAGTATAACCAAAATCAGATTGAACTGAAAGGTGACAGATGCCATGTGCATTCTGTATAATTATCTGGATGAAACGGAAAGACCTGGCAAGCTATCTTATCCTTGCCATACTCATATTCATTGCCTTCACATTCTTGTGGAACTACCAGACGACACTTCCATGGCTGAAAGGAATTCTCATGCCTGTAGCCATACCGATGCTTCTCGGAATCTGCATAGGCTTTGTGCTGAACATGCCGGCGAGCGCCATAGAGAAGCGCATCAACGGCATCAGGCATTGCAGGGGCATATCAATCGCAGTCTCCATAATCCTTCTGGCCCTTGCAGCTGTATTGTTCCTTGCCATAGTCGTTCCTGAGCTTGTCAATGCAATATCTCTTCTGATCGACGCATTGCGGGATCTCGCGAACAATCAGGCTCTATGGGATACAAGACTTGCGGAAATACCGCTGATAGGAAGCTTCCTTGAAGAAGCGGATACACAGATCCTCACGATCGCAGACAAAATCGAAAGCTATATCAGCAGCATATCGCCGACGATAATCTCCTTTGCGATATCAAAGGTCGGCGAATTCATAAGCTTCTGGATCACACTCTTCATCTCATTTATATTCGCAGTCTACTTCCTCGCGAATAAGGAAATGCTCAAGAAGCACATCAAGGCACTGCTTTCGCTTGTCATGGATAAAAAGACTCTCTCATATCTCAGCCATACAGCTGCAGTATCATCGGAAGCCTTCTCTCGTTTCATAACAGCTCAGGTGACGGAAGCACTGATCATCGGAGTACTCTGCTTCATAGGGATGCTGATTCTACGCCTGCCCTATGCCCCGGTGATAAGCACTCTCACAGGGGTCATGGCATTGATTCCTATATATGGCGCAGTGATCGGCGCTCTGGCAGGAGCTGTGATGATTGCCGTGATAAATCCATGGCAGGCACTGTTCTTCCTGATATTCATATTCGTGCTTCAGCAGCTTGAAGGCGACCTTATATATCCGAGAGTCGTCGGCTCGACAACAGGAGTGCCATCAGTTTATGTATTCGCTTCCGTAACAATCGGAGGAACTCTGTTCGGGCTTGCAGGAATGCTATTCGCCGTTCCTGTCTTCTCCATCGTGTTCACTCTGCTCAAGGAAGTCTACGAAAGAAGGCAGAAAGCAGGTGCGGAATAATCAGGTATTGTTCATAAGGACTCTTTCGCAGACATCTGCGACATGCTCACAGGCATCCGCACACTGCTCAAGATATCTGTAGATATCACGCCATATGATGATATCAAGCGGATCATTGTCAGTCGTATGAAGAGTCCTCATATTCGAGATGAAGAGCTTATCGGCATCTTCCTCAAGGGTGTTGATTGCGATTATCCTCTCCTTGAGTGTCTTCGAATGACGGAAAGAGCTGAAATCCCTCATCATAATCTCCATCTCAGCACAGCATTTCTCAACGACATCGACGACTGAAACCATCTCAGGGCGTATCGTGCGCACATTATCGCAGTAAAGGCGGAGAACGACATCCTCCAGTTTGTCCACGACCTCGTCAAGGCACTGGCTCATCAATATGATATCGTCGCGCTCAATCGGCGTTATGAAAGCCTTCGCAAGCACATTCATCATCTCATGCTTCTTCATATCAGCATCATGCTCAACCTTGTGGATCTCGTCGACAATGCCGGAAAGCCTATCAGGATCATAATCCGTAATGCACCTGCGAAGGATCTTCGATGCCTCCACTGCATCGGAAGCACATGCGGTGAATGTATCAAAATAGAATGAGTCCTGCTTCTTTGCCATTTCGTTCCTCCTAGAACAGCATCATGAAAAGCTTTGCCATCAGAAAGCTTATCAAGCCACAGCCGGGGAATGTGAATATCCAGGTAAGCATCATATCCCTGACTACCGAGAAATTGATTGCGCTGAGCCGCCTTGATGCGCCGACTCCCATAATCGCGCTTGTCTTCGTATGCGTCGTGGAGACAGGAATTCCGGTAAGAGATGAGAGAAGCAGGCACAGAGATGCCGCGATATCCGCGCTGAATCCCTGATACTTCTCGAGTTTCACCATATCCATTCCCACTGATTTTATTATGCTTTCCCCACCGACGCTCGTGCCTATGCCCATGACAGCTGAACACATAATCATAAGCCAGACAGGGATCATCACTCCATGTACGCTTGTCTCGCCATGCGCGAAAGCGATTCCAAGGAAGAGAACCCCTATGAACTTCTGCCCATCCTGTGCGCCATGCATGAAGCTCATCGATGCAGCTCCGGCTATCTGCGCATATGAGAAGAAGCCATTTGCTTTGCGTCTATCGATATTCCTGCAGATGAAGGCAACCGCCTTGCAGACAATATATCCTGCACAGAATCCAAGGATGAGAGAAAGGAACAATCCATAGATGACCTTGATCCATTCAGCACCATTGACAGCCCCGAGGCCCTGCTCTGTCGCGATGGCTGCTCCTGTAAGTCCTGCAATGAGACTATGGCTTTCAGATGTTGGTATGCCGAAATGAGATGCCGCCGTACTGTAGACGACTATCGAGAAAAGCGCTGCCGAAAGCGCAATCAGAGCTGTATGCGTATCAGTTCCGAAATCAACCATATTGCTGATTGTGGAAGCAACTGATGCATTTATTTTCGTCATTATCAGGACACCGAGGAAATTGAATCCAGCGCTCATCAGGATCGCGGGACGAGGACGAAGGCATCTCGTGGTGATGCAGGTCGCTATGGCATTAGGAGCGTCAGTCCATCCATTGACGAATATTACGCTAAGCGTCAGAAGCGATGTTACCAGCAGAGCAGGCGATGAAGCCAGCTGCCGGAAGAAATCAGCAAATGATACGTCCATCAGAGTTCTTCCCCTACTAAACTGTAAATTAGTTATTAAATCCATGTAAACAGCCTATTAAGCGGAAACTGTTAGGATTGTGTTAATTCGTCAGGGGATATCTCAGCAAAGAACCCCTGAATACATCAGGGGTCCAAGCATCAGAACTTTATGGTCCTGTCTTCTTTAGAACTTCTATAGATTGCTTCGATAAGCTCTACAGCCTTCCGCGCTTCCCTTCCGGAGATTTCAGGAGATCTTCCCGTATCCAGAGCATTCATCACATCTGCGAAAACGCTTGCATGACCATGGAATCCAATCTTCTTCGGATCGCTTGCGCCTCCGCCTGTCGATGTGAAATCAGCATACTTCTCACGTATTTCAGCATCCTCCGGACGCTCTTCCCTGAACTGCCAGAATTTAAGGCTTTCCTCTTCGATTATCGCAGAGCCATCTGTGCCGCAGATCTCAATACGCTTCAGGAAACCTGGATACGCGGCTGTCGAACCTTCGATTATGCCTATGGCACCATTGGTAAATGTAAGAACAGCACCAGCTGTATCCTCGACCTCAATCCTCTCATGTCCAAGCGTAGCAGTCCTAGATGAGACATCGGAGACATCGCCGCCGAACCATCTGAGAAGATCGATTGCATGGATACCCTGATTCATCAGAGCGCCGCCGCCATCCATCTTCCATGTTCCATGCCATGCGATATCATCATAATAAGACTGTGTACGGAACCACTTTATCTGTGCATCGATAAGTGTGATACGTCCGAACCTGCCTTCATCTATGGCTTTCCTCACAAGACGCGGAGCATCATGGAAGCGCGACTGGAACACGCACGAAAGCATCACGCCATTCTCTTCTGCTGCATTTATCAGCATATCGCAGCGCTCTGTGGTTATCTCGATAGGCTTTTCGATGATTACCGCTTTCTTCCTTGCCTTGATCGCAGCCAGAGCAGGTTCAAGATGTGCACCGGAAGGTGTCGTTATCGTAACGATATCGACATCAGTGTCTGCAAGAAACTGACCGATATCATGATAGCTCCTGATATTATGGCGCGAAGCGAAATCATCGCTCCTCGTTCCATTTATATCATAGCAGGCTACAAGCTTTGCATTGCCAAGAGATTCTGCAGCCATTGCATGAACCTCAGCTATCGTACCGGTCCCTATTATTCCGAATCCATATGTTCCTGCCATCACTTTCCTCCTACTATCTCTGCCATGCTATCAGCTTCGATAGCAAGTCTCATGCTCTCAAGGACATGATCTTCGTCCATGGCATTGTCAGTGCCATGGATGCAGTCAAGAATGAACTCTCCGAAAAACGGGAATCCGACCTTTCCTGTCACCTGCTCATGATGTTCGCCATCACCATCTACAATGAAGACATGGTCCCCGGAATCATCGGTCGCGACATTGATGTACTTTCTGATCTCTATCGTGCCTTTTGTACCGATTATGAATACTCTGCCATCTCCCCATGCTCCAAGGCCATCAGGAGTGAACCAGTCAAGACGCACGAAACAGGATGCTCCGCTTTCCGTCTCAATGACAGCTTCTCCGAAATCCTGGAACTCAGGATGGGCATCGGTCGCGACATTGCCTTTTGCGCTGTAACGCACCGTTGCAGTCTTCGAATCCGTATATTGCAGAAGCTGCTCGAACTGATGGCAGCCGATGTCGCCAAGGATGCCTCCGTTCGTCTCAGGCCTGAAGAACCAGTCCGGACGCGAAGAAGGATTCAGACGATGCGGTGCCATTATGTTTATCGCAATGACCCTGCCGATTCTGCCTCCCTTTATGAGCCTGTCCGCATAGATCGCCCCTTCCACATGGATGCGTTCGCCGAAATAGATCATATATTTCTTACCGGTACGCTTATATGCAGAACGGACATCCTCGAGCTCTTTTCTTGTCAGCATCCCCGGTTTATCACAGAAGTAATGCTTTCCGTTTTCCATCACCTCAAGACCAAGAGATGCGCGTCTGTCAGGCCTGATCGCACTTACGATGAGCTGCACAGAGTCATCATCAATGATTTCTTTCCGGCCCATGATCCTGCAGCCAGGATAACGTCTCGCGAAATCCTGGGCCTTGCCGATGTCATCATCATAGACACCGACAATCTCCGCGCCTGCCTCCAGAAGACCATTCGTCATAGCGAATATATGGCCATGATCAAGACCGATTACGGAGAACCGGAACTCCCCCGGTCCCACGACTTTTTCCATGGTACCGGAGAAGACAGGCGCATAATTCATTCCATCCATCTTATCAGTCTGCAATTCTCTTCCCCTTTAAGAACTTGAATACTCCAAGCTGCGCAAGGATCATGAATACAATCAGTATAAGGAAGAATATACAGATTGGCCGAGTGAAGAGAGGGGCAAAGGAGCCATTCGAAAGCTTGAGAGCCCTTCTGAGGTTCGAGTCAAGCATCGGTCCGAGAATGACACCAAGGAGGAACGGAGCTGGTGGGAACTTCATAGAAGTGAGGACCACACCAAGAAGACCGAACACGAACATCACCTTGACATCGAAGAGGTTGTAATTGATCAGATACGAACCAATCACGCAGAGAACATACACAATCGGCATAAGATACTTCTTGTTCACTCCAAGGATGCGGACAGTCGCCTTCGAAAGGAGAAGTGCGATGAGCCACATCGAGAATGATGCGAGAGCAAGATAGATACAGACATTGTACAGGAATTCAGGTGACTCCGTCATGAGAAGCGGACCTGGCCTGTAGCCATGCATCAGGAATGCAGCAAGAAGAACAGCAGCAGGAGCAGATCCCGGAACCGCAAGCGAGAGAACAGGAATTATAGCTCCGCCAATACATGCATTGTTTCCGGTCTCAACAGCAATGACTCCATGAGGATTGCCTTTGCCGAATGTATCCTTCTCTTCCTTAGGAGCAAGGCTCTTTGTCGACCAGTAGGAAAGCCAGCCAGCGGTATCCTCTCCTACGCCTGGAATGATACCTACGCCTACACCGATACATGCGCTGCGGATAACTGTTCCGATTCTCTTTCCGATAAGACTGAAGCCTTTTTTGACTTCGAACTTGGAAGCCTTCGTGATTTCCTCATCAAGATTCCTCTTGAAGACTCTGACTATCTCTGGGAATCCGAAGAGGCCAATCATGACAGGAATGAGCTGTATTCCGGACATCAGATTGACATTACCGTAGCTGAAACGGGCAATCGTATCGACAGTATCGAGACCGACCATAGCCACGATGAGGCCGAGGATGCCGCTTATCCATCCCTTGATCGGTTCTGCCTGCGCTGTGATCGTACCGCAGATGAGGATGCCGAATATCGAGAGGAGGAAGAATTCCCAGCTCGTGAACTTCAGTGCAAGTGATGTGAGGAGCGGAGTCAGTGTCATAACGAATACAACACTCAGAAGCGTTCCTATGCAGCTGCATGTCGTCGCAAGGAATATCGCAAGACCACCTTTTCCCTGTATTGCCATCGGATGGCCATCAAGGGCAGTGGCTGCTGATGCAGGAGTGCCAGGGATATTCAGGAGAATTGCCGACTGACACCCTCCCGAGATAGAACCGACATAAATTGCCAGAAGAGAGATTATGGCTGTCTGTGTCGGGAAATTATATGTGAGACCTGTCAGCAATGCTATTGCCATCGTTGCTGAAAGCCCTGGTAAGACTCCCATGACAAGACCGACAAGCGTTGACAGGAACATGACAAGTAGATTGAATGGCTGCAATGCCGTCATGAATGCAGTGCCAATATATTCAAATGCCATCGTCATTCCTCCTTATTATGGCAGAGCGGCGTTGAAGCAGTACTGGAAGACAATGACTATGGCAATAACTCCAACGACTGCGACTATGAGATTCTTCCACCACTTGCCGGAACGGAGGTAGAAAAACAGTGCTGCAAGGAAGATCATCGATGCTGCCCAGAATGACAGGACCTCCATAAGCACGAATGTATAGATGCCCATGATGATCACGGCACCGATTGTGAATGCGATATCCTTATTCCTCGAATTCGCCTTCATCCATGCTGCGAACTCACTCCAGCGCATCTTCAGGACTTCGCCCCTGCTCTTGCCCTCTGCCTTGAGGCACGAAAAGAGGTAAAGCACGCTGAACAGCAGAAGTGCGATGCCCAGGATCACGGGAATGAATCCTGGTGATACTGAGAAATCAGTAATGAAATATGGTGCGCTGGCGGCTCTCAGGTAAATGCGGTAGCCTTCTATGGCAACATAGATACCTGTGATTATCAGCGCAAATGAGAATACCATCTCTTTTGTCTTGCTTTCCATAAATTGAACCTTATCATGGAGTCCTCAGGACGAGGACTCCGAGTATATTACTAAAGTCTTTCGATGCCGAACTGTGCTGGATCGATAGGAGCTGCGCCTGCATCATAGAGAATGTAGCAGACCTTTGATGCGAACTCTTCGAGATATGCCTGGCTGTCAGCTCTGCCGACAGGTGTGACCTCGAAGCTCCTGGATTCGCAGAACTCAAGGAATGCAGGATCCTGAATAGCGACTTCGAATGCATGGTCGAGCTTCTGGAGAGATGCCTCATCAAGTCCCTTAGGAAGAAGGATACCTGTGACCTCGCCCATCGGGAGAAGCGGAGCAACCTCTGGGTAGAACTCTGCGATTGAAGGAATAGTGATTCCCTCTGCGATTGTGATCGGCTTATCGGAAAGTGTGCAGAGAGCCTTTACATCGCCGGAAATGATAGCATCCTTGTACTCAGCAAGAAGCTGTGGGCAGAAATCTACTTCACCGGAAAGAGTTGCCGTGAAAGCCGGACCACCACCTGCATATGTGATGTGCTTGTAATCAACACCAGCGACCTGCTTGATGATCTCAGCACCGAAGTGTCCGCCGGAACCAATACCAGCTGTTCCAGCCGTGATCTGGCCAGGATTTGCCCTCATAGCCTCGATAAGATCCTGGATTGTGTTGTATGGGGAATTCTTCGGAACTACGATTACATTCGGTGCATATGTTGCGATCCATACATCCCAGTCACGGAATGTCTTATCTGTGTATCCATTGATAGGCATTGTGACGAATGCGAGCATACCGTTAGCAAGAAGGGAATAGCCATCGACTCTGGCGTTCTGTACATTGAGTGTTCCAGCGCTTCCGCCAGCACCTGCTGTATTGACGATATTGATCGTTACGCCAAGATCCTTGCCCATGGCATTTGCAAGAGCTCTTGCTGTGAGGTCAGTTGTGCCACCAGCTCCATATGGAACGGTCATGTTGATGTTCTTGTTCGGATAGTTGCTTTCCTGCTGTCCCTGTGCGAAAACAGAAGTGCAAACGAGAGCGAGAACAAGCAGAACAGATAATGCTTTCTTCATTATCTTTCCTCCTTTTTTATTTTCCTGACTGATGAGCCTTCGATAAGGACACAGTCCTGGATTACGCGGTTAGGCTCGGCTGAGCCATTCATTATGAGATCGAGAAGAAGCCTTGCGGCCTTACGGCCGAGATCAAGTTCCTCCATATCGAGATGCGCGAAGTCATTGTTGCCTGTATAGGCCCATTCAGGAGAGCCTATGAGTATCACGGAGATATCCTCTCCTATCCTCAGACCACGCTTTCGGAATACATTCACGCCGCCCTTTGCCTGGATATTGAAGCCGAAGAAGACAGCAGTCGCATCAGGATGCTCCTCGATGGCCTTGTCCGTGATATCAAAACCAGCCTCTGGCGAGAAATCCGCATAATATGAATAGATCTCAGCATCAGGCGCCGATGCATTCCTGAGGCCTGTCTCTCTTGAATCGAGATCTGCTATCCCGGATTTCCATCCGATATAGACGATTTTCCTGTGTCCGCATTCCCGGAGGTAGGCACCTCCTTCATATCCACATCCATAATTATCGGTAGTAACCCAATGATATGCCTCAAGCCCTTCCAGAGGTCTGTCAACGACAACCATGTTCATTCCGACATCGCGGATAAGCTGGGTATTCTCTGCACCTTTTGCGGTAGGTGTGATGATTATTCCATCGACACGCTGAGAGATAAGCCTGCGGATTATGGCATTCTCCCTTTCAGGATCATCGAATGTATCACAGATGATGAGGTCATATCCATGCTTGACAAACACTTCCTCCGCAGCAAGGCAGATGCGCGTGAAGAACTGGTTCTCGAACTGAGGTATGAGTATACCTATGAGTTTCCGGTTCATACCCTTCAGCGAAGATGCCCCATTGCACTTGATATAGTTAAGCTCGGAAGCCGCATCGAGAACCCTCCTGCGGAGTTCATCGCTTATATAACGCCCTTTCTTGTCATTGAGGACATAGCTTACAGTGCCGACAGTAGTACCGGCCTTCTCTGCTACATCCTTCAGCGTCACAAAGCGCGACATCAGAACCTCCCACCCAACATAGGCAAACGTTTGCCTATTCCTGTAAAAAGAAATAAGGACGATGTGCAAACGTTTAGCACATTCCTTACACTATTTATAAAACCATGAGAATTTCACGATGTCAACAAAAATATTTCAAGAATTCGATAGCCTATTACCATTCAAAAGTCAGAATATTGTATTTTCAGTGCTGATACAGGCCTTCAATCACTGATTTATGGCAAAAGCCCCCAGAATTATGGAAAAACAATCCTGCATATTCCAGAAAATCGCATCATTCAGCATCTACGACAAGGAAGGGGAAGAATCGTCACAAAGTTCCATATATAGCAGAGGATATGGATTGCCATGTCCATCGTATTCTGTCCGCTTATATGCACGGAAACCCATATGCTCATAGAATCCAAGGGCATCAGGATTCTGTTCATTGACGGAAAGCCTTCGGACAAAATACTCATTGATCCCTTTCAGGATCAGCTGTCTTCCAAGTCCCTTGCCTCTCTCTTCAGGTGCGATGAACAGCATCTCAAGAAAGCCATCCTGAATTCCCATGAATGCAACAGGATGTCCATCGTCTTCTGCAATAATCAGATGAGCCACTCCGGATAATGCCTCAGGCACATACTTCCTTATTCCAGCAATCTCTGCATCTGAGAGAAACAGATGAGTTGCACGCACCGAAGCTTCCCATACATCCAGAAGATTATCTATCAGTTCCTGAGGCCTTTCCATTGCTTCATAGATTCTCATTCACTATGCCCCCGATGAATGTTGATTGCCGGATAATGATAACAGACTAAATGGCATATTCAAGTAGAGATGTATTGATTCAGGAATTCCTGGATTCTCCCGCATTCACCGCTGCCGTCTGTCCTGAATCTAAGCAAAGGAAATCCATATTTAGAGAATATCGAATCCTTGAGAAGATCCCTCTCATGCTGCCGGCTCCCCTCCTTATGGTATTGAAAGCCATCCACCTCAATGGCAACAACAGGTTCCTTACCGATTGCCCTGTAAATAAGGAAGTCCACATGAGTACCTGTCCTTGATAAGTACAGCCTCTCATCTTCAGAGAGAACCGAGGTATCTCTGAAAAGATATCTTACAGGGTAATGGCAGACAACCTTGAATGAATATCTGCTGAGGGCTGGAGAGCCTATGATGTCCTCTATGGCAGAAAACATCAGGTTTTCAGAATCATAGGATGAGATCTTTCGATGGTTCGCAAGGAACTCCATGCGTGCTTTTGTCGATTGTTCATACAGCATGTCAAACACGGAAACTATACCAGACTTCATTGACTTGAAGCTGCTATATGATATGTACGAAATCAGATCATGGATGTTGCTTGCACTGGGCTGCGGATCTGATGAGGCGACAAGGATGAACCGATGCTTTGCGCGCGAAACCGCAACATTGATAAGCATCGGAGAGTCCGAGAACTCAGTTATGATATCGTCTGATGTGGAGAATATTATCGTATCCATCTCCCTGCCCTGGAAGCTGTGTATGGTATCCACCTTGATATCATCACGTCCGATTACGCTTCTGATAAGCCTGACATTGTTCTGATAAGGAGTGATGATGCCTATGCTTCCGGCATCTTCCGGTAGAGATGGCAGAACTTCCTTTGCTATCACTTCAGCCTGACGGAGATTCGCATGCTCCCTGCTATGATGTCCTGGGGCAGTCAGAAAGAGCTCAATCTCATCTTTTCTCTTCTCATCATCTGTCATGATGATAAGCTCATTGCCATAGAACTTCTCATTGCAGAATCCGATTATCCTGGGCTGGCATCTGTAATGCTCACGGAGCATGACAGATGGAATATCCGGAAATAATGCACAGACAGAAGCAAGAAATGATTCCGATGAGTATTTATATGGTTCCGGCAGGTCATATTTCATGAAAACTGATTCTGCATATTTCCTATCCGCTTCTGTCACCACGTTCTGCAGCTGTCTGATATCACCTACGGTGACCGCATTCTTCGCAGAAAGAAGGGAAAGCGCACCTGTGGCGATATCGCACTGGGAAGCCTCATCGATAATCACATAATCATACATGCGGGATCTAAGTGATGAAGATGATGAGAATGATGTGCTTGTTATTATCGGATACTCAGCAAGAACGCTATCCGGCGAATACCATAAATCATCCTCAGTGAACACTTGCCGTGATGTCTTCTCGCCAAACCGATTGTACAGAAAAGCTTTCAGGATCCGGAGTGACATATCCGACAGCTCTTTCTGCTTCCCTCCCATATCAAAACCAGAAATCATGCCATCAAGTGAATCAATCTCATCCTGCAGTTCCTTCCTGCGGATGCGATAGAACTCCGTCTGAAGTCCTGTAAGTATATCCTGACCAGAGCTGGAAGACTTCTTCCATGTCAGTACCTTGCGGAAGAATACAGCAGCAATCCGTTTCGCTATCGACAGACGTTCATGGCTCTGGAAATAAATACTGTATCTCTGCAGCAGGGAAATCAGCTTCTGGCTTGGCATGGTGCATCTGCCGGAATTATCCAATCCTGTGGAAAACGATGAGAAATGGGCGCTTTCAGCATCAATCTGAGAAAGTTCCGCAATCTTATTCTGACGGCTTTCCTGTATCTCATAATACTTATCAAGAGACTCGCTCAGTTTCCTGATCCTGGATATTCCATCCCGTATTTTCTCTGCAGTCATCTTCCAGTCTGAGATATCAGGATATGTTCCTGTCTGTGAAGTCAGAAACAGTTTCTTATTGTCAGAACTTCCCAGTGAAGCCACAAGAAACGAAAGACCATATCCTTCGAGCTTCTCCCTGACATTATCAACTGCGGAATTGTTGTTCGATACAAGTTCTGCTGTCTTATTCTGGACAAGCAGATTCGCGATAATCGTGAGTATGGTCTGAGTCTTACCTGTCCCCGGAGGCCCCTGCACTACGCTGAGCTTGTTGGACAAAGCATTCTCCACAGCCTTTTTCTGGCTCTTGTTGCATCCAAATGGATAGATGATGAATGAAGGCTTTTCCGATACTGATTCATCATTTTTCCCGGAAAGGTAACGTGCAAGTGCTGATTCCTCATCCACGAAATCAATCTGCCTGTATCGCTTCGCAAGGAGACGGTTCCCTTCCTCATCTGCTATCGGATTCACGAAAGAGACTTCTTTCAGATATAAAAGAACATCAGAGGCTCTGCTATCTTCCAGCACAGAGCGCGATACCGACAGATTCTCGCTCTTTAGCAGATAATGGTCTTCTCCCCTTTCAAGATACCAGTAGCCGGCTTCCGCATATTTGTAAATACCAGTCAATCCGGAGAACTGCTTACCCTTATATGTCACATAGCAGAAATCAGGGTTGAGAATCTCTGGCTTGCAAATCTGCACATCGCTCTGTTTATAGTTGTATTCTTTCCCATCATTGTCAGAGAAACGCACATGATAAAGACCTGCCTTTCTGTCCAATGACAGCGACAAGATATTCTCAGTACGTTCCTGGCCTTTAAGGAATACAAGACATTCAGCTCTATCCATCTATGATGATTATCAGGTCTGGAGGCATTATCCACAAGGCCGAAGGAATGGATGCTTCCCTAATCATAAGATCTCCGATACGCCTCACATACCGCGAAGATGTTGCATATTCCCCAGAATGAATCTGATTGCCCATTGATACGGGACATATTCATTATTTTCATATTGATATTGATATAAATAATGATATCCAAACAATTTGGAAAACAGCGAGGAGGTAAGGATGAAGAAAAAAATCGTACCGGTTCTATTGATTGCATATCTTGCGCTACCTGGAATCTTAATGGGTCAGGCAGAATATAAAGAACCACTGAAGAGCTATACAAGGACAGAGCTTCATATCGATAATCAGGGAGAAGACCTGTATGGGGAATTATATCTCCCTGAGACAGTAGATGAGAAGGTTCCACTTGTAATCCTGACCAATGGTTTGGGTGGTACCTGCGCCGGCGGTGAACGATATGCCACACGTTTTGCGGACATGGGAATCGCAACCTACTGCTATGACCTGCGTTTCGCATCTCCGAACAGCCGCAGCAATAATGACACGACAAAGCTATCACCTCTTACCGTGCAATCTGATCTGCAGGCCATAATCAATGCTTCTAAAACATGGGATTTCGTAGATACATCAAATGTCTTCCTGATGGGATACAGTCTTGGCGGACTGACATCGGCCATTACATCTCCAGAGAATATGGACTACATCAAAGCGGAAATCCTTTTCTATCCAGCATTTGTGATACAGGATGCTGTGGCAGAACTCTATGCAATGGGAGATGATATGCCAGAGACATTCGAGATCACAGGCGTAACCCTCGGCAGGAATCTGGTTGAAGCTACGGTAAACTATGACTTATATGCGCAGGCTGAGAAGTTCACAAAGGATGTGCTACTGATTCATGGCGATGCAGATCCGATTGTGCCTATTCAATATTCAGAGCACCTGAGAGATGAACTTGCTTCCGTCGAGTATCATGTAATCAAAGATGGAGTGCATAGTTTCCAGGGCGAGCATTTTGAGCAGGCAATGGGATATGTAGAGGATTTCCTGCTCAGGGAAATCAATACGATATAAATAAAGTTAATTGCGGAATCCGGGCCGTCTGAGGCGGTCCGCACAATTGTTTAAAAAGCTTTGGTTGCGGTACAAAAAAGCATGCAACGCAATATTATTGTAAGAATAATGATATACCTCGCCGGACTGGTAATACTGGCACTGGGAATAACCCTCAATGTCAAAACAGGTCTTGGCGTTTCACCTATAATCTCTGTTGCCCATGTCTTCGCAGTGATTTTCTCCCTTCCTATCGGGGATGCCGCATTTGTCCTGTACACTGTTTTCGTAATTGCGGAGATATGCATTCATATTCATCTGCATAGAACCGACAACGCTCTTCCGATAAAATCCATTATCATAAAAGATATTCTGCAGTTGCCGCTTTCTCTGGTCTTCACTAGGGTGATGAATACTTTCGAGTACATGATACCTCAGCTTGACCAGTTGCCAGATACAGCGTTTTTCGGAACATTCGGCGGCCGTATTCTCGCACTTCTATTCGCTATTGCTGCAACAGGGATTGGTGCAGCAGCTTCTCTGGATATGAGGATTGTTCCGAATCCCGGAGATGGAATTGTCCAGGCGATTTCAGACTTATCTGGAAAAGAGACCGGCCTTGTGAAGAACATATTCGATGGATTCAATGTTGCGCTATCGATCATGCTAGGCCTTTTATTCGCAAAAGGGATTGTTGGCATAGGAATCGGAACGATAATCGCATTCCTGGTAGTGGGCAGATTTGTTGCCATTTTCAACAGGTTCTGCTTCCCTTTCATCAGGTCAGTAGTTGCGGATTCCTGAAATGATATGTTCAAGGCTCTGAACTCAACAGTTCTGATACTGATGCGAAATCAATAAGCCATCTCCTCTGTCCTTCACATCAATGATTCAGGGATAACATCTGTATTTTCTTCTTGCTTTAACAATACAGTTTCTATGATTTCCAGCTGTCCGTTCATTTTTTTCAAATAATCTTGAATTATATTTTCAGTAGAAAAAATTGGAAATTAAAAAAAAGTATTTACATGTGTTTTCAAATATGCTAATTTATTTGAGCTTGGGCGGTTAACTCAGCGGGAGAGTGTCACGTTGACATCGTGGAAGTCGCCAGTTCAATCCTGGCATCGCCCACTAAGGCTTATTCTATTCCAGATAAGGAATTGGATAAGCTTTTTTTCTTTGTCCGATACCATTAAAAACAGAGATGGGCACTAAACTGGGCACTAAAGATTCTGAAATTTCTTCTCAGGAATGTATTGAAGGTCATTTTCTGTACAATCCATAAGCTTTTGATAATTTATCGTAAATTTACCAAATAATTATTTGATAGAAATATGACAAAGTTTATAACAACTTATCTAGAAGGAAAGAAAATGAACTTCAACCACGAGAGAAATGATTTTTTTGGAATTTCCGATCTTGTCAGACTGAAGAAAGATACGGAATGCTATGACTTTGCCAATGATGATGAGAAAATCACTCTAAAAGCCGGAATCGAAATGTATGTAGTTGACATCCTTCGTGATGATGTTGTCACCATAGAACTATACGATGGCGAACATAACTATATGGCAGATGTCAGGAATGAGGATATAGAACTTGCAAAAAGAGGATGCACCTATTTCCCGGACTTCAAGGAATGAACATATTATGTCCACAAACATGAGATATTTTATCTATCCTGATTCTTATGCTGTACATTAAATATACAGCATATCCAAAAGCTTATTATATTCAGCAGACAATTGAATCCAAAGCAGAAAGAATAATAAGGACTGATAACTAATAACAACTATAAAGATTAATTATTTATAATGTATTGAATTACAAAACAAGTTCTGGTTTATGGTCTTCTGCTTTATCTTTTATTTTGTAAACTCGCGAATGAATTTGTTTGACTTCCGTACTAATATGACTGACGGCGAAAGAATGGCCACCAGTTTTTTCTGATGGCCGATATATATTATTTCAGGAAGCCTCTTATTATCCTTTCCTCTGCCTGTTCTTCTGTCAGGCCGAAAGTCTTCAGCTTGAGGATCTGTTCTCCTGCAATCTTACCGATAGCAGCTTCATGGATAAGGGCTGCATCGATATCATTCGCATCGAGCTGAGGAGATGCGCTTACCTTTCCGTTGCCTGTTATGATTGCATCGCATTCGCTGTGTCCTGAACATGGCGCATTGCCCCTGATCACCGAATGGAAGGCCTGATAGGAATCATCCTTTGCGACAGATCTTGAGATAAGATCGACTGAGCTGTCTTTTCCATCCATATCCACTGCGAACTCAGTTGAAGCCCTCTGCTCCTTCTCTGTAAGCAGGCGCTCGTGAACGACAAGTCTGCCACCATCAGCAACAGAAGCGCGCGTAACCCGCTTTGAATCAGTCACACCGCCTATCTGGGAAGTATCCATCTCCATTGAGGCGTTCTTGCCGATCTCTATCACTGTCACAGGATCTATCGTCTTGCGGCCTATGCCCTTTCCAAGACCTATATGCTTCTCTTCATAAAGGACATGGGAACCTTCACCGATCACGAACCTGTGTATTCCATTATGACGGGCTGGCTCACCTGTATCATTGTGCACACCGCAGCCTGCTATTATCTTTATATCGCAATCCTTTCCGATGAAGAAATCATTATAGACAACATCATCAAGTCCGGGGACTGTCACACAGGCAGGAATCGCAAGAGTCTCTCCCTTAGTGCCATCATCAACGTGGATATCAAGGCCAGGCTTGTCCTTCTTGGGCTCGATATGGATATGCTCTGAGCTCATCCTGGAAATAGACTGCCCGTTCTCTCTGATTGAATATGCACCGCAGAATGATCCTTTCCAGTCCGAAACTATCTTCAGTATCTCTTCTGTATTCTGATTCATGCCTCGCCTCCCATGCCATGAGCCGGACACCTAGGACATTTCGCATCGGAAAGAAGAGACGGAAGTATATCCACGGCACTGCCTTCCTCGCGTATCCTGCCCTTCTCTATCACGGCAATCCTGTCAGCTACACGCAGGATCCTCTCCTGATGGGAGATTATCACCTGAGCCATGTTCTCTCCCTTCATATCCTCGAATGCATCGATAAGTCCCGCAAAGGACCAGAGATCAATTCCAGCCTCCGGTTCATCGAAAATAGCAATCTTCGAATGTCTGGCAAGAACAGATGCGATCTCTATTCTCTTTATCTCGCCGCCAGAGAGAGATGCATTCACTTCCCTGTCCTCATAATCCCTTGCGCAGAGTCCGACCTTCGAAAGAAGGAGACAGAGATGCTCCTCATCCAGAGTATCGCCGGAAGCAATCTCCAGAAGGTCTTTTACGCTGATTCCCTTGAATCTCACAGGTTGCTGGAATGCATAGCTGATTCCTTTTCTCGCACGCTCTGTGACATCCAGATCCGTTATATCTTCACCATCAAGGAAGATCCTTCCCTGAGATGGCTTCTCAATTCCGGCGATTATCTTCGCCAGAGTTGTCTTGCCGCCGCCATTAGGTCCTGTGATTGCCATGAGCCCCTTATCAGGAATGACAAGGTTGACAGACTCAAGCACATCACGGCCATCTGGCGCGTTCCATGATAGGTTCCTTAGTTCAAGCATACATCAGGAAGATAATACAAAGCCGATTCCAAGAAAAGGACAATTATGAATTACAATTATCATATAATTATTCATTCCGATTAAGGAATTATTATATCATCTAATATTTTCTTTAATGAACTTCACTCTCTTACCGATCATTTTGTCAGACAATGAATTGCGGAAAAGCTGGTCAAATCCATGGCAGCTTCCTTTCACAAAATGGTAATCCACAGGAACGCCGGCAGTATTGAGACGTTCAGCATACTCTGAACCTTCATCGCGAAGACTGTCATATTCCTCAACCTCGATATATGTCCTTGGGAGAGATGAGAGATCATTACATTCAGAGGGGCTGGTATCTGCATCGAGAATTGACCACATCTTTTCAGAAAGCTTTGCATTCCATATTGGACTATCCCGGAATGTCTTCATCGATTCTGTCGAAAGCCTGCGGTCAAGGACAGGATACACAAGCATCTGGAACTTCAGGCTGAACCCATTATCCCTTGCCCAAATCGCAAGAGATGCGGCAAGGCATCCTCCTGCGCTGTCTCCGCCTACGGCAATGGATGTGAAGCCCATATTCCCAGCTGCATACAAAAACGCCTTTACTGCATCCTCTTCCTGTGCAGGATATGGATATCTGTCACTTGTCCGGTATCGAGGGACCATGACCGCGCACCCTGCTTCCGCTGCATATCTCGCGCAGATGCGGAAAAGTCCGTGGGCTTGCCTCGAAGAAGAAACCTCCGCCATGAAGATAAAACAGCAATGGCAGGTCATCCTTGCCTTCAGGCCTGAAAAGCACAAATGGCACACCCGAAGCAATGCCATTCTCTACAGAAAGGCCATCTGGCAGCTTCGGGAACGGAAGATGAGTCAGGAATGAATTCGAAAGATGAAGGAAGGGCTTTGAAAGCGCAAATGATGGAAGAAGCAATGGAGACAAAATGCGGAGCATCCCTGCAAGAGGATACTTCCGCATTCTATATATGCACCATAAAAAGAGCAGTACAGCTATGATCATCGAAGGTGATTACAGATTCTCTGCTATATCGATATTCTCTCCCATAATGCCTACATAAGCTCCCTGTGCCGCCTCCGATGAGTCAGGATGGGCGAAAAGCCACTTATTCCTTGCCCAGAGATACTTGTCCTCAGGAATCACAGGATCGATTGCGGGCTTCTCGGTATTCGTCTTCTCAGGAAGACCTACTATGACCCTGAAGTTCTTGCCACAAGGTGCGTAATGGAGAGTCGTTTCATATACAAGCACCGGAACACCTTCCGGAACCCGGAAAGCCTTCACGGATGATGAGTCGATCTTTCCGCCGGCTATGTCATCAATTTTAGCGAGAAGAAGCACGAAGGCCGATGAAGATACATTGAATTCCGCACCTCTGTGCCACTCAAGGCAATTAAGCTTGCTGTTCGTTCCATTACAGTAACCAATCTGTATAGGCATTCCACCATAAAGGTGATCGGAAAGAACCTGATGGATCTTGAGGGCATCAAGATCAGCATCATCTGCTACATAAATCGTCCCATCATCAGGACTCTCTGTCTTCGTATCAAGCAGGGAAAGCATCTCTGCAGTATCGAGGCCTTCGATAACCTCGCCATAGCGTCTGAATTCATCATCGAATACACTTAGGATCTCCATGGATATCTCCTTTTCGGCATTGCCGTCAGTGAAAACTCTAAGCTCTCTTTGCTCATCGGTCAACCAGCTTATTCATCGCATATAACGTGCGTTTCATCGGATCTGGTTTATACTGATAATTAGAATTGGCTGAAAATCCGAAAAAAGAGAGCTTTGGAGAAGGATTATGTTCAATATTGCAATATGCGATGACCAGACAACCCAGCTGAGAGCAACTGCAAAGGCACTTGATTCATACATTGCGCTCCATCCTGGCATGGAAGCGACAACAAAGCTGTTCGACAATCCAAAGGATCTCCTGATGTCGCTCGACGACAACAGATGGAGTGTGATTATACTGGATGTCTGCATGACAGGAATGCTGGGGACGGATGCAGCGAAGGAAATCAGAAGCAGAAGCGGCAACGTGCCTATAATATTCATCTCGATTTCAGGCGAGTATGCCGTGGAGGCTTTTGCGCTCAATGCAGTGCATTACCTTCTGAAACCATTCCTGCAGGAGGATTTCAATGAGGCAATGGACCGGGCCCTGGGACCTTTCCCAAGCAAAGGCGCCGACAAGATAATGCTCAAGCTGAAAAACGGAATTCTCCATGCAGTCGATGTCGATTCGATAATGTTCATTGAGAGCATTGGCTATAGCAGGCTGATACATACGAAAGACAGAATATATGAGGAAACAAGGAAAACGCTGGGAACTTTCATGGAAGAACTTGAAAAGATGCGTCCGGGGCTATTCATTCAGCCCTATAGAGGATATATAGTCAATATGGAAGCAATAAAGACTATAGAGCCTCGCAGGATGCTGCTGAAATCCGGCGATACGATACTGATCAAGCGTGGTGATTTCCGGAAGATCCGTGACACATACTTCAGCTGGTCATTTTCCGAAAAGCAGTGAATACTATGCCACTTATGATCATAAGGGGGCTTCTTGTATACCTCTGCCATTTGCTTTGCCTCTACTATCTCTCCGTTCCGAAGGTAAGCAAGGAAGCAAGCCGCAGGATATGGACATCAACATTCGCCGTGATGTCGGTGTTCGTATCCATCTTAGCGGTATCTATGGGATACAGCTCAAGATCAGTAGCCATTCTCTATTTCCTATCGATAATCTATTGCCTTGCAGTCTTCCTGATCACATCAGCAGGCCCTATACAGAAGAATATATTCATCTTCACATCATATTCGGCATTCTTCATGATGGCTGTCGCGATATCTCAGTATACCGGGGATATCTTCTTCGATTCGGACCAGATAGCCATTGCAATTATGCGCAATGCCATCCATATTGCTGGACTCATGGTAATCAGGCTTCATGCTGGAAAAGCCATAATAAACGTAACGAATGAAATCAGGACCGGATGGAACAGCCTTGCGCTTTTCTCGATAATATCATGCATGCTTCTCTCTATACTCGCAATCGAGATGATGTTCCAGGATGAGAAGCAGGTATATGATCTTGTCAAGATAATCGCCGTATCTCTTCTTGACGGCTCAGCCTACATCATAGTATTCAGGATGATCGACACCATGGCAAAGCAGACTGCAGCTGAGAAAATGGAAACCCTGCTCAAGAATGAGCTTGAATACGAAAAGGAGTACATAGAACATGCAAGAAGGATCCGGCATGATGCACGGCATCACTCAAGGATTCTGGCAGAATACCTGCAAGACGGGGACATGGAAAGCGCAAAGGCGTATATAGCGGAATACGGGACATCGTTTGATTCCGAAAAGGTCCCATACTGGTGTGAGAACAAAGCCGCAAATGCACTGATAAGGATGGCTGAACGTCATTCGGAGGCATCCGGAATCTCATTTGATGCAAAAGCAGCAATTCCGGAGAAACTTCCCCTGACTGATCCGGAACTCGCGATTGTCCTTGGCAATGTACTTGAAAACGCAATCAATGCATGTTCATCAGTCAGAAACCCCACAATATCGATGAAGGCAGTATGCAGGGATGATTCACTGCTCATAGAAATATGCAACAGCATAGCGAAACCTGTCCAATTTGAGGATGGCCTGCCGAAAAGCAGCCGGAGCGATGGCGGAATCGGGATGAAGAGCGTCGTATCCGTACTCTCAGATCATGGTGCGATGATAAATTTCAGACAGAGCAACACGATATTCACGACTCAGCTGATCATTCCTCTTTGAATCGTCTGAGGGCTTCAGCCACCTTCTCAGGACATGGAACAGGCCGCATCGTCTTAGGACTGACAAATGCGATCTTGGTCACAATCTCAGCGAGGACAACGCCATCCTTCTCGACTAACTGCTCGAATATGCAGTAGACGGTCTTCAGCTCCCTGAGCCTGGTCCTGACAGTTATGATATCACTCAGATGCCCTGGGCGCTTATAATCCAGAGAGATGGATTTTAGGACGAAAATCGCTCCTTCTTCAGCAATCTTGTCATAGCTTAGCCCATTCATCCTATCACGGAGCATCTCAGTACGTGCATGTTCCGCGATATCGACATATGCGGCATGATATATGATTCCTTCCGCGTCCGTATCTGAATAATAAATCCTCTTATTCCACAGATGCTCACTCATACGGATTCCCCCTTAAGCGCAGCGAGAAAACGATCAGGTATCAGTTCAGGCCTCATTGTCTGGGAATTGATGAAAGCGAATTTCACATCAAGTGACGCAAGGAGGCTGTCACCTGAAAAAATTTCCTGCTTCACACATGCAGAGAATCGCTTCGTTTCCGCAGCCTCGCTTCTCACTACAATCTCATCATCAAGATGGGCTGGATTATAATAGCTGATCTCTATATGAGTGATGACCGGAACAACAGCACCGCCCGTTTTCACTGTCTCAGGATTGTATCTCAGGAGGATCTCTGAGCGCGCATGCTCTGCCCAGTCGAAATAAGCTTTATGATATGCAATTCCCTCTGCATCCGTATCAGAGTAGTAGACCCGTTCCCTGTGCTCGAAAACCATCATACCTCCTGAGGAATGCTGAGCTGGGTCGAAAGATAGTCATCGATTGTCTCTGCACGCCTGATGCAGTACACCTTTCCATCATCCCCGATCAGATACTCAGCATGCCGCAGCTTCCCATTGTAATTAAAACCCATAGAATGTCCATGGGCGCCTGTGTCATGGATTGCAAGGACATCGCCAGGAGTGATTTCAGGAAGAGACCTGTCGATTGCGAACTTGTCATTGTTCTCGCAAAGGGAGCCTGTCACATCATACAGGTGGCTTCCATCGTTATCCTTGCCGAGTACAGTTATGTGATGGTATGCTCCATAGAGCGCCGGACGCATGAGATCTGCCATGCATGCATCAAGCCCGACATAGTCCTTGTACTTATGGGCGACATGGCGGACAGTGGATATAAGCCAGCCGTAAGGTCCCGTGATCGCCCTGCCGCATTCAAAGGACAGCCTCAGAGGCGCAAATCCCCTCCTCTCGATCATCTCGTTATACAGTTCCCTGATATCCTCAGAGAGCTCATTGAATGATATCGCATCATCCTCAGGCCGGTATGGAATACCGATTCCGCCCCCGAGATCGATCTGCTCTATCTGTATGCCAAGCCTGTCCTTTATCTCGCCCACAAGCGAGAACAGCATCCTCGCAGTCTCTACGATATAGCTTTCGTTGAGCTCATTCGACGCAACCATCGTATGGAGCATGAAATGCCTGACACCAAGCTTCTCGGCCTTGCTGAAGCATTCGAAGAGCTGTTCCCTGGTAACGCCATACTTCGCCTCGACAGGATTCCCTATGATTGCATTCCCGGTACGCTCAGGACCTGGGTTGAACCTGAATGATATCGTATCAGGAAGTGCCCCGCAGACCCTGACTACATCATCTATGTGGCTGATATCGTCAAGATTCAATATTGCACCCATCCTATATGCCTCAAGAAACTCATCATCGGGAGTATCATTGGATGTGAACATGATGCGGGATGCAGGAATCCCCGCACTCTCGGCAATCCTCAGCTCCGGAAGCGAAGAGCAGTCAGCGCCGAAGCCGAGAGATCCAAGCATGCGGACGATATTCACATTGGGAAGTGCCTTCACTGCGAAATAATTCACGAAGCCCTGATTCCAGGAGAATGCTCTCATCATATCTTCCGCATTCTTTCTGATCCATGGTCCGTGATAGATATTGAAAGGCGTCCCTAGCTTTCTTGCAAGCGCTTCAAGCTCCTCAGAGGGAAGCGGAAGTCTCTTCTCAGTCATTGATATGCTCCTTTATCGAGGCGACAGCTGCCTCGACATCCTCCCTATGCCCATATGCAGAGACACGGACATAGCCTTCGCCTGCGACCCCGAATCCAGAACCTGGTGTGACAACGACATGGGCTTTATCGAGAAGGAAGTCGAAGAACTCCCAGCTGGTCATTCCATTCCTGCATTCTGCCCAGATGTACGGGCTGTCAGTTCCGCCATAGCATCTGAGGCCTATACTTTCAAGGCCTTCCTTTATTATCCTGGCATTGCCTTTATAGTAGTCAACGAGCGAAAGACATGCCTGATGTCCCTCATCGCCAAGAGCCGCAAGGCCTCCGGCCTGCGCTATATTCGAAGCCCCATTGAAGAACGTGGTCTGTCTTCTGTTCCACAGGCGATGGATTGTCCCGGCAGGAGCGTTCTCCACCTCAAGTGTCTCGGGGACAATCGACCATCCAAGCCTCACGCCAGTGAATCCTGCGCTCTTTGAGAATGAGCTTATCTCGATCGCGCAGCGCTCAGCGCCTTCGATCTCATAGATCGTATGTGGTATGCCCTCAGTCTCTATATACTCAGAGTATGCGGCATCGAAGATTATGACAGCCTTTTCCGCGATCGCATAATCTACAAAAGCCTTAAGCTGCTTTTTTGTCGCAACAGCACCTGTAGGATTGTTCGGGAAGCAGAGATATATCAGATCCACATGCCCAGAAGGAGGAACAGGGACAAATCCATTCTCGGCATTCCCTGCCATATATACTATGCCGGCATACCTTCCGCTGACATTGTCAAAGCAGCCGGAATGACCTCCTGCTACATTTGAGTCGACATAGACAGGATATGCAGGATCCTGGACAGCTATGATGCTGTCTGCGCTGAAGATCTCCTGTATATTGGCAGCATCGCTTTTGGCTCCATCCGAAACGAAGAAATCCGAGACAGGGACTGAGACACCATAATGCTTCCGGTAATACTCAGACAATGCCTTCCTGAGCTCTGTATCTCCCTGCTCATCGCCATAGCCCGTGTATGTCTTCCTGTCCGAGAGAAGGTCAAGCTTATGTTTCATCGCATCGACAAGCACAGGAGGAAGAGCCTCTGTCGTATTACCGATTCCTAGACGCATTATCTTCGCATCAGGATGCTTTTCCTGCCATATCTTTGTCCTTCTCGCGATCTCCGGGAAAAGATAACCGGAAGAAAGTCTCATGAAGCTTTCGTTTGCTCTTGCCATCATATCCTCCTGTTTCTGCTGTCATCAGCCATCTGAGAGACTATCGAGAGAAGCTGTCTCCTGTGTTCTGCCGATTCAAGCTGGCATAGAGGCAGGCGGAAGATTTCCCTGCACCATCCCTGATTCGCCATTGCTGTCTTTATGGGAATAGGATTTGTCTCGATAAAGCACATCCTGAAGAACTCAGAGAACCAGCTATTGATTCTCTCAGCCTCACCCCAGTTCCCGTCAAAAGCTGAATGTATCATCCTGGACATTTCCGTAGGAAACAGATTTGAAGCAACGGAAATGACTCCGTCACCGCCCGCATGTATCAGCTCAAGCGCAAGGTTGTCATCGCCAGAGAGAACCGTGAAGCCATCTCCTGCAGCTTTGATCACATCCTTCATCTGGTCCAGATTCCCGCTCGCTTCCTTCACAGCGATTATATTGGAGCAGTCATTCATCAGATGCTCCAGCGTCTCTGTCTCAAGATTGACACCGGTCCTTCCCTTTATGTTGTACAGGATACATGGGATATTCACGGAATCCGCGATCGCCCTGAAATGGAGATACAGCCCTTTCTGAGTCGGCTTGTTGTAGTAAGGATTCACAAGAAGCACTGCATCAGCTCCCGCATCCTCCGCATGCTGGGAAAGCCTTATGGCCTCAGTAGTCGCATTGGAGCCTGTTCCCGCAATCACAGGGACCCTTCCCCTCGCAAGCTTTATGGTCTGCCTGATCACCCTGTCATGCTCTTCATGTGAAAGCGTCGGACTTTCTCCTGTAGTACCGCAAGGTACAAGCCCATCAATGCCTGACCTGATCTGGAAATCTATTATTTTCTCAAGTGCGATATAATCGACAGTCCCGATATCCGTAAAAGGTGTTATAAGCGCTGTATGGACGCCTCTGAATCTCTTATCCATCTATTCCCCCAGAAAATCCCCGATGAAATCATCCATCGTATAAAGCCCAGGCTCCCTGCCGATGATCCACTCAGCGGCCCTGACAGCCCCTTTCGCAAAGCCTTCTCTTGAACGTGCTCTGTGCTCAAGAATGATGGCATCTTCCTTGCTGTCGATCATCACGGTATGCGTACCAGGTTCATCACCGACTCTCAGGGATGAGAGATGAAGCGCATCCGGATCGATCTTTCCTTCAGGATTGCCTATGAGCATCCTGTTCTTCCTTGATACCGATGAAAGCACCTTCTCCCCAAGCATCAGAAGCGTTCCGGAGGGGGCATCAGCCTTGTTCCTGTGATGAATTTCGGAAAGCGCGATATCATAGGAATCAATCTTGTCGACAAGAGCCGCGGCCTTACTGACGATGCTCATGAACATCGCGATTCCAATGGAGAAATTCCCTGAATAAATGATTTTCGCATTCAGGACAGAAAGCGTATTCCTGATGGCATCGAGCTCATCATACCATCCAGTCGTGCCGATAACCGCTGGAAGCCCCATCTTCGCATAAAGAAGAGCATTGTCCCTGACACTGGCCGCAACAGAGAAATCGATCACGACATCAGCATCCTTCAGGGAATCCTCATCAGCATTGAGCGCAGTGACTTCCTTTCCTGGAGACCATGGATCGATCACAGCCACAACGCTCGCGCCTTTTGTTTCCTGAATAGCAGAATAGATCATATGTCCCATTCTTCCATATCCAACGATAGCTACCCTCATAATTCCTCCAACTATGAGCAAAATAGCAGAATTGAAACATATTGTCTATATTTTAACAGAATGTTTTTATAATAACACTATCTCTTGTTCTTCTTATTCCTTTCCTGACTCATCCGGAAGAAATCCGCAATAGTACCTCCGCTGAAGTCAGAAGATGAGAAGCTGTTCTGCCTTGGCCTTCTCTCATCATCGGAGCGCCTGTCCCTCTTATATGCATGCTTCGACTCCCTGACGACAACTGTCTTTGTCTCATAGACAGCCTTCGGCATGCTCACCTTGCTCTTCTTGCTGATCACGACCTTGACCTTGCCATCAGGTGAATTGGAAATCTTCTTGACGGAAGAAGCTCCTGTATCGATTCTCACCTTGACTTCCTTCTCCTCATACTGGCATGAGAGCTTCTGGCAGATATAATGGACCGTTCCATCTGCATCTATGGCCTTCATCATATCCGAATTGCAATACGGGCATTTCTTCGATTCCTTGAACTTAGGCGAGAACACCTTGTTGCTTCTGCTGACTTCACTGACAAGGTCTCCTGCCATCTTCTTGATATCTTTGATGAAGAGATCAGGATCTTCCTTCCCCTTTCCGATCTTATCGAGTCTTCCTTCCCAGATACCCGTAAGCTCAGGAGAACGCAGTATCTCAGGTGCAAGACGCACGACTTCCCTTCCTTTTGCTGTAGGAATGAAGTATTTGCCTTCCCTCTCAATGTATCTGTTCTGGACCAGCTTCTCGATCATATCAGCGCGCGTCGCAGGTGTTCCGAGGCCATTCCCAAGATTTGCCTTAAGCGCGCTGTCCTCAACAAAGCGGCCTGCATGTTCCATAGCAGAGAGAAGCGTCGCATCAGTATAGCGCTCAGGAGGGTTCGTCACATTCTTCCTTACCCTGACAGACGAAAGCGTGACTTCATCTCCTTCATGCATGCGCATCAGGGCGAAGTTGTTGTCAGCATCATCCGCAAAGAGAGCCGCGCTCTTTATCCCTGCGCTCTCGGCAACCGACCTGTATCCTTTCCTTACCGGAATCGTAAGTCTTGTCTTGAAGATCCTGCCATCAACATCGATCTCGGCTGTGGTTGTCTTGTAGATATAATCCTCGCCGATCACCTCAAGGAACCTCAGAGCGATAAGCTGCCAGAGTTTCGCCTCATCTGTCGAGAGCTTATCAAGCTTGACAGGCTCTTCCGTCGGTATGATCGCATGATGGTCCGAAACAAGGGCATCATTAACGAGTCTCGGGTTGTCGCTCCTGAATCCAGAGAGGAGATATTCATCGCACTGCCGTGAGAATATCGTACCGGAAATTGCTTTTATCCTTTCGGGAAGCGTCGGTACTATATCCTGGGAAATATATCTGGAATCCGTTCTCGGGTATGTGACTATCTTATGTACCTCATACAGGCGCTGAAGTGTGTCGAGAGTTTCCTTTGCGGAGAAACCGAGCATTATGTTCGCATCCCTCTGCAGCTCCGTAAGGTCATAAGCCTGAGGTACTGGGTCAGATTTCTCCTCAGCTGTGAATGTCTTCACTATGCCTTTCTTATCTTTCCATGATGAGAACTCCTCGGCAAGCTTGTCATCTGTGAATCTCACTGTATTCGCTTCAGGATAGTATGAAGCAGAGAAAAGAGAGAAATCGCCACGGGCGGAATAGTAGTACTTTCCTTCGAATGCCTCTATCTCATCCTCCCTTTCCGTCATCAGCGCGAGTGTCGGCGTCTGTACCCTTCCTGCAGAAAGCTTTGCATCATAATGGCAGGTCAGCGCGCGTGTGACGTTCATGCCGACATACCAGTCCGCGGCAGCCCTGCATTCAGCTGCATGATAGAGATTGTCATATTCCTCTGCAGGACGGAGGGAAGCGAAGCCTTCCTTTATGGCCTTCTCAGTCTGCGATGAGATCCAGAGCCTCTCGCACTTGCCTTTATAACCTGCGAGCTTGAGTATCCAGCGCGCTACAAGCTCGCCTTCCCTTCCTGCATCCGTGGCAATCACGACAGAATCAATATCATTCCTCCCGAGAAGCGATGAGATGATATCGAACTGCTCATGGCTTTCCTCGATGACACTCTGGTCAAGATGCTCGGGAAGCATCGGCAGTGACTGCATTGACCACCGCTTATAGCTTTCCGAGTAATGCTGTGGCTCTGCAAGCTCGACAAGATGTCCGAGCGCCCATGTTACTATATATTCAGGGCCATCGATGTAGCCCTTTTCCCTGATTACGCTTCCAAGTGTACGTGCGATTTCGCGACCGACAGATGGTTTTTCAGCAATGACAAGTTTCTTCATATGCCTGCGATGATACCAGAAAGATCGAAAACAGACTATGCTGTCTATATGAAAAGAACAGACCTCACAACTGGCCCTATTGCATCATCGCTTATGTTCTTTGCCCTTCCCCTTATCTTCGGGAACATGCTGCAGACGCTGTACAATGCAGCTGATTCGATAATAGTCGGACGCTTCATCGGTCCGGATGCGCTGGCCTCCGTAGGCTCCGCATATTCCCTCATGACATTCCTGACATCGATCATGATAGGGCTTGCGATGGGCTCCGGGATATCATTCTCATACCTTTACGCTGGCAATAAACTGAAAATGCTGAGAAGGGCGCTCGCGCTCTCTTTTGCGTTCATCGCAGCAGTCACTGTCTTGATAACGGTCATCCCAATCATTTTCATTGATTCCATACTCCGCTTCCTCTCTGTCCCGGAAAGCCTCATTCCGATGATGAAGGATTACCTGAAATACATATTTCCAGGTCTCCCTGCCCTCTTCCTCTATAACTTCTTCTCATCTGCGGAAAGAGCGATAGGCGACTCAAAGGTTCCTCTCATCTTCATGGCACTTTCCGCTGTCATGAACATAGTCCTCGATCTTCTGTTCGTAGCTGTTTTCGATTATGGGGTCGCAGGAGCCGCAATAGCGACGCTTGTATCACAGATTGCGGCGGGTGCCGGCATCACTCTGTATACCCTACTGAAAACACCGATCCTGCGATTCTCCGCAAAAGACCTGTATCCAGACAAGAACCTTGCGAAGGAAATTGGTTCCCTTTCAGTCCTCACGGCCATGCAGCAGTCGGTAATGAACTTCGGCATACTGATGGTACAGGGAATAGTCAACTCATTCGGTCCGGCTGTAATGGCGGCATTCGCGGCTGGCGTGAAGATCGACAGCATCGCATATATGCCGCTCCAGGAATTCGGCAATGCATTCGGCACATTCGTAAGTCAGAATATGGCCACGGATAAGGAAAGAGTCAGGAAAGGAGTAAGGACAGCATTCCTGATTGCAACAGCTTTTGCCATCGTAATCTCACTTGTCATATTCCTCTTGCCTGATTTATTCATGATGATCTTCGTGAATCCATCGGAAACCGGGATAATATCAATTGGAAGATCGTATCTGCGTATAGAAGGCGCATTCTACATACTCATCGGATATCTCTTCCTCTTCTATGCGATATTCAGGGGCCTCAAGATGCCTGCCATCTCACTGTTGCTTACCATAATAAGCCTGGGGCTCAGAGTGCTTCTGGCATATTTCCTCTCAAAGGCAATCGGTCCTGCCGGAATCTGGATAAGCATCCCCATCGGCTGGCTCTTTGCGGATATCACAGGATGGATCCTATATAGAAGGGAAAAGAGAATGATGGCATAGTTACCATGTGCTAACCGATTCTTGTGCAAACTTTCGCTCATTCGGACCTCAATCAGATTGACTTAGGAATGGACTTGAGCTTAAATTAATTGTAGAAAATCAAAGCTGCTTCAGCGGCGAAGGAGTTAACTATGGCTTACAAGATTACTGATACATGCATCGCATGCGGAACATGTGCAGGTGAGTGCCCAGTCAGCGCAATCAGCGAGGGCGATATCTACTCAATCGATCCTGATACATGCATCAGCTGCGGAACATGCGCAAGCGTTTGCCCACAGGGTGCAATCGTCGAGGAGTAAGATAGACTCTTCTCCACTGAGGCCGCAACCGGAAGCGGCCTTTCTTTATTTATGACTGTTTTTGTCCGTGCCGATAAATCAGGCGTATTCGATCCAGTGCACAATGATTTCCTTATCTTTGCAGGATTGATATTTCTTGATGCTCGGGAAATGGAGCTGACATCAAGACGATATCTTTCGATGGAAAAGAAACTAAGAAAGAAAAAAGGAAATATAAGACCTTGCCTGAACTCAAGGCGACTTTGCTGGATCATGAGGATAGGAGAACGTTATTCAGAGTAACGGAATCATGTTCTCGCTTCTGTGTCATAGTAAAGCTGTCTCATCTCGACAGCAAGTCTGTATTTGCTGACAAGAAAAGCAAGCAAAGATATCTGGACTATGCGTTCAAGAGAGGGCTGAAGCATGCAATCACCTGCATGGTTGAAAGAGGAAGCATCTTCTAAGAGGATCCTGCGCAGTTCAGCATTCTGCTTGACGAAAGAACGAGGACTGTATGACTTAGAGGAAAGCATATACTGGGAAATGAGAGGGGAAATCAGGAATATCCATTCAAGAGCCTTTCCTGCGGCTTTGCCGAACACTCAGAGAGTCATAATCAAATATGGCAATTCAGCAAGAGCCTCTTCTCAGATGTGCTGGCAAACAGAATACTGCATGAATGCAGGCATGTGAGCATGGAGAATATCAGGAATCCAAATCTATTCGTACTCAGATTGCCTGATACTTATAGATGATGTGACGAATTAATAAAGCAAGGGAATTTCAATAAATCACGTTTCTGAATTCTCTCAAAGAAGCGCTACAGGAGATAATAGAGATTTTCAGGATAGATCTTCCTGAGCTTCATACCCTGCATGATTCCGAGTCTGTCATGATTTCCAATTGAAATTGATGGGGATATCAGGATAGTTCCATCATCTTCAAATGAAATCAGATATCTGTCAAATAGCTTGCTGATTAACCCCAATACATCATAGTTTTCAGGAATAATCAGTTCTTGCCACTATGGCTTTTGGAGACATATGCACTTAGAATTCTAAGCAGGAGGCTGCAATGGTATTCTGGATATGGATTGCGTGTGCATTGGTTTTCGCGGCACTGGAGGTGTTCACACCCGGCTTCATAATGTGCGCATTCTCTGCAGGATGCATCACTGCAGCTGTCGGAGCAGCTTTTTCGCTTCAGTTCATCTGGCAGCTTGTGTTTTTCGCTGCAGGGCTTGTTGCGGGCTTCTTCGTCATCAGGCCTCTTCTCCAGAGAAGAAAGGCCGGGACTCCTTCGAACACGGACAGACTCATAGGGATGAAGGCGTTTGTCGAGGAAGATATCCCTGCAGGCGGGAAAGGCTATGTGAGAATAGATGGGGTGAAATGGCTCGCATCATCTCAGTCTCCTGTTGCTTCAGGGAAGACAATCATCGTCAAGGGAATAGATGGAACGACTCTCATAGTCGAGGAGGAATAGGATGATTTACGCAACAGCTGTCATAATAATCGCAATCATAGTAATCGCATTCGTGCTTGCTAAAAGCATAAGGATAGTGCCTCAGGCAATGACAATGGTCATCGAGAGACTCGGCAAGTACCATAAGACACTCAGAAGCGGCATCAATTTCATACTTCCGTTCTTCGACAGGCCAAGAAGCGTCATCTGGGATTTTCCTGTAAGCGACAGCGAGAAGACAAAAAGAAAGTCTGTCTGGATAGATCTCAGGGAGCAGGTATATGACTATCCTAAGCAGTCAGTGATCACAAAGGACAATGTCTCGATAGCAATCGATGCCCTGCTCTATTTCCAGATCACGGATCCGATGAAATCGGTATATGAGGTTGCGAACCTGACAAAGGCAATAGAGATGCTGACTCAGACTACTCTCCGCAATGTCGTCGGGAAGCTGACGCTCGATGAATGCCTTGTGTCCCGTGATGATATCAATGCGGAGCTGTGCAGGATCCTTGATGAGGCTACGGATAAATGGGGTGTCAAGGTAAACAGAGTCGAAATCAAGGACATCGAGGTTCCTGAATCGATAAGGATCCAGATGGAAAAGCAGATGACCGCAGAGCGTGAGAAGCGTGCGGCAATACTGACCGCAGAAGGCGAAAAGCAGTCAAAGATACTTGAGGCGGAGGGCTTTGAGGAATCAGAGGTGAAGAAGGCAACCGGAGAGAAGGATGCTGCCATCCTCAGGGCAGAAGGCATTGCAGAATCCACGAGGCTTAAAGCTGAAGCAGAGGCAAAGGCAATCGAGAGCATAAAGAATGCATTCGGAAATGACAGCAACTATGCGGAATACCTCAGGGCAATAAGATACATAGACACACTGAAAGATGTCTTTGCCGGCAAGGACACGAAGACGATCTTCATGCCATACGAGACGGAGAAAGCCATCGGGAGCATGGGAGTCCTTGCGGAGATCCTCAGGGAAAAGGGTGTTTGATTGAAGCCGTCTCTCTGCTACAATCACATGTATGTATGAGCCGCCTTCAGTAATCGCACGCACGCTCACGGTAAGTGAGGCAAACAGGGTAATCCACGATATCGTATCGGAATTCTTCTGCGCGCTCTCGATCGAAGGCGAGATATCAGGCTACAGGCCTTCACAGTCAAAGCACTGGTACTTCACGCTCAAGGACTCAGCGGCGGCTATCGACTGCGCTGTTTTCAGAAGTATGCAGTACGGCATGGATGAGCCTAGGAATGGCGACCTTGTCATAGCAAAGGGAACACTCTCCTATTATGAGAAGACAGGCAAGCTGTCATTCGTGATATCCTCGATGAGGAAAAAAGGCGATGGGGAGCTCCAGGCGCTCATAGAGAAAAGAAAGGATTACTACAGGAGCCTCGGCTGGTTCGATGAGGAGAACAAGAAGCCGATACCTGATGAGATATCAGTGCTTGGTGTCGTGACAAGCCGCACAGGTGCCGCTATCCGCGATATCCTGAACATAGTCAGAAGAAGAGCTCCAGGGCTTAAGGTCCTTCTCTTTCCCGCGACTGTACAGGGAGACGGGGCTGCCGAGGAAATCGCAATGCGTATAAGACAGGCGAATGCCTTCTCGGCCTGTGATGTCCTCATAGTCGGAAGAGGCGGAGGAAGCGCGGAGGATCTCGCATGCTTCTCAGAGCCTGCGGTGATCGAAGCGATACATGAATCCGAAATACCTGTAATATCGGCAGTAGGACACGAGATCGATCATCCTATCTCCGACAATGTCGCGGACAGGCGCGCGCCTACCCCTTCAGCTGCTGCGGAGATTGTCACGGAAACGATCTTCACGAGAAGCACACGTCTGAAGAGCACGCTCTATGCCCTGAACACTGAAATGGACAGGATAATCTCAGACAGGAGACGCAGGCTCGATGCCGCAATCCACGCATCGGAGAACTTCGAGAAACGTCTTCTCCGTGCAGCGAATTCAATACCGAAGATCGATGAATACGGAAGGATGCTCCTGCTGAGAATTGCGAATGCCGCTTCAAGGCTCGGCTATGCAGAAGACAGGATAGCTTCCTTCTTCAGCGCGAAAGCGGAGAATGCTGAGAAAAGGATAAGGGAAAGCCTCAGCGTATCATCTTCAAGCCTTGCCATGAATATCGGGAGGCGCTCAGAACGTATAGCGAAAGCCGTAAGTACTGTCAGTGCAGGATACAAGGCAAAAGAAGATAATGCATCCTACAGGCTCTCTGCTGCAATGAGGGAGATAGAGGCACTGTCGCCTCTTGCGATCCTGAAGCGCGGATACTCAATCACAGAGAAGGAAGATGGCACTATCATAAGGAAAGCAGGTGACATATCTCCTGGAGATAAACTGAAAACAAGACTGAATGACGGAGAGATCATCTCTGTCGCGGAGGATATCAATGAGCTTCGAAAGCGATCTTAAGAGAATGGAGGAGATTGCGGATCTCCTGAAGAACGAGAACACAGGGCTTGAAAAGGCTATCAAGCTGTACCAGGAAGCGAATGAGCTTGGGAAGAAGCTTTCCAAGACTCTCAGCGATATCCAGAAGCAGGCTGAGGTCGTGATCTCATCAGATGAGAATGTCCTTGAGACAGAAGAGCTTGAGGAGGAGGACGACAAGGTATGATCAAGGCAATATTCCTGATGCAGGCTGATGACAGCAAGGGCCTCCTTGCATCTGCCGTCGACTTCTTCTATGGCAAAGGCTTCAACATTCTGCACTGCCAGCAGCATACAGACAGCTATGAGAAGCGGTTCTTCATGCGCATAGAGCTGGATGCCGAGGATATGACAATGACACGCAAGGAACTTGAGGATGAATTCGGGACACTTGCGGACCGCCTCGGATTCGACTGGTCATGCCACTGGTCTGACTACAAGATGCGTGTCGCGATTCTCGTGTCCAAGACAAGTCACTGTCTCTATGACCTTATATCACGTCAGCTTGAGGGAGAGCTTAACTGCGAGATTCCGCTTATAATCTCGAACCATCCTGACATGGAGCGCGTCGCAAACCAGTTCAGGATCCCCTACTACTACTTCCCTATCGGTGATGACAAGGCAAAGCAGGAAGGAAAGATCAGGGATCTGCTGAAGCGTTTCGATATCGACCTGGTGGTGCTCGCACGCTATATGCAGATACTCTCACCTGAGTTCACATCTGAATGGAAGGAAAGGATCATCAACATCCACCATGCATTCCTTCCGGCATTCCAGGGAGCCAATCCATATCTCAGGGCATATCAGAGAGGCGTGAAGATGATCGGGGCGACTGCGCATTATGCATCCGAGGATCTGGATCAGGGACCAATCATCGAGCAGGATGTCGTGAGAGTCAATCATGAGCTAACACCGAATGGACTCAAGGAAGTCGGCAAAGACTGCGAGCGCCGCGTTCTTGCCAATGCCGTTAAGGCACATCTGGAACATAGGATAATCGTCTATAAGAACAGGACAATAGTATTCACGGTCGAACGCTAGACTGTGATCGTGAGCTTACGGCCTGAGCATGGCTCTATGTAGCTTATCGAGATAGCCTCAAGGCCGAACTCACTGCATTCCTCTCCGCCATACTGCACATCGCCTGCTATCGGATGGCCTGCCCATGCGAGATGGCATCTTATCTGATGGCGGAAGCCTCTTGTGATCGTGCACATGAAGACATCATCATCCTCAGGTATGACGCTTGTAGTATAAATCCTTCCGTTCTTTGGCATATTGTGCTGATTCTGCAGCACGGGACGTACGCTTTTCCCTTTTGGCCCGAATGAGCGGAAACATGATGTGATTGCAGAAGGCCCCTCCGTTATATCAAGAAGGGGGAAAGGCTCGAAACCATCATTGAAGGAGCGGCCAGAAGTCGTCCTGGCTCTGTATTCCTTGACGATCATATCCTTTGCCTGCTGATGGAGAAGCGCATTATAAGCGCGCTGATTCCTTGCAATGAGCACAAGGCCGGACGTGAGATTGTCCAGCCTGTGGATGACGCCGCCCTCCCATTCATTCTCGCCATGGCAGCAGACAATCTCATGATTATACGCTGCGGCTATCGAAAGAAGAGTGCGGCCATCGATTGTATTCCTGAGCGGCACCGTAGGGATACCGCTCTCCTTCCACCACACGAGGGTGTCAGGGCCTTCGAAGACAAGATAGGACTCAGTCGTCACTTCTTGCGAAAATCCTGAGGAGATAAAGGAAGATATTCAGGAAATCAAGATAGAGCTCAAGAGCACCGAGGATACCAACCTTCGTAAGTTCCTCATTTGTCATCTGATTGCCATATGATGCATTTATATCCGCAACCTTCCTTGCATCCCATGCCGTAAGACCTGTAAAAAGCACTACACCGACAATCGAGATTATGAAATCAAAGCCTGAGGAACGGAAGAATAGATTCAGTACGCTGACAGCGACAAGTCCGAAGAGAGCCATGAAGAGGTACTCTCCCCATCCCCTGATATCCTTCTTAGTGATGCTTCCCCAGACAGCTGCGCCAGCGAATGCGAAAGCCGCTGCAGCGAATGCCCTAGTGATAGTCACGCCAGTATAGGCGATGAAGATGGAAGACAGCGCAAGACCTGTCAGTGCGCTATAGCCGAGGAAGAGTCCTATGGCTGTACCTGTGCGCAGGCTTTCTATGCGCCCGGAGAGGACAAATACCACAGCAAGCTCCGCAATCATGAGCACGATAGTGCCTACAGGATTGAGCGTTATATATCTGAGTACGACCTCTGATGTCGAGGCGACATATGAAACAACTGCAGTAAGCACAAGGCCTGCAAGCATCCAGAGATACACATTCCTGAGAAGGACGTTCTCTCTGGCTTTTACATCATGGAGTATAAGTTCTCTGTTATCTGACATATGTTCTCCTATTGAAGAATATAACATAGACCATGGCCTGAGGAAACATATTCACTCAAAATGCACATTATCCTTCCATCACGCCTTCTCACTCTCATCCCTGACAATCTTCCTGTACCTGAGGAGTATGAACAGCGAGAGGATGAATACAGCAAGCGTCGTCAGCGGAAGATTCAGCCATATTCCCAGGATATCCAGCGATGAGAGAACCAGAAGGAATATCAGTGGAAACACAAATGCGCTGGATACGGAAATCAGTCCTGCATAGACAGGCTTACCGATTGCGGACATGAAGCACTGAGTCGCTATCGGGAACCATCTGATGAAATAGACAAGCGAGAAGATCCTCACAGCAGGTATGCCCATCTCCATGATCACATCAGACTTTGTATCGACAAAGAGATTCACAGCAGTCTCCGGTGAAATGAACAGGAATATGCCAAGAGCGGCTGAAACCACAGCACCGGTTATATAGCAACATCTCTCAAGAGCGGCAACCCGCTTGAAATGCCTTGCGCCCCAGTTATATCCGACAGATGGCTGCAGCGAATCGAATGTACCATAAAGAAGAGGAACAGCCACGCCATCGGCAGCCATGAGGATGCCATAGACAGTAACGGCAGATGCTCCTCCTAAGGAAAGAAGTATCACATTCATCGTGATTGAGATGATTCTCCCCGATACATTGGAAAGGAATGATGGAAGGCCGCATGAGATGATTGTCTTCATCATGCTCATATGGAAATGAGGCTTCGTGAACCTGAGATTCATCCGTCCCCTAATGAATGGATAGAAACCGAATACGACAGCGCTTGTCATGCCTATGCACGTACCGAACGCCGCAAAGCCAACGCCGCCACCGAGAACCGCGACGAAAAGGAACTCAAAGACGACTGCTACAGCCGCAAGCAGCATATTCATGATCAGGGAACGTCTGATCCTGCCGCAGATCCTCTGATAGTTATCGACAGCGTAGACGAACGTCGTGAATGGCGAGAAGATCGCGTACACCCTGAGATATGCCACCGCATGCGGAATAAGCTCTTCCTCTGCGCCCATGATCCGGAATATAGATGGCGCAGATGCATAAAGTGCGATGCCCGCTGCGATTCCGGCTATGAAGATCATAAGGACAGAGCATGTGAAGATATTATCGGCTTCCTTCCTTTCTCCCCGACCGAGCATGATCGCAATCGGAACGGATGAGCCTACACCTATCATGTCCGATATAGCGAAATTGATGATTACGAAAGGAAGTGCGAGATTGAAACCGGCAAAAGCCTCTGCCCCTGCTGCCCTGCCGATTATGATTCCCTCAAGAAGATAGTAAAGCGATGAGAAAAGCATTCCGGCAGCACCGGGAACAGCAGCCCTGAAGAAAAGATTAAGGGGCTTTGTCTCCACGAAAAGCCTTTCAGTATCCTTGTCTGTCATTTCCCCTCCTGGGACATTAGACACTATTGAGTATAGTCGATAGTCAACAACTCAGTTCCTGAAGCTGTGGACAGGCGCAGGGATTCTTCCGCCTCTTCTTACGAATGCATCACAGGAGAAGCTGCTGACAGCCATCACAGGAGCATAGCCAAGAAGCCCTCCGAAGTATGCGGTATCGCCGACATCCTTTCCAGCTACAGGAATGATTCTCACCGCTGTCGTCTTCTGGTTTATCATGCCTATAGCCATCTCATCTGCGATTATGCCTGAGATGGAAGATGGCGATGTATTGCCTGGAATCGCAATCATATCAAGACCGACAGAGCATATGCATGTCATTGCCTCAAGCTTCTCGATGGAAAGCGCACCTGCATTCACTGCATTTATCATTCCCTGATCTTCACTGACAGGGATGAATGCGCCTGAAAGGCCTCCGACATAGCTCGATGCCATTATACCGCCCTTCTTGACCTGATCATTGAGAAGCGCAAGCGCAAGCGTCGTCCCAGGAGCTCCTGTCCTTTCAAGGCCCATGCCCTCAAGTATATCTGATATCGAATCTCCGATTGCAGGAGTCGGTGCGAGGGAGAGGTCTACTATGCCGAAAGGTATTCCCATTCGCTCTGATGCTTCTTTTGCAACAAGCTGTCCGAGCCTTGTTATCTTGAATGCCGTCTTCTTGATAGTCTCGGCAAGGACCCCGAAATCCTTTCCCTCAACTCCCCTGATTGCATGCCTTATGACACCAGGTCCGCTTACGCCTACATTGATGACGCTGTCGGCCTCAGTCACGCCATGAAAGGCGCCTGCCATGAATGGGTTGTCATCGGGAGCATTGCAGAACACTACAAGCTTGGCACATGCAGAGGAATCTGAAGATGCGGTAAGCTCGCTGGCCTTCCTGATGATCTCTCCCATCATCAGGACTGCATCCATATTGATGCCGACCTTCGTGGAGCCTACTGCGACAGATGAGCATACACGCTCTGTTGCGGAAAGCGCCTCAGGAATGGAAAGCATGAGATTTCTTTCTGCCTCCGTCATGCCTTTCACCGGAAGGGCGGAAAAGCCTCCGAGGAAATTGACGCCAGTCTCCTTTGCAGCCCTGTCGAGAGTCTGGGCGATCTTCACGAAATCCTCCGGACTCTTTGCACATGATGCGCCTACAATCGCAGCAGGCGTTATCGATATGCGCTTATTGACGATAGGAATCGCATAATCCCTCTCTATCTCCTCACCTGTCCTTACGAGGTCCTTGGCAACAGTCGTTATCCTGTCATATACCTTGCGGCAGGTTGTCTCCAGATTATCTGACATGCATTCAAGGAGGGAAATGCCAAGAGTTATGGTCCTGACATCAAGATTCTCCTTCTCGATCATCGAATTGGTCTCTATTACTTCAGAAAGATTTATCATCATATCCTCTGCATGCTGCTGAAAATCTCTTCCCTCTGGAGCTTGATGATGCACGACATACCTTTGCCAAGCTCGGAAAGCTCTTCAGAAAGCAGCTTGAATTCCTTAGTGGAATCATCTGCATCCGCAATCATCATCATATTGAAGAAACCATCGACTATCGTCTGGCTTATATCCAGAATATTCACATTGTTATCAGCAAGGTATGTGCAGACTCTGGCAATTATACCTACCTGATCACGGCCAACTACCGTTATGATTGATTTACTCATAACTGAAAGATATAGCAAAAAGGCAATCTGTGCACAATCACCTTAAATGCTTTTCGATGGTGCGCCTGTATACTGCCTCGACTGACTCTGCAAAATGCTGGATTGAGAAAATCCATCCAAGTCTGGAGGATTCCCGTCCCATCCTGCCACGCAGATCTGCATCGGCAATCACCTTGTCAGCATAATCCGTGAGTTCCCCGGACGTAGAGAATCTGTAACCATTCACGCCATTGTAGATGACACCATCAAGGACATCATCATCGCGGCAGATAAGGGGAAGCCCGGATGAAAGCGCCTCAATATATGTAAGCCCCTGCGTCTCGCTTCTCGATGCCGATACAAAGACATCGGCCGCATTATAGGCATCCCTTACCATGTCTCTGTCCAGCATACCTGTGAAGATTGCATCGATGCCGCATTCCTTCGCTTTTGCCTCGACCTCGGCTCTGTCAGGGCCATCGCCTGCAATCATGAAACGGAAAGGCTTACGGCACTTTGCGAGGCCATCGAAGAGGACACCTATATCCTTCTCCTTCGCGATCCTCCCGCAGAACAGGAACAGCACATCATCTGCCTTGATGCCATACTCCTTCCGGAATGAGTCCCTCTTTGCGCTGTCATGCTCCTGGAAATGCGATATATCGATGCCTGTCGGAATCACTGCAATAGGACAGGCTGCCTTATAGCCCTCAAGGACCTTGCGGATCTTCTCGGTAGGAGCAATCAGCACGTCAACCTTCCTTGAGATGTATTTTGAGAAATGCCTTATGAGGAATATGCCTATCCTCTTGTTCTTTATGAAATACTGCGTATAGTCCTCATAGAATGTATGATATGTATGGACAAGAGGGATCTTGAGCATCTTTGAAAGCTGATGCGCTGTTATGAATGTGCTGAGTTCGCAGTTTGAGTGGATTATATCAGGATGCCAGTGCCAGATATCCGCAAGGAAGGTCTTTGCAAAAACCGTCCGCACTCTCGCTCCCGGATAGAATCTCTCCCCATTGTGGGATGCGATGTAATAGATGCCATCCTTATAGTAGGATTTCCCATTCTCTGAGAGCGTCAGTATCCTGACATCATGGCCATGGGCAATCAGTCCTTTCTGCAGATTCAGTACGGATATGATGACTCCGTTTACGGACTTAGGGCCAAGATCTGATGTCAGCAGTACCTTCATAAGACTCCTTTAGCCGCGACAATGCCTCTGGTGCTTCCGAATGCAAAGGCAATGGACATGACTAAAGGAATTATAGCATCAAGATCGTTGTCCACACTCATTTTCCTGGCAATGTATCTGTCATGCATCTCAGAAATCGTCCCAGCAACTGAATCGATATCATAGAAGAAGCTCCAGTCTTCATGCCTGAGTCTGGCAACAAGCCCTTTATGAAGCAGCTTCTCATAATCCCTATGTTCGCTTATCGTTCCCTTGAAAAGCTCTATGTTATGGGCAAAAGTGAAGGCATCTGCCGCATAATGCGACAGCTTTCCCCATCTGTAGCTATAGACAATGCCTGCTTTGCACGCGGATCCTGAAATCTGCTCCTCAAGCTTCTTTATGCGCCTGATAGCCGTCTTGTAGGAATGTCCCCTTTTCTCTTCACCTGGCTCGATTCCCCTGAAATACGACGTTATCTTGATATCAGGCTGGACAGAGCCGAAGATATAGGCAATCGCGCAGAACCTATCCATTCCCAGAGCCATTGCTTTCGATACAGCAAACGCCGCGATCCTTATATGGCTTATGAACTTCAATCCTTCAAAATCCTCCGAAAACCATCATACATTTACAGTTTTATCGGAGGTTTATCAAGAAGTGAAATCCAGGATAATTCATTATTTTACAAGAAAACCGGCACTAGGCCGGCATTGCTCATCGCTTCTTTGCTGCCTCCAGGCACTTCTTCCTGTATTTCAGCGGTGAGATTCCCATCTTAGCCTTGAATACTCTGTCGAATGTCTTCACTGACCCAAAGCCTGCACCCTGCGCAATCTCCACGATCGAGCGCTTCTTCTTATCTGCAAGAAGCTTCTCGGACATCGCAAGCCTGTATGATGTCAGATATTCATAGAACGTCATGCCCGTGCATTCCTTGAAGATGCGCGAGAAGTATGTAGGAACATACCCTGCAACAGAAGATGCCATCGGAAGAGTAAGTGTCTTGTCATAGTTCTCGCTGATATACTTGAGCACTACCTCAAGCCTTGCGAGGATCTTCTCATCATCATCGCCCCTAGGCTCGAATGTGTTTTCGACATTGATGTTCTTATCTGCGAAAAGACTGATGATATCAAGAACAGCAGCTCTCATGCGCAATGCTGCAACAGCATCATCCTCTTCTGAATATGCCTTGCTGAAATTACGGAACAAAGTGCGGAAAGAATCCACATCCGCATCTCTCCAGTGCTCCGTGAATCTGCCCATATTGGCAAGTCTCTCAGCTATAGCAGAATCTGAAGGAATAAGGAATGTGATTGCCTCTATGCAGCTTTCCGTATTCGAAAAATAGAAATGCTTCTCACCGCCCCTTACAAGAATGGCATGCCCCTCTGGGATCTCATATTCCATTCCTTCGACGAAAATGCGGAAACTGCCTTTCTCCGCATAAGTGATTTCATACTCATTGTGCCAATGCATTGGCACAGCCTTTACCGATTGCTCCCTAACATAATTGCAGTGAAGCTCTTTTTCTCTTGATGCAATAGCCGATGTTGTAAACATATACTTCACCCTTAATCTTTGAAAGGAAAAATACCATTAATAGGGATTTCAGACAATACAAGCTTAAGACACGTACATTCTTTCCTTGGAAAAGCCTACTCTCCTTATAGATTGCGCTCCAGAGACACCTAGCTGCCGACTGTAGTCCTTGGATACATATACAATCTGGTCATTTTCCTTCGATATACGGGGGATTCTAACATGCAAGACAGAAACAAGCAATCTACAAATCCTTGTAAAAGAAGAAAATCAGATATCATCCCCTATTTTCCGGTATTGGTTTTCCTTCATCCGCCTTTCTGCTATATTCACATCTGTGAGTCGCAATCTTATAGTCGGTGATATCCATGGCCAGTATTCTATGCTGATGAAAGTCCTTGAAAAAGCGGCTTTCGATCCCGGATCCGATACACTCTACACAACAGGAGATATCGCTGACAAAGGGCCTGATTCCGCATCCGTGACAGCATTCCTCCATTCGCTTCCGGAATGCAGGATGGTGATGGGAAACCATGATGTCTGGCTTGAGAACTATCTGCTCACAGGCCGTGCTCCTGATATCTGGCTTGAGTCAAATGGCGGAGATGCCACTGTGAAATCTTTCCAGAAGATGAAGCTTACAGATACCGCAAGGGCCGTCTTCGGCAGATGGATATCATCAACACCATTCTGCAGGGCTGAAGAGAAATACATAATCGTCCATGCGGGAATATCGGACAGATACAGTGCCGAGGATGTCGAGGCGATATCACGCCTGAAAAGAGGCAGGTATGAGACAGGGTCATGGTTCTCAGACAAGAAGGATTTCATCTGGGACAGGACATACATAACTTCCGCAATTGAATATGAGGACAGGAGGCGCATAACAAAGGGCATGAGGGAACCTCTTGATACGCAGAAGACGATATTCGTGGGGCACACACCATTGAAGGCACCATTCAGATCCGAGCGCTATCACCTGTATGCCGTAGATACCGGGGCCGGACACACAGGCGGCTATCTCACCCTCATGGATATGGATACAGGAGAATACTGGAAATCACAGCGCTGGCTTTAGGAGCGGAACGGGTCGAAGAAATACTCCGTTGAAAGCTTTTCATAAAGCCCATATGGATTCTCCGGCAGCCGGATATCCTCGATCTCAAGGCCGAATGCTGAAATCACATTGCGCCCATAGAGATTCTTCAGAAGTTCATCATCAGCACCATTCTTCCTGAGCCTGTCGAGAAGAAGCATCATCCCGGGAAGTCCCGGAATTCCAGATGCTCCCTTTTCCTTATCTTCCGGAGTATGAGGAGCATGATCCGATTCAACCCAGTCAATCGTGCCGTCAAGAAGAGAGCTGAACACGAAAGCCCTGTCTTCCTCGCTTCTCAGAGGAGGATTCATCTTCAGCAGCCTGCTGCTGTCAGCAGCATCAGCCTGAGTGAGCAATGCATGATGGGGTGTTGCCCCCATAGTGATTCTGAGACCATCATTCCTTGCCGCTGAGACAAGCCTTATCGTGGATGCCGCTGAGACATGGCAGATATGTAGCGTACCTTTGAATCCAGACTCCCTTGCAAGCATTATGAGATCTCTTACGCTCTCAGTCTCAGCTTCGGCAGGCCTTGCATCACTGTGTGTCTCATACTTCCCGGGGACATATCTCTCAGGATGGAGAAGCTCTTCCTTTTCCGCATGGACGGCAAGGACACCATCATAGCCGGAAGATACAAGAGTCCTGAACACCTCATGCTGTGCATCGATACCGACAATCCCCATATTGCCCGTGCTGTTGCCAGCAAAAAGCTTAAGCCCTATCACGAGAGGGAAAAGCTCCCTCCAGAGGAATACCATCTCTCTTACCTGGGCCATATCATTGGTTATTCCGGCATATAGATGGTATGAGACTCCTGTAGCATCAGCAGCCTCGCCTCCAAGGGCAAGGCGCGAGATTATGACATCCCTTGAAGTACAGACAGGCGATGTATTAGGCATATCGAAAAGATGAGTGAAGCCTGCAGAGGCTGCTGTCTTCATTCCATGAAGGACAGTCTCTTTCGCACTCTGTCCCCAGTCTCTCAGATGCACATGAGGATCAATCATAGTTCTACGTGATTCTCCTTCAGTGTCTTCCATGTGAAGAATGTTCCTTCCTTGCATGGAAGATGGCCTCCGCATGAGCATTCGCCGCACATGCCTATGCCGCACATCGTATTCTTCTCCATAGAAAGGTAGATACGCTCATCAGAAAGACCGAGAGCTTCTGCTTTCTCTGCAGCCTTCTCCATCATCTTCCCTGGTCCCACGACATAAAGAGCAGTATCTCCAGCTATATCATCGGCATCAATCGTATCGAGCACGCGCCCGGGCTTGCCATCATCAGCTACAGCCATGAATGAACCATAGGAGGAAAGGACATCCTCCAGAGCTTCCTTGCCATCGCGCTTTGAAACAACGCCTATACGGATATCCATCTCTGTTCCGTCTTTCGCGAGAGTCTCCGCGATAAGAGGAAGCACCGCGCTTCCTGTTCCGCCTCCGATCAGAAGTGCCTTCTGGCTCTTCCTGTATACCATCGGAGCACCATAAAGGCCTCTTGAGTAAAGCTCGTCACCGACTTCCAGATCGAAAAGCTCTGATGTGAAGATACCCCGCTTTCTTATGAGGAATGTGAGCGGATCATTGACTGCGACAGAGAATGGCTTCTCGCCGCGTCCTGGTATCCAGAGGAACACGAACTGCCCGGGCTTGCAGTCAAGCTTGCCTGAGAGCTTTATGATCATCAGATCCTCTGAGTACATCTCCTTGCTGATGATTGTGTGCGGAGTGTATTCAAGCTCATTGCGGTTCGACAGAAGGGATGACGTATCCTCGCCATTCCTGACTGCATGGAAGAATCTCTCATAATCGGAAGGCATAACTCTTGAAAGCGCGGAGCCGATACCTACAGAATCAGCACCAGCCCGGATCATTGCTCTCGCATCCTCAGCTGAGCTCACTCCACCCATTCCGAGAATGATAGGATCATCACCTATAGCGTCTCTTATTGTCTTTATGCATTCAATGGCGCGTGCCTTCACCCACTCACCGGATGCACCGCCGCGTCCTCCAAGCTTGTTGTTGAGAATCGGCTTGCCGGAATGCGGCTCAACATACATCTCAGGGCCAACTGTGTTTATGGCTGCAATGCCATCAGCACCTGCATCTATGACTGCTTTCGCAATCTCACCGAGTTTATCGGTATTCGGAGAAAGCTTGATTATGAGCGGAGCTTTCCTCTCAGGATAAGCTTCCACGATTTTCTTCACATAATCCGATGCGACTATGATATCCGTACCGATAGATGCACCAAAACCGGCAGCTGCATGAGGACATGAGAAGTTGAGCTCTATGAGATCAGCGACATGATCGAAGGCTCTGACCAGAGTGATGAAGTTCTCGGGGCAGTCTGCGGCAAGGGAGACATTAAGAACAGCTCTCATGCCATTCTTCCTCAACTCTTCCAGTTCTGGAAGCGCAACATCCATGCCAGGATTCCTGAGTCCTACCGAATTGCCGAAGTCACCTGCCTTAAGCGAGCATACGACAGGCTCCCTGTTGCCCGGTGTCGCCACGACCTGAAATGACTTTGTCGTGATGATATCAAGAGATGGGACATTCTTATCAAAGAACTCTATCATCTCCTTCTTTGTCGTCAGTACACCGGAGACTGTGGCAGTCAGCACATCGCCTTTCAGATGATTATGCCTAAGAAGTCTTGCAGCATCCATCAGACAGCGGCCTCTTCCGTAAGCTTCCTGACAGCATCCATGACCTGATCAAGCCAGTTGTCAGGAGCCGCCCCTTTCTTCCATGGATGAGTAAGGCCTGAAGATGAGTTGATGCGCGAAAGCTTGAGGTCGTAGCCAGCCTTGTTCATTCTTGCAATCACCTCAGAAGCACTGCCGCCCTGCGATCCGACGCCTGGAATGAGCATTGGAACATCACGGCCTGCGAAGACTGAAGCGATATCCTCAAGCTCATCTGGGCTTGTCGCACCGACAACAGCTCCGAGTCCCGGATGCTCTGATGCCCAGCGTGCAATCGTAAGCGCCACAGCATGATAAAGCGGATACATCACCTTCTCATCCACCCTGTCGAGCACGACCTCATTCTGGAATTCCTTCGCACCTGGATTCGATGTCCTTGCGAGGATATAGACTCCTTTGTCAGGATATGCGAACGGGAATACCGAATCATGGCCCATGTATGGAGAGACAGTCACGGCATCAGCTCCCCAGCCTTCGAAAGCCTCGGAAGCGTAATTGCCGCTTGAGCGTGCGATATCACCGCGCTTCGAGTCAAGAATCACAGGAATTCCCGGGAAGAAAGTCTCAAGCATATCAAGGATGTCTGCAAGTGCAAGGGAACCTGAGAAATCCTCATCCCTTGGTTTGTCGAGCATCGCATAGTACCCGATATTCGGCTTGAATGCTGCAGGAGCAAGTCCCTCAAGCCTCATACGATGGAATATTTCAGAAAAATAGCTGTTCAGGCGCTCCCTGACAGATGCATCTGACTCCGGAAGCACATCCATTACAGGGTCAAGACCCATGCATACGATATTCCCGACGCTTTCCGCGCTTTCCCTAAGCTTGTCGATATAGCTCATGCTTTCACCTCTCTCGGCCAGCCTCTCTTCTCTCCCCATCCGAATGGATCTGTCCTCCACTCATGAAGAGCATCCGCATCTTCTTTCGAGATGTAGCCGGTTTCCGATGCTGTCGCGACCATGACATCATATGAAAGTATCGTATGGAAAGTGCATACAGGATCCAGTGCCGCAAAGCCATCTTCCGCAGCCTTGAGGCCATATGTGAAGATAGCAAGGCACAGCGAGCAATCACCATCTGCAGCCCGCACTGCCTCGACAGCCTTCAGGGAAGAAGAGCCTGTTGAAATCAGATCCTCGATGAGCAGGACCTTCTTGCCCTCATAGGAGCCATCTTTTCCCAGGCCCTCGATCTGATGGCCAAGCCCATGATCCTTGCTTGATGAGCGGACATATGAGAGCGGCTTATAAAGCATATCGGCAAGGCTTGTTGCATGAGGAATGCCTGCAGTAGCTGTTCCCGCGATATTATCAGGATTGAAATCAAGCGAGGAGAGCATGTCCGCAAACGCATCACGGATCAGTGCTCTGTATTTAGGAACTGCCAGGAACTGCCTGTTATCATTATAGATAGGCATCCTGTATCCTGATGCCCATGTGAAAGGCTTTGCAGGAGAAAGCCTTATTGCCCCGAGTTCAAAAGCGCCTCTAGCAAGAAGCGGACCGTAGTAATCTGTTATTTCCTGTAATGTCTTCATACTCATACCTTCCTAGATTATAAACCCTATCAGTGTTTTTTCCATATTTCCTTGAATGTATGGAACCTGCCGCAATACACACACGAGAAGTGACCATCGCCTGTTCTGTAGAAGGAAGCAGGAACGCCTTCCCCATTCACAGGATTCGAGATGCAGGCCTCATTCGTGCAGCAGAGGTCATCAAAGTTGTAGATTCTTGGAGGCATGTGCGTGCGGAATTTCTCCTTCACCTCTCCATCTCTTATTATGTTCAGCGTACAGTGCGGAGCCACAGCGGCAAGACGCTTGAGATCCTTTCTCTCAAGAGGACGTGCACCCGGACGGAAGATTATGCCCTTATACTTGCCATCAGAACCCTTTGAGATCCATTCGCCGCCCTTGCTGTCATCGAGGCCAAGGACAGATGAGATCAGCCTCATATGATCCCTTATCGCACCAGGCTCATCGCCTTTGCAGATATGATCGATCACAATGCCCTCATCAATAGGCCTTACGCCTTCGGAATATGCCTTGCTCTTCTTCTCCTTGTTCGGCTCAACCTGAATGATGTATTCCTCAGTCCTTCTGTCCTCATCATGCTCACCAGGAACTGGGATGTAGTCATCGCCGATCTTCCCGGCAATCAGCGAAAGGAGAACCATCCTGCAGTACATTCCATTGATAGCCTGCCTTTCCCAGCCATTGAGATCTGTCTTGTCAAGCCATGTAGGAATGGTAGGATGCTCCTTGTGGCGCGGAAGCGGGTGATAGAACTTCGTACCCGGTTTCATCATAGGCATGAAGTCCTTCCTGAATGTGATGGCCTCGCGAAGGATATCCTGCTTCTGGAGGATCCTCTCGCCCATTCTCTCAAGCTGAGGTCTTGTGAAGTACCACATCGTAGCTGTATCGCCAGCCTTCAGATACTCTTCTATTGATGCGAAAGCCCTGACCTCAAAGCCGTTCTCCTTCATCTTCTCGACATAGCTTTCAGGCATGGCAAGCTCTTCAGGTGCAATCAGATCAACTTTCACATGATCGAATATCTTCAGGCCATCTGCCTTGGAATGGACTGTGCGTCCATGATACAGATCACCCACAAGAGCAAGGTGAATCGAATCGAATGACATATTGAGATCCTCAAGGAATGAGAACTCATCGAGAAGTTCCTGCGTCGGATGCTCATGCTTTCCATCTCCTGCATTTATGAATGCCGGACGATATGGGAGGTTATTGCGCTTCGCATATTCAGAGCATTCCTCGGAAAGCCATCTCGTAAGTCCTTCGACCTTGCTGCGGACAATGAAGATGCAGTTCGAATATCCGGAGAGCATATTGAAAGTATCCGCATAGCTTTCGCCCTTGTTGATAGATGATGAAGTTGTCATCAGCTCCGAAACCTTCGCATGATGGAACTTGGCTGCATTCCTGAATGATTCCTTTGTCCTCGTGCTATCTTCAAGGAATACCTCGTAGATGCCAAAGTCAGGATCGTTGATCCTGAACTTATCCATTGTCTCTTCATCGCCTGCGATTATTGCCTTCTTCAGCTCATCGACTTTCCTGAAGAAATAGCGGCGTTCATTGATCGAGAAGTCCTCAATGATGTTAAGCGACCTAGATGCGAAAATATTCGACATGACAGCTCCTTAAAAAAATATGCCGGCATCCCGGCATTTCAAAATGAAAAAGAAATTGTGCTCCTGTATCTGAAGGAATCGATAGTCATCATTCTTCTGTACATCATGCACCTCTTCGGTTTGGTAGGATAGCAAATTTACAGTCCTGTTGTCTATATACCATCGGTCTTGCCACAGAGTCCGATGTTTTCATATCTTCATTACATATGGAGGCTTGAAATGGCAAACAGGATAATGCTCAACGAGACTTCCTACCATGGAAGCGGAGCAATAGCGGAAATCGCAAGCGAAATCAAGGCAAGAGGCATTGAAAAAGCATTCGTATGCTCAGATCCGGATCTCATCAAGTTCGGAGTGACTGGCAAGGTCACAGCTGTCCTTGAGAATGCGGACATCCCTTATACGATCTTCTCTGAGATAAAGGCAAACCCGACAATCGAGAATGTACAGAGCGGTGTGAAGGCATTCAAGGAATCAGGAGCACAGATCATAGTCGCAATCGGCGGCGGCTCTTCTATGGATACGGCAAAAGCCATCGGCATAATCGCCGCGAACCCTGAGTTCGAGGATGTCAGAAGCCTTGAGGGTACTGCACCTACGAAGAACCCATGCGTACCTATTATCGCAGTACCTACAACAGCCGGAACAGCTGCTGAGGTTACTATCAACTACGTAATCACAGATGTCCAGAAGAAAAGGAAGTTCGTCTGCGTCGATCCGCATGACATGCCAATCGTTGCAGTTGTCGATCCGGATATGATGATGTCTATGCCAAAGGGCCTTACCGCCGCAACTGGCATGGATGCCCTCACTCATGCAATCGAAGGCTATACGACAAAAGCAGCATGGGAAATGACTGACATGTTCCATCTCAAGGCGATAGAGATCATCGCAAGAAGCCTCAGGAAATCTGTTGCAGGAGATCCGGAAGGCAGGAAGGAAATGGCTCTCGGCCAGTACATCGCAGGAATGGGCTTCTCCAATGTAGGTCTCGGCATCGCCCACTCCATGGCACATACGCTCGGAGCTGTCTATGACACACCGCATGGCGTTGCATGTGCAATGATGCTTCCGATCGTAATGGAGTTCAATGCAGATAGCACTGGCGATAAGTACAAGTACATCGCAAAGGCAATGGGAGTCGAAGGTGTTGATTCGATGTCCCCGGAAGAGTACAGGAAGGCAGCTATCGATGCAGTCAGGCAGCTTTCTGTGGATGTGGGTATCCCTACTAAGCTCGAGGCTATCAAGGAAGAGGATCTACAGTTCCTTGCTGAGTCTGCGGCAGCTGATGCATGTGCACCTGGAAATCCAAAGGATGCAACTGTCGAAGACTTCATCGCGCTCTTCAGGAAGATAATGTAAGCCAATGGATAGAATCTACGATGATCCTGCGTTCTTCGAGAAATATTCGGATATGCCACGTTCCAGGCTTGGCCTTGAAGGCGCCGGGGAATGGCATGTATTCAGGAATTTCATGCCGGACTTCAATGACAAGGATGTCCTTGATCTTGGCTGTGGCTTCGGCTGGCATGCCCGCTATGCGGCAGAGAGGAACGCAAGACGCGTAGTCGCTATCGATGTATCAGAAAGGATGCTGGCGAAAGCTGAGTCGATGGACAGCGAAGGCATTGAGTACAGGCTCTCAGCAATGGAGGACCTGGACTTCTCTGCCGGCACATTCGATGTGATTATCAGCTCGCTGGCATTCCACTATGTAAAAGACTGGGATACTCTAATCAGGAAAATCTCATCATGGCTCAGGCCTGATGGCGACTTCGTCTTCTCCGTAGAGCATCCGGTCTTCACAGCATATGGCTCACAGGACTGGTACTATTCAGAAGATGGGAAGATACTCCACTTCCCTGTGGACAATTATTTCTATGAGGGAGAACGTGATGCTGTCTTCCTTGGCGAGCATATGACCAAGTACCACAGGACACTTACGACTTACATCTCATCTCTTCTTGATAATGGCTTCACTATCACGAAGCTTGCAGAACCGGAACCGCCAGAGGATATGATGGATATCCCGGGGATGAAGGATGAGATGCGGCGTCCTATGATGCTTCTGATTGCAGCGAAAAAGACAAGATAAGGAAAGAGGCTGCCTCAGAATCAGCTTCCCTGGCATCCTCGAATATTCAAGGATTCAATCTGGACTAAATCAGTTCTTTGAAAGACTGAGCATCTCAACAGTTCCTATATTGGAAACACAATTCCAGAGATAACCTACTCCATTGATCGCAGATACCCCTGAGTTGATAGTGAAATCGAAGGCCTTCTCTCCATTTACATTGAGAGATACAGCAAGCCTGTTCTCATCATCATAAGATGCTATATATGAGAAATCGATGATGCCATCTTCATCTGTAAACTCACCATATAGATTACTTGAATTAGATGTATTTACCCTGTTCACATCATCGTTATCATAATTTACACCATTAACTTGGGCGACAATATAACCACCAGCAGTCTTGAGTACCGAGAAAATCGTCTCTGTATTATAAACAAAACTCCATTTGCTATCTGTTGTAGACCATGTATGATCACCATAAGAAAGACTGAATGTGGTATAGTCATTTGTCTTCATGCTTGAGAGATCAAGCTGGAACGATACAGTGACAGGATTGTTGTCAAAATCAATAAGCTTATCGGTCTCTCCAATCCATGTAGAAGCACCATAATGGGATGTACCGTCAACAACTTGGCCAAGAATCACACCAGATCCATCTTCGTTCACCTTAAGGCCAGATGTGTAGTCTACGAACATATCCTTAAGCTCTTCGCCAGGAGTCTTCTGCGTAGAGTCAGGATTACATGCAGTGAATGCAAAAAGCATTGCCAGAGCAAGAAGAGAAGCAAGAATCTTCTTCATATCAGTTTTCCTCCTAAATTAACCCGATTCTACCCCCCCCCTCCGGTTGCAAAATGTCAAGAAAACATCTCCGTTTTTCCATAATTTTTCCTTGTCAGAGCACGAGTATCAACAAGAGAAAGTATTAATGTTTTCTCTGTCTGTTTATGGGACTTGTGTTCACTGGATTCCGATGCGGAAATCACAAGTATTCTGCATAGAAATTCACGTTCCTAGACAAAGGACCGCTTATGCCTTGTCTTATAGCCTGAAAATATGGTGCTGTAATTTATTCCTTATTATCTGCCGAGCAATTCTTGAGGTATTTCCGGAACATATTGCTGGTCATCCAATGAATTTACAGCACCATCCACAACCCTCTTCAGCACGGATATCATCAAGTAACCATTTATAGTACATTCAAAAACCTCTTTGCTGCTTATCTTTCATTGTTTGAAACAATACCAGAATACAGCTTCGGAGGTTCTCTGTTTTCAGGATTTCATACGGTGTTGATTTCCTAAAATGAGATTAAATATTCAGGGAATCAGATTTCTACATATTTAAATCCCATTATCCTTGCAAGATACTGCAATTCCCCAAGATGATTTCCAGGGCATATCGCATAATGCTGAGTAACACCTTCTTGCAGAAGAGCTGAAATGATATCCTCAATTTTCTTGCCAGGGAAAACTATTTTCCCATGAGTGTAACTTGCAAGAGTGTGTTCATGATCAACTGCCTGACCTGTAAATGCAACCATTTTCAGATTACCATCTTCTGTCTGAGAAATATGTAGGAATGTCTTTTCGCCAGGAGATATGACATGCCAGGCAAAAGGAGCTCCTGCATGTTTCCACTTTGATTTAGCAAATCGGATGTCTCTTGCAATAATTGTTTTCCCATTGGAATCCGTGTAATCATTTGGTCCTGCATGCACAACCATAAGGGAATCATCATCTTCTATATGAGCCGGTTCAATAATATTCACATGACATCCCGTAAGTTTTCCAAGTATATATACAGCAAGACCGACACCAAGATCTCCTTCTGGTACTGCCATTATCTCGCCTTTATTCTCAGGAGTAGGATAAAAACCTGGACGTAATCCCATTATTTTATATAAGTCAGCGCCAACATCATTAAGAACCATCATATCAACATGTTCATTTCTTCCAACATCCTCCATCGCCAGAGAACATCTTACAGAAGCACGGAAATGATCCATCTCAACATCATTGCGGCTTTCATATTCAGACATAAGCTTGTTTATCGTGCATTCTACCCTATCGTCTGAAACGTGAGCAGCGGCCTCTTCTAGTTCTGATACTGATATGAACCTAATTTCAGGGCCAGCCTTCATGAAAAACAGATATGGATCAATGTACGTTGACCACATAACCTCATTATAATTGTTGAGAAGACCAAAAACACTATTCTTAAGGATAGTGCGGATTTTGCATGCATTTGAAAATGATTGCAAAGCTTTAATCACAGCTTCTGGACGTCCGCAGATTGAACAAGACATAGGTCGATCAAAACGCTTAAAAGAGCCAGATCCTTCAAGAGCACCAACAAGAGCCCCTGTTGAAAGATATTCGATAAATGGGTCCTCTTCCTCTGTATTCGTATAGTTTATTGCAGGTATAACATGAGCAAAGAGAATTGGGATCGGATACATGTCTCTCAGAAATCTTATCCATGCAAAATCCTCAGACCAGGAGAGGAAAAAAGCAAAAACACAATCAACTTTCTCCCTATAGAAATTATCTATTGCATTATTGATATCTTCTCTGGTGTAAATCTGACCGGGATTGACTATATCCGCAAATTCACTTGCTTTAAGATACAAATCATCCAATCTCTTCTGAATCCGTTCTTCATAACGAGAAGGTGTATCACTTCCCATGCCCTTAAAACGTGTACAAGCTATCGGCAGAAATCCGATTTTTACTTTATCTTTTGTCATGTATCCACCTCCTTTTATGCCTGTCTTCCCTTTTCATGCTTTACATTGATTCATTCTCAAAGGGAAGACAAGGCAGATTTCTTAATAATCATTCACTTCTGCAGCTTATAATGAAATCAAGAAAGTCCTCAGCATCATTCTGTGCAGCAAATTCAGCCCAATATGGTGTGAAAATATCCACAAGCTTATCACCATCAGAAAGTTCGATAATCTCACAATCCTGTTCTTCAAGAAGCTCGATATAATGATCCTCTGAGTTCTTAACTTCCTCTCTCAAAGCAGCTGTTGCCTCATCCATAGCTCTCTGGATTATCTGCTGGTCCTCTTCTGATAAGCTATCCCAAAGAGATTCACTGATTACTGGAGCATTTGCTGTAAAGATATGACGTGTCATAATCACATATTTGCCAAGATTGTAGAAAGACTGCGAGTAAATTGCTTCTGTTGTAGTCTCCATTCCATCGACTATGCCAGTCTGCATGCCGGAATATGTATCGCCCCAAGGGATGACAGTAGGACTAGCTTTAAGAAGCTCAAACATCTCAAGATAGTTATCAAGCCCAGGGGATCGGAATTTAACACCCTGGAAATCGGCTATCTGTCTTATCGGCTTCTTGCAGCACATATTGCGGAAACCATTCCACCACCAATCAAGAATACGGATATTATATTCATCTGCCATACGCTCAGTAAGCGCATCTGCATAGTCACTATCGAAAACCTTCTCCGCCTGTTCATAACTATTAATCATCATCGGAAGAGATGGGAGACTATATGCAGGTATATAATCAATCAGGTTCGCATTATCGATAATACACATATCCATAATACCCAGAGATACATTTGTTGTAAGATCAGTCATATTTCCGAGCTGTCCAGCAGGATAAACAGTCACATTGATCCTGCCATCAGAATATTCATTAACCTTATCTGCAAACATCTGGGAATACCTGTGAATCGGCTGATCTACGGAATTCTCATGAGCAAGCTTTATCTCAATCGGTCCAGACTGAGCAGCTGTTTCACTTGCTCCTCCGGCAAAGCATGCCATAGAGGCCAGGAACAACATAAGAACAATAACCACTTTCTTCATTTTTATATCTCCTTTTGTTTTTTATTCTCAATAACTTAGACTAATGAAGGAATAAATGTTGCTAATGGAGGGAAGAACATCACAGCTACAGCCATTAGCATCATTATGATTACAAACGGCCATATTGCCTTACAGCATCTAGCTATATTGGAGTTTTCAATACCGGCAACTATATAAAGAACCAATCCTACAGGAGGCGTAAGTCCACCCGTATCAACCGCAAGAATGAATACCATTGCAAAATGAAGCGGATCCATTCCAAAAGCCTGTGCCATAGGCCAGAATACAGGAACCATCATCAGGATAATCGCATTGGAATCTATGAACATTCCCATAATAACGATAATCGCTACCATGATGAGCATCATCACATACTGACTATCTGTGAAAGCTGTCATTGCAGCTGTAAGCATCTGAGGAAGATTCTCATGTGTTGCAATATATCCAAGCAGATTTGCAAATGATATTACAAGAACGGATACAACTGTTGCTTTCAGAGCAGCAAATATACAATCACGAAGTTTCTCAAGTGTCAGGCTTCTAGTCACGAATCCGTATATCAGTCCATATATGACAGCTAGAACTCCAGCTTCAGTTGCGGTAACTATACCAAGAAGGATACCTCCAATGATAATCAAAGGCATCATAAGGCCACCGATTGATCTAAGGAAACAAACTAAGACATTCTTCCATCCACCGAATTTCGTTGTCGGGATATTATGGCGTTTCGCATAAATATAGCTGTAAATCATGTAACATATGCCAAGGCAGACACCAGGAATGACTCCAGCCATGAAAAGATCTGCCACAGATATCGTCGTTACACCTGAATAAACAATCATCAGGATCGATGGCGGGATAATCGGACCAAGTACAGCACATGCAGAGACAAGGGAAACCCTGAATCCCTCATCATATCCTGATTTACGCAAAGCGGGCAGCATTATTGCACCAATTGCAGATGCATCAGCATTGGCAGAACCTGAAATGCCTGCCATGAGCATTCCCGAGAGAGATGTTGTCTGAGCCAACCCTCCATGGAACTGCCCAACCAGCGAATCTGCTAATTTAACCAGTTTTTCAGTAATTCCGGATTCATTCATGATATTTCCAGCAAGCAGGAACAGCGGAATAGCCATATATGTAAAACTATCAAAGCTTACAAACAGACGCTGGATAAGGAGGAGCGGACTGAATGATGGATCCACAAATGCTGAAATAAAAGAGGATGCACCGAACGCAAATGCTAATGGCATGCCAATCAGCAAAAGAAATACAAAAATGACAACTAAAAGAAACAGCATATCACTTACCTCCTTTAATAAGCACTGAAATTTCTCCAATTAACCTTTCAATCGCATATAAAGCAAGCAATCCAGCTCCAACAGGAATAGCAGAATAAGCAACGTTCATTGGAATACGGACCCCTATCCCAAGTCCTGTTATCATCTTTGAGGACATTCGCATACAGAATTCCAGCCCCCAATAAAGAAGATAGAAAGACATAAACAGAACAAATGCATCTGCTATAATATCGAACCACTTTCGGATTCCAGGCTTAACCTTCTCATGAAGAAGCGTGAATGCAGCATTTGCTTTATCCCTATACACTACTGGCATATATAAGAACATTGTCCAGACAAATAAATATCTTGCGACAAGCTCAGTCCAGGTTGTCGGGGAATTGAATACGTATCTTGAAATTACCTGGACAGCAACCAGAATTGTGAAAAGTATCATAAGGCCGAAACATATCCACGATAAAATCCTGCTTAATAAATTAAATGCTTTTGTCACTTCTTCCCTCCTTTTCTCATCATATGAAGAGCATAATTTGCCGCCCCCTGCATCGATACCGCTTCTGGATTCTCTATATGCCTCGTTTCAATAGAAATATTCCGGGAATGCAGAACTGAATCAAAAGATGGTCCGAATACACTAAACGAATTTGATATACGTCCACCGAATACACACAAATCGATCTTATATTCTGCCAATAGGTCAGAACAGTTTTCTGCAAGAATCATTCCCATCTTCTGATAAGCTTCTATTGCATTCACATCACCAGCATCAGCAAGATTACCAATAGCTTTCGCATCAAGATCCGTCCCAGAACCTGTTACCATCTCATATAGTCGTGGAATACCTTTGCTCGCGACATAGTCCTCAAGGTGATGTTCCCTGTATGGACGTCTGAACAATCCAAAAACAGGAACTCCATATTCATCAGTAACAGGATTGCCGTTCTGGACAATACCAAAGCCCAAACCTGTACCTATAATGAATCCTGCAATATTCCTTTCCTTTATATCGTCATTCAAGACAGAACCGAAAATCAGAGAATGTGCATCATGAACAAAATAGACAGGGATTTCAGGAGGCAATACCTTATCATGGAGATAATCTGGAATACTGATGCCTTTTATTGATTTCCATTTATGATCCATTCGGCTGATACCTTTGAAATAATCCATAGGTCCAGGACATGAAAAGGAAACAGCTTCCACTTCATATCCAGCATTTCCAGACAAGGAAACTCCCCTTCTGATGATTTCTGCAAAACTTTCCAGAAGAGTTTCTGATGGAGCACCTGAATCTATTCGGATGTAATCGGGATCGCACAATAGTCTGCATGTATCTGCATCAATTGGAGCGACTTTGAATGACTGGCCCCCAGCATCAATTCCCAAAACAGCCCTTCTCATATGGACTCCTTTACCTGGACCTTATAAATGACTACTGGCTGCTGTCCCTCATTGACTATTTCATATTTGCCAACATCATTTGGTATTACAACAATATCAAGGTAATCAAGGTGATAGCACAGGTCTGGATTACTGACAGAACGGACAGTGACCTTCTCTCCATCAACAAGCGCAATTACATGGAATCTGTCTTTCACATCTCCATAACAATGCTTTGCAAATTTCAGTTGTCTGCAGCTGTAATAAACGAGAGGATCTTCACCAACAAGATATTCCTCCCAACCATCTCCAGAATCAATAAGACGGGGTTCTGTACAAAGTCTTGCATTTACAAACGCGGAATCACGCTCATGAGCCAGAACTTTGCGTCCATAATAGCTGTGAATCGGCCTTGGCTTACCATCAAGATCCATTCTGAGATAATCATACAATTTGAATGTGTATGATCCGACAGTCAGAGAACCGATTTCCAAAATCACCTGATTTCGCCCTGAGGCATGAATTGTTCCACCTGGAATAAGGAATTGCTTACCAGGAACTGATTGAATCGAATTTACATATTCATCATAAGGTATTGGAGTACTATCCTGTTCTGACTTCTCTACAAGATCCAGGAATTCATCAACTTTATCGCTATTCTTGAATCCACAATATGTTTTAGCACCATGTCCTGTAGCTACAATATAATAGCCTTCATCCTGAGTTCCATGTTCGCCGAAGTTCGACATGCAGAATTCCTTTGGTGGATGACACTGAATACTCATATTCCCAGACGAATGGAATGTATCATCATAATTGAATCTAATGGGGAAATATCCATCGAATTCATCACTTATATGCTCACCCATTATTTCCTTTCCTGCCATCTGGACAAAAGTGTAATAAGGGATATCTATGATGTGATTCCCAAGATCAATCAGAACTGATACTTCAAGCGGAATCAGATCAAAGACCCAGGCTATATTGCGGAATACATCGGGAAGCTTTCTGACATTACGAACATAGTGACCTCCCCAGACACCTTCGATATAAACTGGTTTGCATCTGAATGGCTGCTTTGCCAATGACTTTGTTATCTCTCCGAAATCAGAGAATGAAATCATTGCATATGAATCATCATGATCAGAAGCTATATACCAATCAAGCTTTCCTGAATCAATAAGGGCACGCCTTAAATGTACCGCAAGCTCTAGATCAATATAATATATTCTTCGCTGAACTAATTTCAGAGTACGCTTTCTGTCATCGCCTATGTTCTTATATTTTCCAGCTATTGTGCGAAGCATTATAACTTTAGGAGTAACATCCAGGAAAATTATAGTATCAATATATGGCCAAAGCACTTCTGCCGCCGCACCTTGACCAATAAGAACATAGACCTTGCTTGAAGAATTATTGCAAAGACATTCCTTCAGACTCTGAAGCTTATGTGAATCGAAGATAGCTTCATATTTCCCTTTATAAAGTTTTCCATACAGCAGAACAGGATCCTTCACCCTATCTTCTGGTAGATTTTCCGAAAAAAGTTCTTCAAGCTCTTTGCTAGACTTATATATGCTGCTTATGTGAATGAACTCAACATCATAGCCTTTTACAGCTAAAAGCTCGCAGACAGAAGTTTCCATTCTATCAAATTCAGCAGATGGACAACCATCAATAGCAAGCACCCCTCCATTTTTAGCTGATACCAGGGCTGTTATCTTCTCCATTGCGGACTTATAAGAAAAAACAGTTCTATTTTCGATTTCTCTATCCAATATTGGTCTGTTTACAGGTTTCGGATCATCATAGGGATGTGGGTTAAACATGAAACTCATAAGATTTCCTCCTGAAACTAGTGTATAGACCTAAGTAAAAATTTTGCAATTATTATTTTAATTTGAAAAAATTTTTCAAAATTATTTTTGATTAATACATCTTTATTTCAGTGTATATAATAAATAATGATTGGAACCGACATACGAAAAAGATTAAATTTTTCAGACAAGGAGATTTTATGGTACTTTTTCCAATAGTCGAGAACTATGATTCGCTTACAAAGACCGAAAAAATGGTTGCAGATTTTATAATCTCAAATCCGACCGAAGCATTTTCGCTAAATGCCTCGCAATTAGCAGAAATAACAAAGACATCATCTGCAACAATCGGGAGATTTTCTAGAAAGATCGGCTTCCCTAGCTATGTAGAAGCAAAAATCCGAATGATGAGTCTGACAGATCCTGTACCTGATACACCAAACCAAAGCAGAAGCTTATTCATAGAAAAAAACGATTCGTATCAGAACTGTGCAAAAAAGCTATTGTCCCAAATAACAAATGTATGTGTAAGCGCTATGAACATAATGGACTACTCTGCCATTGAACGTACAGTATCAGCACTGCTTGTTGCTAACAATATATATCTTGCAGGAATTGGAGCATCTTCTCCAATAGTCCAGGATCTGAATCTGAAATTGATAAGACTGAAAAAGAAAACCCATTACAGCCAGGATTATCATGTCAATCTTCTAGAAGCTGCAAATGCCCAGAAAAAGGATGTCCTTCTGGCCTTCTCTTATTCTGGAAATTCTAAAGTAGTACTAGAAACTGCGAAAGTAGTTAATGAGCAGGGAGCTCTGACTATCGCAGTCACAGGTTCAAGCAATACACCGCTTGCAAAGATAGCGGATATCGCATTATGTTCACCGGCATTGGAGCAAAGTACAAGAATAGGGGCTGTAAGCTCACATTATTCGCAGCAATTCATAGCGGATTTAATATTCCTTGGGATGATAACGCATCTTTATGATGAAGCTGATTCTATGATTGCAAGTGCTGCAGAAACAATAGGAAGAGTAAGATGAGAATACTTAAAAATAATCACCTAGAAATTTTTATAGATGATAATACAAAATACACGGGAACCAGATTTGACCATACTTTGCTGATTTCACAAGTAATATTGGATAATGAACATACATTCCTTGGAATAGAAAAGACCCCTGCAGGAACAGGGACAGGAGGGGTTGGTCTATATTCCGGCTGGTTATGGAAAAAAGAAATACGTAGAAACGGTAAGTATCCAATGCCTGGCATAGGCTGGTTACATATACCAGAAAACGAAGAATACTCAATAAGGAAGAATTACGATTATGATCCAGCCTTAATTAACATAGAAAAGGAAACCTGTTCTGAAATAATAATTGAATCGATAATGCCTGATTTCTGTCGCGTAATGAAACGTGCCACAATCAACAAATCAGAACTCACAATAGAAACCAGCCTATACAATGATTATCATGAACCATTTGTTATCGAAGAATACTGTCATAACTTCATCATGATTGATAATCACGTAATAGATCATAATTATTCCGTTCACTTTCCATGTATCCCAACAATAGAAATGGTTAGAGGTTCAATAGAACTTTCTGATAAATACTATTCTCCTGTTGGATTTGAGAAGAAAATTGGAACTATAGCATTAAGCATGAAAGAACACATCCCTGATTCCGTTGAAGTAAAAAACGGAATATGCTCTGTCAAAATATCTGAAAGCTCAATGCCAGGACGAATATATCACTGGATATCAGAAGCTGCGATTTGCCCAGAAGCATATCATGATATGTCAATCTTACCAGGTGATATTGGAAAATTCAGCAGAACATATTCTTTCAGTTTGGAATCTACTTAAAATAAGAAAAGCCATATGGAAAAAACTGATAAGCAAAACTGCCCCGATCCGGGGCAGCTATAATCAAGCAAGCGCAATCACTTCAATTTCTACCTGCACATCCTTAGGAAGCTTGCCAACCTGTACTGCTGAGCGAGCCGGAAGGACAGGAGAAGACTTGAAAGCTTCTGCATAAACCTCATTGACAGATGCGAAGTCATCCATGCTCTTGAGGAATACTGTTGCCTTTACGACTTTGGACATCTCAGTGCCTGCAGCCTCAAGTACCGCCTCGATGTTCTTGAATACCTGCTTTGCCTGATCTGCCGCTGTTCCCTCTACTACATTACCTGTAGCCGGATCAATTGGGATCTGGCCAGATGCGAATACCATGCCATTTGCCTTGACAGCCTGGCTGTATGGTCCTATTGCCGCAGGGGCGTTCTTTGTCTCAATCTTCTCTATCATAAATATCTCCTTCAGGATCCTGACGATATCCTCAGGGGTGTCAGCAGATCCTTTTTGCTTTTCAAATCCGAAGCCATAGGATACAGGAAGGAAATGCACGCCGGCTTCTTCCGCACCTATCCTGTCATTATCGGTATCCCCTATCATAACCGCATCTTTTCCGCTGATGCAGAAATCATTGAGAACCATCTTTATGATATCACCTTTGGTGAAAGATGCAGAAGGCGAAGAGCCATGAATGGAATCAAAAAGCCCTGTTATACCGAGATTATCAAGACAAGCCTTAAGCGTAGCCTCACCTTTATTGGAAGCAGCCCCTATAAGGATGCCTTCGTCTCTGAGAGCTATCAGAGTCTCTTTCATTCCAGGAAAAAGACTCATCCTGAACATGCCTTCCCTCTGATACTCCTTCCTGTAAATCGCCACGGCATCATCCAGAAGAGACTCATCAAGACCGAATGCTATGCGGAAGCAGTCTCGCAATGGCGGACCTACGAATTTCCGGAGCTGCTCATTTGTGTATTCACCGGAAAATCCAAGCTCCTTCATCGTATATATCGCTGTCGCGAAAATACCAGGGGAGGAATCCGCAAGAGTGCCATCGAAGTCGAAGATCGCGGCCTTAACCATTTATGCACTCCAGCATGGCATCATGGGCAGATGCCGATGACGCTGCAATATCAAGGGAGGACTCGTCATCCGTGAAGAAGGTTATCCTCCCGCCGGCTTCCGTAAGAATCATTGCACCAGCAGCAAGATCATAGATATGAAGCCCAAGCTCGTAATACATGCAGGCCCTTCCGCATGCAACATAGCAAAGCGATGCAGCAGCAGAGCCGATGGAACGCATATCAGAGACGACTGAATAAAAACGCTCCATCTTCTTCATATAACCACTCAGAAGCTCATGATGGCGATGCGGTGGAACAAGTATTGCCAGAGATTTAGAAAGGGGCATTCTCTCGTCTGTGAATATTCTCTTATCGTTAAGAAAAGCACCGTTTCCTCTGATGGCAGAGAACAACTCTCCCTGCCGAGGTATGGAGACAACACCAAAAGCTATCCCATCTTCATCCTCAAATCCTATGGAAACTGCATAATCAGGGAATGATGCCATGAAATCCACAGTGCCATCTATTGGATCTATAATCCACCTGACCCTGCCTTTTCCGTTCTCGCCAGTCTCCTCTCCAAGGATGGGATCTGAAGGGAAGCCCTGCCTTATCGCATCTATGATTATCTTCTCGCATTCCCTATCAGCGGATGTAACATAATCATTCTCAGCTTTTGATGATATTTCAGTACGAAGTTCCTCATGGGAAAGCAGGAAGACAGAGGCCTTCCTTGCAATAGCCTTCGCTTTCTCGAATCTGCTTTCCAGCTGGGATCTTTCCATTATTTGCCTCTCTGGATAAGAAGTTCACCTATATTTGTGCAGATTTTCCAATTTGATGGAGAGAATGATGATGGCGAGATCTCGATCTCTTCCGCATACTGCAGTTCATATCCCTCATCGAAAATAAGCACCAATGCATGCCATTTCTCTGCATGTCTGGAATACATGACAGCACCTGCATTATTCAGGAGCTCTTCTTTGCGTATATTGTCCCAGACAGTCCTTGATGATGCAATGATCACGGAAAGCTGTTTATCAAAGATGGAGAACATCTTATCCTTCCCATCCATCATCTGCTTCTCCCAGCTTGTCTTCATGACCTGCTCAAGATATTCAAGCATATCAGTCTCGCTGTTCTCAGCAAATGAGACAAACTCACCATGATAGCCAAGACGCTCCGCGACTGTACCAATAACACCAGGAAGCCTTTTATGCTTCATCTCAACAACAGGTGGTGCAGCTATTTCAGGCTCTTCTTCAGGCACTGACGGATCTGTCATCATAAAGACACGGCCCGAAGACTCATCCCCCTCCACCTCTTTGACAAGCCCTTTCTCTATCAATGATTCAGCTGTCTCTTCCTCATCTTCAGCTTCAAGCTCGTCCTCCAGCTCCTTCTCTTCCTCTTCCTCAGCATCATCAGGTTCGGGATCTTCTCCATCTGAGGCTGTCACATCTTCCCTGTCAATCTCTTCATCGATCGCATCCTCGATCTTTCTCTCAAGGACCTCGTCATCTATCGCCGCAGGAACATCATCTTCTGAAGGAACATCATCTTCTGAAGGAACATCATCCTCTGAAGGAACTTCATCCTCTGAAGGAACTTCATCCTCTGCAGTAACTTCATCCTCTGCAGTAACTTCATCCTCTGCAGTAACTTCATCCTCTGCAGTAACTTCATCCTCTGCAGGAACTTCATCCTCTGCAGGAACTTCATCCTCTGCAGTAACTTCATCCTCTGAAGGAACTTCATCCTCTGCAGTAACTTCATCCTCTGCAGGAACTTCATCTTCCGCTGATGAGATCTCTTCCTCCGCTCTACTATTCTCTTCTTCAATAACATCCTCAGCAGCAGAATCGTTCTCCGCTACTGCCTTTTCCTCAGAAGGAGATTTCCCGAAGACCTCATCAAATGACTCTGAATCATCTGCATTGATGTCATTGCGAGAATCCTCTGCTGTAAGCTCTGCCTTCAGCTGCAGGGAATCATCCTCATCATCGGCAAAAAGCTGATCAAGGAAATCAAGCTGATCAGGATCATCGAACTCTACATCATCGGAATCCTTGTTCTCTATATCAGCATCAGCCTCCGCCTCATCATAGATAGCCTTGACCTCTGGATTTATCTCATCATCCTCAACAGTATCATCCTGTGATTCATCCAATATATATTCATCATCCTCAAGGCCATCATCAATGAGATGTATCTCACGTGACTGGACATCATCCTTGCTGATTATGTCGCTTGTCAGCTCATACTGTTCCTTGAGCTTCTCAATATCCACGGAAGGCGCTGCGGGAATCTCCGGAAGCTCTTCCTCATCAAGGGATTCTTCCTTTTCCTGTATCAGCTTCTCCTGTACATCATCATCGATGCTGTCGTATTCATACTCATCGGAAGCAGAATCCGCCTTGATATCATCATCGCTCTTCTCTTCCGTCTCATACTCATCTTCGACATACTCATCAAGTTCTGTCTGCCCAAGATCATAGTCACCGAATATCGTATGGAGGAATGCTGTCTTCTCATCTTTAATCCTGGCTGCCTTCAGGATTGCATAGACAGAAGAGACAAAAGAGCCATCTGACTCTTCCTTGAGATTCTCATAGCTGTCGGGATCCACAAAAAGCAGCTTATGGCCTATAACCGCCTTCGCATGGCGTTCCTCTTCCCTTCTCCTTATCCTCTCGGCAAAAAGCTCTGGGCTTTCGAATGCATTGATTTCCCTGCTTGATGAGAGTGTATGGGCATCAATTCTGTTGCCATCAAAGGAATAGACATCAGGAACATCCGTTGCCATGAATATCGAGGAAAGCGCCCTCACTGCCGCTGCACTCCTTCTTTCCATAAGGCCTGAAGAGAAAGCGAGGATCCTTATGCCATATGACATGATATGCTCTGCGGTGAAGGAGAAGTACATCTCACCGAACTTGAGGAATGGATAGACTGTCGATGGCCATACGCCCTTCTCAAGATATTCATGAAGATCAAGCTGTCCCGGTGCTGCGGCAAGATGCTCATAGACTGAAGATGGAAGATCCGCGACGAATTCCGGTCTGAAGAGATCAAATCCATCCCGCTCTCCCCTGAGCTTGGCAGAGCGCATCTCCCAGCCTTCTTCGCGAACGATGGCATCCCTGAGCTGGTCATCATCATAATCAGCATATCCGGCCTTGCCTCTCTTCTGAGCCATCATGAGAAGCATCTCGGCTTTATACATGCTTACATCTTCAACAAGCTTGTCGATTCCTGTGATACCGCGTTCTGCTATTGCGTACATCCCCCTTACCAGGGTAAGGGAATCTGTACCGAACTTCTCCTGGATTGCCTTGCTGTCATCGACGACATATCCATACCAGAGATATGAACGCTTCTCAGCAATCTCCATTGTCTCTTCATCAGGGAATATCTGATCAAAGAGAGTCCGCCTGAGCAGATCCGCCATCGATTCCGGTATGCAGCCTCTTCTGACAAGTGACACTGTCCTGCAGTCAATATATCTGAGAAGACGGCGTGCCGCATCTTCAGTAAGCGACAGGACCCTGTTCCAGTCCTTCTGCTTGATATCCCTATTGGCTGAAATACCATCCTCTGCCTTATAAAGCGTGGACTGTACAAGCGACTGAAGCAGGACCGGAAGGAGATGTGCCATCAGCTTCGACTCCTGGTCCTTTCGGGAAGATGCGATCCTCCGTTCTTCCCATACAGCCATCTTCAGGACTTCAAGGGGATTGTAAGGTCTGATGACCTTCACGATATTGGCAAGGTCGAGAGAAAGATAGTTCCATGCCTCATCCATATTCTTTTCCGCTTTATCACCGGACATCGATGAGAATGCAGAAAAATCAGCGAAACTGAACTCCACGGTACTCTCCTGTTGGATATATTGAAGATGACAGGGCCATCACCTGAGGCCCATCACGTCGCGGCGATATGCCTTAAGACCTTCTTCCAGGCATTTTGCAGCCATCACCAGCTCTTCTTCATTCAATACATAGGAAAATCTTGCCTGCGTACGTCCGATTCCCGGAGTCACATAGAAATCCTCAGCTGAGGCAAACATCACAGTACAGCCTTCATATGAGAAATCCCTGAGCATGTAGAGCGCGAACTTCTCGGCATCATCCACAGGAAGATCCGCGACGAAATAGAAAGCTCCTTTCGGCAGATTGCATCTGACTCCGGGTATGCGCTGCATCAGCTTGATAAGCACATTGCGCCTTCTCTCATATTCTGCCCTGACATTCTCGACATACTCATCATCGACAGTGAGGGCAGCTGCAGCCGCATACTGCTCGACAAGAGGTGGACACAGTCTTGCCTGGCCAAGCTTGAGAGCTGACTCAATCACTTCTCTGTTGCGTGTGACTATCGCTCCGATTCTCGAACCGCACATACTGAAGCGCTTGGAGAATGAATCTATGCAGATAACCCTGTCCTGATACTCAGGGAATGACAGGACGGAAGTGAAAGTCTTTCCGTCATAGCAGAACTCCCTGTAAACCTCATCCACCACAAGGAAGATATCATAGCGGCGGCAGAGCTCAAGCAGGCTCCTGAGTTCCTCAGGCGAATATACATGGCCTGTAGGATTGTTCGGGGAACAAAGGAGGATGCCCATCGTCTTCTTGTTGATCTTCTTCTCGAACTCCTTGATAGAAGGCAGGACAAAGTTGTCATCCGAGGAAGAAGTGACAGGACGGAGCGTCACCATCGCGATGTTCGCGAATGTCGCCACATTCGTATAATACGGCTCAGGAATGATGAACTCATCATATGGATCGCAGAGCGTCATGAACACGAACTGAAGCGCTTCTGAACCACCTGTCGTGATAAGCATATCATCCTCAGAGAGCGTGACCCCGATTTTCCTGTAATACTTCGTAAGCGCCCTTCTGAGGAAGCCTTCTCCTTCCGAAAGACCATATTCCAGGATATCCTTATCGAAATTGTGGATCGCATCAAGAGCGACCTTCGGTGTCCTGATGTCAGGCTGTCCTATGTTCAGATGGATAACATGGATGCCCTTCTTCTCTGCATCGCGCGCATAAGGGACAAGACGGCGTATCGGTGAGCACTGAAATGATGAAATCCTGTTAGACATCTGCATAGCACTATCCTCTCAGTCGTTCATCGCGCCATCTGTGATAAGCGGAGCATCAGGATTTGCCTGAGATGAGTCAATAAGGCGCTGGATGAATTTGCGGTTATCAAGCAGAGGGGAAATCGACCTGCCATGATGGAGGCGTGAGATGACCCTTGCGAAAAGCTCTGTGACATCCGCCTGCACGAACCATTCCTTCTCAAGAAGCCCTTTTCCCTGATAGACAGCATTAGTACCGATGATTCTCCAGAATACGCCTTCCTTATAGGCCGCATCGAAGTTCTCGATTGCATTGCCGTTGAAGAACGGGAGCGATACCATGCAGATTATTCTCTTGGCGCCCCTGTTCATCAGCTCTCTCATAGCGATGATCATCGTACCGCCGGTTGCGATCATGTCATCAGCCATCAGGACAGTCTTGCCAGCTACGTCGCCAAGGAGGTTGATGCTCTTGATGTTCGAGTTCTTGGCATCCTTGGAAACGACTGAATAGTCCCTCTCCTTATAGAGCATGGCGAGAGGACGATGCAGCCCCTGCGCATAGAACTTGTTTCTGGAGACGGCACCCGTATCAGGAGATACGACCACGAGATCCGGATCCGAGAAATCAATGAGCTTGCGGAGCGCGATCAATGTCTGGTAGGAACCATGCAGATTCTCAAGATGGCATGTCGTGAATGCATTCTCAATCTCGCGCGAATGGATATCAAGGGTGATTATCCTCGCAACGCCGAGTTCCTCGCAGAAACGTGCGAAAAGCGATGCTGTGAGCGCTTCCCTTCCAGCCTTCTTATGCTGTCTTGCATACGGATATGTAGGAAGAACCAGCGTGACAGATTCGGCACCGGCAAGCTTTACGGCATGCACTGTCGTGAAGAGGAACATCAGATGGTCATTCACAGACATCACCTGTGGCTCATCAAGCCCTGCGACCTTTATAGGAGCCGAGTTGGACACATCGTGGATGATATATACGCTCAGACCTCTTACAGGATCTATGAGCTCAGCCTTCTCCTCTCCATTGGCAAAGCGTGTATATTTCACATTGATTGTGAGATCCGGACAATGGAATGTCGAAGGAAGCTTACCTACCGGAATCTTCCTGCTATCAAGATCATCTACAAGCGTTACGAATTTGAGAAGTTCCTCGCTTGTCATTCCATGACGTCTTGTCAATGCATCGGAGACCTTCTCGTATCTGTCGATATACAAGCGCCTCAGGTGCTTGACTACTTTTCCGGTGAAATACTCACTGCCAGGACCAGCGATGACTCCCAGCTTATGGGGTTTGATGATGCTCATACTGCCACTTTATCCTATTAACAGTGATTATTCAAGGATTGCCTTTACCGGATTTCAGTGGCTTATCATTGCATTATAAGCAATTATCACGATAAAGACCTATTCCTGCCAGTCTACACGCTGCGATGTTAGTCCATGTTATTATAGATATTATATAGATATCCTATCAGGATAGATGATGATCCCATTTAGTATGATTCAGTATTATTTTCATCATAATAGGAACACTGATCATCCATCTGAGGCAGCGCCCCAGATGAATGATATCAGGAATGCTAGCCGATGACCTCAGAAATTCCAGGAACAAGCGATGAGTAAACAGATGAGAGTTTCTTCTGTGCATTATCAGATTTCTCAATTATCCCGGAAAGCCATGCGGCATCTTTCTCAAGACCGAGATTTCCAGCTGTTCCGATGCTTGTCCTCTTCTTGAGCGATGACACAGGATCCTCCCCTTCAACCTGATCGAGGCTGAGGCCTACAGTGCGGTAGCTGTCACGGAAGTTTCCGCCTGCAAGGACTTTCTCCATGACCCTGTCAGTCGCATAGAGCTCAGGAACACAGGCCTTTGAAAGAGCCTCTGGATGGACCTCAAGCTTCTCTGTCATCTCTGCCATGATGAGAAGAAGCTCCTCTGTGGCCTTGTATCCCTCGATAAGCGGCTCCTTTGTATCCTGGAAATCCCTGTTGTATCCAGAAGGCAATGCTTTGATTATCGACTTGACTCTCATAGAGCATGACGAGATGAGCGAACATCTCGACCTTGCAAGCTCCAGCCCATCAGGATTCTTCTTCTGCGGCATGATCGATGAACCTGTGCAGAGCTCCCGGGGAAGCGAGAAATAGCCGAATTCAGGAAGCGTGAAAAGCATCAGATCCTGAGCTATCTTCGAGACTGTGAGTGCAAGATACTCAGCATGATCGAGGAAGAATGCCTCGAACTTTCCCCTTGAATTGTTTGCCCAGAGCACATTGTTCTGAACACGGGAGAAACCCATCAGCGATGCGGTGTATTCCCTGTCCAGAGGAAGCGTGACGCCATATGATGCAGCAGAGCCGAGCGGAGACTGGTCAAGCACATTGTAGAGGGAGAAAAGCATATCGCACTCCTCGAGGATCTCCTCCGCGAATGAAAGTGCCCAGAGGGCTACGGAAGAAGGCATAGCGATCTGCATATGGGTACGTCCCGGCATCGGAGTCTCCCTGTTCTTGTCAGCAAGCCTTATCAGGGCGTCAGCAAAGGATGATGCCGCAGAAATGAGCTTGAGGACAGCCTCCCTCATATATATCCTCAGAGCTGTCTGGACCTGATCATTGCGGCTCCTTCCTGTATGGATCTTCTTGCCTGTATCTCCATACTCCCTGGTAAGAAAGCCTTCGATTGCTGTATGGCAGTCCTCATCAGCTGCTGTTATCACGAACTCATCGTTCTTCCTGAGCTCAGCAATCCTGGAAAGTCCTTCAAGAAGATCCGAAAGCTCCTTTTCCGTAAGAATCGAAATCCTCTCAAGTCCCTTTGCATGAGCTGCAGAACCGATGAGATCTGAAAGGACAAGATCCTTGTCATAGATATAATCATTACGAACCGTGAAATGCTCCATCATCGAATCGAGCGTGTAATTCTTCTGCCAGAGTTTTGCCATGCTGAGAATCTATCATAAATTGAGGCAGACTGTCAGTTCCATCGCCTCCGCGTGTATTGATAATATGAGAATCTTCGCAATTATCATGCTGACAATCACGACAGCATCCTGCACAGCAGGAGAACGCATCACCGATATCTTCGGCTCCATCGACAGGACAGCACCTGAAATCGTGGAGTACGATCTGCTAAGCTCAGGCACATTCTATGTATTGTACAGCGAGGAAGTCGTGCTGGATGAAGTGATCCTCGGAGAAACCGGGATACGGATAAGGGACAGCGGGACATCTTTCCGGATAGTATTCCCCTTTTCTTTGGAAACAGGGACAGAATACACTCTTTTCATCACAGCAAAGGATGCCTGTGGGAATACGCAGCGTACGGCATTCTTCCTCACGGGACCAAACGACGATGTCCCGGAAGCCGTGATAAACGAGATATCACCGGAGGCTCCTGACAGAGTCGAGATACTGATTCTGGAAGATGGCAATACCGCAGGAATGGTAATAAAGGATGGTGCCGGAGACAACTACAGCTCAAGATTCCTTCTGCCTCCGATCGACGTAAAGGAAAACGATATCATCCTCATCTACTGGAACGGCGATGCCGGGGAGGAAGCCATCATAAGAGAGGACGGCGCTGAGACATATGTGCTGGAAGCCGGCCTTGGAAGCGGCCTGACAGCGACAAACGCACCATTGATCCTCTACAAGGAGGAAGGCGGCGCAATCATCGACGGCATCGTGTACACCACAGGAGATGCGGAGACAGCAGGAGGATATGGAAACATGAGGACTGCAGAGGCAATGCATGTCCTCATGCAGGAAGGACAGTGGAAAGGTCTCCCTGTCCCCTCAGAGGACATAACATCAAGCAGAGTACTTGCAAGACGTCCCGGAGGCTATGATACAGACACCCGGGACGACTGGTTCACGACAGCACCGCGCTCATCGACATTCGGACTGCCGAATACATATCTGCCTTATCAGGGAGAATAATCACTTCAGCAGATATGAAGGGATCTCGCCCCTTGAGTTGAGGATCTTGCGCTGCTGAGTATCAAGAACCTTCTTGCACATCCTTATCGAAAGAGGCGTGACCTCGACAAGCTCATCTTCCTTTATGAACTGTATCGCCCTTTCAAGGGTAGGCTTCACCACAGGGGTAAGCGATACAGCCTCATCCTTTCCTGCGGCCCTGAGGTTTGTGAGCTTCTTCGTCCTTGTCGGATTGAGCATCAGATCCCCATCCCTGTTTCTCTCGCCTACTACCTGACCTTCATACACAGGGTCTCCAGGTACTATAAAGAAACGTCCCCTGTCCTCAAGCTCCCAGATGCCATAGGCAACGGCATTGCCAGCCCTGTCGCACACAAGGGAACCGGTCAGCCTCTCCGGGAAATCGCCCTTATAAGGCTCATAGCCTTTGAGGTATGTGTTCATTATCCCGAAGCCCTTCGTATCAGTGAGGAACTCATCCCTGAAACCGATAAGCCCGCGGGCAGGCACCTCGAAGCGTATCTTCACCCTGTTTCCTGCTGTGTATGTGATATCACTCATTATGGCCTTGCGGCGTCCAAGCTTCTCCATCACCGTTCCCGAGCTTTCCTCAGGGCAGTCGACGAGAAGCACTTCAACAGGCTCCGTGCGGTTTCCATTCTCATCGGTGTGGAATATGACTTTAGGCCTTCCGACACAGAACTCGAAGCCTTCCCTTCTCATTTCCTCAGCAATGATTGCCATCTGGAACTCGCCCCTGCCTTTCACTGTGAATGTATCGTCAGGATTCTTCTCTATCCTTATCGACACATTGCGCAATGCCTCTTTCTGAAGCCTTTCCCAGATCTTCGCGCTTGTCGCGGCCTTGCCTTCCTTCCCTGCAAGCGGAGAGATGTTCTTCGTGAACAGCATGGAGACCGTAGGCTCATCAACCTCGATCCTGTCCAGGGCCTTTATCTCATCCTTCGTGCAGATCGTATCGCCGATGGACACATCATTGACTCCTGAAAGCACAATGATATCCCCAGGCTCTGCCTTTGCTACATCAGAGAACACCGGCCCCTTATAGGCCTGTATCCTCGTGACACGGAGAGGCTCGACACCATCCTTCTTCACACAGACGAGCTGATCGTTGGTCTCTGCAGACCCATTGATCACCTTTCCTATTGCAAGACGGCCAAGGAAATCGGAATAAGAGAGATCCGATACCAGCATCTGGAAAGGCTCCGCATCATCATATCTGGGAGCCGGGATATATGAGATTATCTCATCAAGCATCTGATGGAGATTATCCTTTATATCATCAAGGCTCCTGCCGCAGCATCCTTCCCTTCCATTCGCATAGAATACAGGTACTTCAAGCATTCTCTCGTCAGGTGAAAGCTCAAGAAGAAGGTCATACACCTCATTAAGCACTTCATCAGGCCTCGCATCCGCCCTGTCTATCTTGTTTATGACTACAATGGGAAGCAGATTCTTCGCAAGTGCCTTCTCAAGCACGAACCTCGTCTGCGGAAGCGGTCCCTCTGCCGCATCGACAAGGAGCACGACTCCATCGACCATGCTCAGTCCCCGCTCGACTTCTCCCCCGAAGTCCGCATGTCCCGGAGTATCTATGATGTTTATCTTCACGCCTTTCCAGGTTATGGCGCAGTTCTTTGCACTGATGGTGATGCCTCTTTCCTTCTCAATTGCACCACTATCCATTACCCTTTCGCCTTCAACGCCTTTGCCAGCAAGTCCGCTCTGGCGGAAGAGCGCGTCAACTAAAGTGGTCTTGCCATGATCGACATGTGCGATAATCGCTATATTCCTGATGCCTTTGTTCTCAACAATCATAGCAATGAGGATATAACTTTCATAAGTTTCGGTGAATATGCTTTGCAAAATAATAGCTCCAGGATTGATTCTTCTTGACTTTAGGGGATTGTGATGTAGCATATTTTTGGTTAGCGTGCTCGAGCACGAAGGAGAATAATGATGCAGAATATACCGGAAGTGAAGCTTGGCCTCATCGCTGTGAGCAGAGACTGCTTCGTCATTTCCATCTCAGAAGGAAGAAGAAAGAATGTCGCTAAGGCATGTGCGGGAATCGGAGTCAATGTCATCGAGATCCCTACTGTAGTCGAGAATGAGAAAGATGCGCTCAAGGCACTCGAAGAAGCAAAGAGCGCAGGATGCAATGCTCTTGTTGTCTTCCTTGGCAACTTCGGCCCGGAGACACCAGAGACAATAATCGCACAGAAGTTCGCAGGTCCTGTCATGTATGCGGCAGCTGCTGAGGAAAGAGGTGACAACCTTCTCAATGGAAGAGGCGATGCATATTGCGGAATGCTCAACTGCTCGTACAACCTCGGGCTGAGGAAGGTCCCCGCATACATACCTGAATACCCTGTAGGAGATGCGGATGATGTGGCGAAGATGATCGCTGATTTCATCCCGGTCGCAAGGACACTCATCGGACTCAGAAGCCTGAAGATAATCACATTCGGCCCAAGGCCCCAGGACTTCTTCGCATGCAATGCTCCTATCAAGGCACTGTATGATATCGGTGTCGAGATCGAGGAGAACAGCGAACTTGACCTTCTTGTCGCATACAGGGAGCACAAGGATGATCCGAGGATCGCAGGCATCATCGAGGAGATGAAGGAAGAGCTTGGAACAGGAGATACATATCCAGAGCTTCTCCCGAGAATGGCTCAGTTCGAGCTTACTCTCCTTGACTGGGCAGAGAACCACAAGGGAGCAAGGGATTATGTCGTATTCGCGGATAAGTGCTGGCCTGCATTCCCTAAGGAATTCGGATTCGAGCCATGCTATGTGAACAGCCGTCTTGCATCGAAAGGCATTCCTGTTGCTTGTGAAGTCGATATCTATGGAGCGCTTTCCGAGTATATCGGAACATGCGTGACAGGAGCGCCAGTGACTCTGCTGGATATCAACAACACAGTGCCTAAGGATATGTATGAAAGCGAGATCAAGCCTAAGTACAGCTATGAGCTCAGCGACACATTCATGGGTTTCCACTGCGGCAACACACCGTTCTGCAGGCTCTCAGCAGGTGCCATAAAGTACCAGATGATCCAGAACAGGCTGCTTGAGAATGGCAACACACCGGACTTCACGAGAGGTACCCTCGAAGGCGATATCGCACCGGGAGAGATCACATTCTTCAGGCTTCAGACAACAGCTGATACACGCCTCCAGGCATATGTCGCACAGGGAGAGGTCCTTCCTGTCGCTACAAGAAGCTTCGGCGGCATCGGAATCTTCGCGATCCATGATATGGGAAGATTCTATCGCCATGTCCTGATCGAGAAGCGCTATCCGCACCATGGAGCAGTCGCTTTCGGGCATGTCGGGAAGGCACTCTTCTCTATCTTCCGCTTCCTTGGCGTTGAGGATATCGCATATAACCAGCCAAAGGGCGTACTCTACAAGACAGAGTGCCCATTCTGAGGTAACAGATTATGTATGTAGCCGGGATAGATGCGGGAACGCAGAGCATCAAGGTCGTTGTCTATGACAGCGAGAGAAAAGAAATAATCGCGGATGCATCCCATCAGCTCGAACTCATAACAGGAGATAACGGGCTGAGGGAGCAGAAAGCATCATGGTGGATTGATGCTCTCAAGGCATGTTTCTCATCAATCGGAAAGGAGGTTGCCGGAAAGATAGAGGCAATCTCCGTCTCCGGCCAGCAGCACGGATTCGTGCCTGTCGGGAAAGATGGCGAGGTTCTCTACAACGTAAAGCTCTGGTGCGATACCTCTACAGCTCCTGAATGCAGGAAGATAGAGGAAGCATATGGAGGAAGGGAGAAGATCGCATCGAAGCTCGGCAACCCCATCCTGCCTGGCTACACAGCAAGCAAGATACTCTGGCTGAAGGAAAACCATCCGGATATCTATCAGAAGATGGAATACGTCATGCTTCCGCATGATTACCTCAACTACTATCTTTCAGGTAGAGCTGTAATGGAAAGAGGCGACGCATCCGGAACAGGGCTGATGAATATATTCACATCTTCCTGGGATGAAAAAGCTGCAGCCATCATCTCTGAAAATCTGATTGAAAAGCTTCCTGAGATACTCCCGGAGCCATGCATAATCGGCACAGTCTCGGAAAAGGCATCTGCTGAACTGGGACTGAGCACATCATGCAAAGTCGCATCAGGTGGCGGAGACAACATGATGAGCGCAATCGGAACAGGAGCTGTTTCCGATGGTGATGTCACAATGAGCCTCGGGACATCCGGGACGCTCTTCGCATCATCTTCAAAGCCATTCTATGACAAGAAGAATCGTCTTGCGTCCTTTGCATCGTCTCATGGAACATGGCTTCCTCTTCTCTGCACGATGAACTGCACAGTAGCATCAGAGCTCATGAGAGCAATGATGGAGCTTGGAGTCAAGGAATTCGATGCTCAAGCTGAGGCTTCCGTTCCAGGAGCTCATGGACTGTATCTCCTGCCATTCTTCAATGGAGAGAGGATTCCTGACCTCCCTAATGGCAAAGGCGTTCTTGCCGGTATGACGATGAGCAATGTCACGAAGGAGGATATCGCACGTGCGACGCTGGAAGGAGTCACATATGAGTTCCTTCTCGGGCTTGAGGCATTCAGGGAGAACGGAATCGCCGTGAAGCAGATAACGCTGACTGGAGGCGGTTCAAAGAGCCCGTTCTGGCGCCAGCTTGCTGCAGATATGACAGGATGTCCTGTGCGTGTAGCGAGAATCACGGAAGCTGCGGCATTCGGATCCGCGCTGCAGGCCCTCTGGCTCTGCAGCGGAAAGACGATAGAAGAGATTGCAGGAGAGCATCTCAGATACGATGAGTCGAAATCCGCAGAGCCTGATGCTGAGAAGCACAAGCTGTATCAGGAGCATTACAGGACGTGGATTGGATACGTCGATGCGATGACTCCCCTCTTCAGATAGCACATGCGGGCAGAGATGCCCGCTATTATTTTATGCGTGCACGAGCACCCAACGTGTGATAGAATAGTTTCATGGCAGCTACTATCAAGGATATAGCATCTATCATCGGTGTATCCAGGGGAACTGTGGACAGGGTCCTCCACAACAGGGGAAGAGTCTCTCCTGAAGTAAGGGATAAAGTCTATGCTGCCATAAAAGAGCTCGGATATGAACCTAATAAAGCGGGACGGATGCTTGCGGTCACCAAGAATCCATGCTGCATAGGTGTATTCTGCCCTGGTACATACAACAGCTTCTTCGACCAGATCATAAAAGGGATGGAGGAAGCCGATGCAGAGTACAGGGACCTCGGATTCTCGATGAAAATCAGCATGGTGAAGGGCTTTGATGCCACTGAACATCTGAATGCGCTCAAAACGCTTGTCGAGAGCGGCATCAACGCACTGGTGTCAGCTCCTATAAAGAATCCAATGATTGTCGATTACCTCTCATCGCTATCGATACCAAGCGCTGTATTCAATACGAATCTGGAATATAAGAACAAGCTTTACTATGTAGGAAGCGACTATGCGGAGAAAGGGCGCATCAATGCAGGAATGCTTATGCTTACGGCAAAGGAAAAGCCACGCATCGTGATAATCCGCGGCTCTGACAATTTCTACGGTCACAGCATGATCGGAGAGTCATTCATAAAGACACTGGATGATGCAGCTTTCGAATATGAGCTGAAAGGGATATTCTCAACCGGTGATGACAACAAGACTACGGAGACTGTCGTATCAGAACTTCTTCATTCTACGGACATTAATACGGTATTCGTGACGACAGCAGGACTGGAAGGGGCTCTCAATGCAATCGGAGACAGGAAAATACTGGTATTCACATCCGATGATACTCCTACGATAAAGAAGTACATACAGGCAGGCCGTGTCGCATGGACAATTTCCCAGGATCCTCATATGCAGGGCTATATGGCCATAAGGAAGATGCAGGACTATTACATCAGCGGCATAAAACCTGAAGACTACATCACGCACCATGTAATCAAGGTCAAGGAAAGTTTCTGACTATAATCTTCAAGGAAATCCTAGAACAAATCACTGTAAAATAAAAAACCTCTCAGAAAGAGAGGACAAAAGAAAAAAGAAACCTGGCAGCGACCTACTCTCCCGCGGACTTGGCCGCAGTACCATCGGCGCGAGGGCGTTTTACTTCCGTGTTCGGGATGGGAACGGGTATCGCCGCCCTGCTATGGCCGCCAGAAGACCACCGTTATCCTGAGATAGGATGGTCCGTCCCGGGCCGGAACGATAATATGGCCAAGCCTCTCGGGCCATTAGTACCGGTCGGCTGAGCATGTCGCCATGCTTGCACCGCCGGCCTATCGACCAGCTAGTCTCGCTGGTC
>CALXLA010000029.1 GCA_944389075.1 uncultured Spirochaetaceae bacterium
AGTATCACGCGGATCTGGTTATCATTCTCCTTTCCCCATTTTTCATGGAAACGATTTTTCGCATCAGCAATTGCGGTTTCCATGGATTCCCTCCAGATGACATTCTGCATTGCGGAAAAGAAGCAATCGATTTCTTTATTCAAATGCAGTCTATTCTTCAGAAGCTTTGAAACCAGATCCCTGTATAATGCAGATGACTGAAGATTATATTTGCTTCTGAATATAGAGAGCTTCTTCCTTGCAACAATGCACTGGAATGTAAAATCAAGATCATTAAGAGCTTTGAATACTTTCTCTCTTACCTCTGCACAGTCCTTATTTGCATGAAACATTCTTTTTGTACTTGAAATTGATGGTACCGATGCAAGATATGGATCATCTGCTATCTGATCATGAATAATACGCAATATAGAAGTAGAGATAGAAGATTTCCCGGTGACAGATGCAAGGCTCCGCATTGCCTGGCCTGATATGCTCTATCGCTCACTCATAAAAATAGGCAAAAATGCATCCTGGACTATATCATTCAAATAGATAAAAGCCATATCTCCAATCAATGAAAGCATTTATTCAAGCAGAACATCATCATATGGATATGTTGTACATTATGCTTGACATATATGCTTCCCATGATAGGATGAAATCAGATAAAGGCAGAAGCAAGGTAAGCTTCCAGAGGCTTGCAAAGTACCCTGATGAGGAGAATGCCTAAGGAAGGAAAGCCGGACGAGAGGAATCAGAAAAAAGGAGAAAGGCTCCGTCGGCGAATAAACCAAGCAGGCCTTTAAGCAAGTACGCAGGAGAGTAATCCTGCTGAAAAGAGGGGAAAGCCATAACCCCTATAAAAGAGGCAGTCGTGTGGACGACTCTAAAGAAACACTTGCTCTGTAATAGTCATAACTTCAGAGCGTAGAAAAGACAGCTATCGCTAGCTGTCTTTTTTCTATCAGAACTAATCAGTTCCAGTACTTCTCCATTCTCTTTCTGAGGGATTCCCTGTAGCTGTCCCAGTCAGCAATAGGAGCTGCTGCGACGCCATCCTCACATGCGGCCTTGGCTACGGCCACTGCCTCATACTCTATCACCCTCGGGTCAAACGGCTTGGGCACTATGTACTCCCTTCCGAACTCGAAATCCTTCCCACCGTATGCTTTCCTCACCTCTTCGCATACAGGCTCCTTCGCAAGGTCCCTCAATGCCTCGGCAGCTGCCATCTTCATATGCTCCGTTATCTGCGATGCCCTCACATCCAGCGCTCCCCTGAATATGAACGGGAACCCAAGCACGTTGTTTATCTGGTTCGGGTAGTCTGACCTCCCCGTCGCCATTATCACATCAGGCCTTGCCGCCATAGCTTCCTCATACCCTATCTCCGGGTCAGGGTTTGCCATGGCGAATACTATGGGATCCGCATTCATCGTCTTCAGCATCTCTGGCTTCAGGCATCCTGCCACTGACAGCCCCATGAACACATCCGCGCCGTCCACTGCCTCCGCAAGCGTCCTCTTCTCTGTTTCGCATGCAAGCTCGGCCTTCTCTTCTGTCAGCCCTGGCCTTCCCTTGTAGATCACTCCCTTGCTGTCCAGCAGCATCAGGTTCTCCTTCCTCACACCTGCCGCGATGAACATCTTCGCGCAGGAGATCCCCGCTGCCCCTGCACCATTCACGACAACCTTCGCCTCTGAGAGCTTCCTTCCTGTTATCTCCGCAGCATTCATCAGCCCCGCCGTCGCTATTATCGCGGTGCCATGCTGGTCATCATGGAACACTGGGATCGGGCATCTCTTCTTCAGCTCCCTCTCTATATAGAAGCATTCAGGCCCCTTTATGTCCTCAAGGTTTATCCCACCGAACGTCGGGGACAGGCTCCTGATGATATCCACAAGCTTCACAGGGTCCTTCTCGTCTATCTCTATATCGAAGACATCGATATCCGCGAAGCGCTTGAAGAGCACTCCCTTGCCTTCCATCACGGGCTTTGAGGCAAGCGCTCCCCTGTCGCCAAGCCCGAGGATCGCCGTACCGTTCGAAATGACTGCAACGAGATTGCCCTTCGACGTGTATCTGTATGCGTTCTCTGCATCTTCCTCAATCTTCAGCACGGGCTTCGCGACTCCCGGCGTGTATGCAAGCGCAAGGTCCTCCGCAGTCGCGCATGGCTTCGTCGGTACCACAGATACCTTCCCCGGAACCCCACCCAGGCTATGATACTCCAATGCCCTCTTCTCTAAATCATCCATTACATGCCTCCTTACTGGAAAATCTCATCTTTTACAGGTACTGACTGCATAGCTCCATGACGTGAAACAGCAATGCCAGATGCTTTTGACGCATAATACAGAGCATCTTTCACGCACAGGCCCCTGATGCAGGATGCAAGATAATATCCAATGAAAGTATCACCTGCAGCAGTCGTATCGACAACAGGATAATCGATAATCGGCTGATAGATAAATCCCTCTCTACCGGCATAATATGCTCCCATGGAACCAGCTGTCATTATTATCTCCTGTTTAGGATAAAGCGATGCAAGGCGCTTTGCTATCTCCTCATAGTCACCTTTTGTACCTGCAAGTCCCGCACCTTCTATCTCATTCACGATAAGGAGCTCTACGAGATTCAGCGGAAGAGATCTTACGGAATCTTCAAATGGTGCTGGATTGAAGCAGATTCTCATATTTCGCTCTGCAGCTTTCTCCATGATATATCCAATCTGATTGATTTCATTCTGAAGGACGATCCAATCGCCTGCCGAGAACTTTCCAAGAACATTGTCAATCTCATCTTTCTTTATATTCTTATTCTCACCCGGCAGAAGGATTATCGCATTCTGGTTATTCGAAGCAAGCTGTATTATAGCCTGGCCAGAAGGATTATCCGTGACCATGACATTACTGCAATCAACAGAAAAATTATCAAGAATATCAACTAGGAACTGTCCATCCTTCCCGACTTTTCCTGCCATGTATGTCTCACAGCCAGCCTTTGCAAGAGCTGCGGCCTGATTTGCGCCTTTTCCGCCAGCACTGCGTGTCATGGAAGATGACGAGAGCGTCTCACCAGCTTCCACAAAATGCGGAACAGTGAAAATCATATCAATATTGAGCGAGCCATAGCATAAAATCCTCATACGCGAACCCTCCTATCCGCTTTGAACAGCAGATCAACTGAGAAGATGGAGAAAATCATAGACAAGACATAATAGACGATTATAAGAAGCGTTGTATTCAAAGCCACTTCCTCATTGTCTGGGAAAAACAGCACAGCAAGCGGAATCCCCATGCCAATCGTCTTCTGCGTGCATGTGAAAAGAAGACTTATCCTGTCCTCCCTGGCAAATCCCAAAAGTCCAGTTGAAAATATGCCAAGAGCAAGAACAAGAAAGAGGAAGATGATCAGCGCGGCTCCTGGAAGCATCAGCGAAGAGACGAGTTTTGCCATATAACCTTCCGCCACAGCAAACGAGACATATGAATAGAGTATGACGAATATGCTGTAGTCCGTGCATGCTTTTGCAGGGCGCTTTATCTTTTCCCTGAAGCGGAAACACAGCTGACCAATGGCAAAAGGAAGAAGCATCTTCAGTGCAAGCTCAGCGACAATCGATGAGAATGATACTGCCATCTCGAACTGTGTCTTCAGGAATACCGAGAGAATAAACGGAGTTACGAATATACCAAGGAACTGGGAAAGCACGACATTGTACATTGACAGAACGCTGTTGCCATGCTTGCTTTCTGTAAGCATTATTCCCGATGAAATCGGTGTTGCAAGAGATGAGACGAACATCAGCCCGATCATCGCTTCCTTTGATGAATATGGAAGGAAAACCGCATATAGGATACTCGCAGCCAGCGGAGAGACGATGAACAGGAAAAACTGCGCAAACAGCATCTCCCGCCATTTCGCGGCACCTGCGATAACCCTGGAGATATCCATATTCACACCAATGCCGAAATACATAGCCATGATGAGGGCAGTGATTATCCATCCATGTTCTTTGATATATACGCCAGGAACAGGCATGACCGCACCAAGAACCAGTGTGATTGCAAGGATTGCATAGAATGATGGCTTCTTCAGCTTCAAACCATACCTCCTTCCTCGAGAGAAGCAGCAAGCTCAGAAAGCCGCATCGCAGTATCTGCAGGAAGTGCTTCCAGTGGCGGAACAGGATTCCCGAAATCATATCCCTGAGCATTGAGCACTCCTTTTATGCAAGCTGCAAGATCATACTTAGCAAAAGCTGCATTAACTGCCCACATCCTGCGCTGCAGAGCCAAAGCCTCATTCAGTCTTCCTTCTTTTGCCAGCTCGAAAAGCCTGACAGATGATTTCGGCACTATGCAGGCAGGTCCCGCCATCCAGCCGACCCCACCAAGTTCAAAAACGAAAAGCGGGATATGCGCGCTTGCGCTGAATATCCTGAATCTATCTCCATAGCGTTCCTTGATCGAGAGAAGGAATCCTGTATTCCCCGAAGCATCTTTATAGCCATCAATATTGCTACATTCATTGATATTTTCGAAGAGCTCAATAGGAAATGAATAATGCATATACTTAGGATTTGAATACAATATAATTTCCTTATCCGGAATATTATTACCAACTTCTATTATCATAGATGCTAGCTGTTTCACAGAAAGAGGGAAATACTGCTCAATCATCAAGACCAAAGCATCAACACCAATCGAAGAATAAAGTTCTGACTGTTCAATGAGATCCCTCACTGAAAAACCAGCAACGCCAGCTACAACATCAAGGCCAGACGCATGCCCTGCTTTGACTGCAGCATTTACAAGTGCCCTCTTCTGTTCCGGAAGGAGATAGGGAAACTCCCCTACGCTTCCAAGAACACATATTCCAGATACTCCGCAGTCTGACAGATGAGAGACAAGAGCTGAAACAGATTCCTCTATGATGTTCCCTTTATCATCAACAGGTGTCGGAAGATATGGGATGATTCCCCCTACTTGCTTCATAGCCTTACCTCAAAATCAGAAGCAAGATGCTGCCTTGCTTTTCCAACATCAACAGCTATACCATACATATCGCACAGCCTGTCTGGTGATGATAGCACCATCATACCTCTGCATATTGAATCAGATGTTTCAATCGAAATATCATAATTGCTGTACGATATTATCGATTCATCAGCCAATGCAAGATATGCAAGATAATCATGCATAGGCATAATTGACGAACCTCCATGTCTGCACTCATGTGAGCGGCAACATGAAAGGGCTGTCTGAGAGAAGAATTCATCTTTGATTGCGGCAGCTTCTTCTCCTGTGAGCAGTACCTGCATAGTAATATCATATGGAATCACATGGATACCGGGAATCGAACGGAATACAATGGATGCAGCTTCCGGGTCGTTTCTCACATTAGACTCAGAAACGGGCGAGCTATTTCCCTGTATAGCATGGACGCCTCCCATGAAATAAAGATCTTTGACATGGGAAGCAAAATCAGAATCCAGCAATATCGCAAGTGCAATATTCGTGAGAGGACCAGTACATAGAAGCGTTATGCTTCCGAGTTCTCTTGCCTTTCTCACAAGATAGGATGCTGCAGATTCATCAGCCAAAAGCACGGAACGATATCTCCTGTCTGCATCCCATTCATTTCGAAGCCATTTCATCTGCTCATCGCAGAATGTGCAGCTTTTTCTGACATCAAGCATCATAGGCTTATCTGCACCTGGCACTATATCAACAGACGCTGCATTGTGCATATCAAGGAAGACCTGCGCCATCTTCGCGCGTTCAATGGCCCTGACACGCCTACCAAAGGATGTTATCCCGCAAAGATGGATATCCTTGTTTCTTATAAGAGCATACAAAGCAAAGAAATCATCACCGAGAAGATCTGAATCAAAGAATACATTCTCAATCATATTGCGCCGAACCTCTCCATGATACGTTTATCAACAAAATCAAAGACTGCATCTGAATCAGCATCAGTAGCTATACTCATGCCTGAATCTGCCATGTCGACAACTGTAACACCTCTTGTTGCATTTCCTACAAGATTCACGGATATCCTGCATTCTCTCATTGTAAAAAGCGAAGGTTCAGCAAGATATGCTAGCGGCAGAACATCATGAAAGAATGAATATGGAGGAAAATAACCATCTCGTTTCGCTCTATATTCCATAAATGCAAGAGATGCCTCCCTGAGCTTTCTTGCAAGAGGTCCCTTCCCAGACCATGATGCGATTGTCTCAGGATAGATTTTCTTCTTTTTCGTCACATCCAGAGGAAACAGACATACAGGAATCCCTGATGAGAATATAATCGAAGCAGCTTCCGGATCTGCTTTGATATTGAATTCAGCTGGACCTCCTGAAACTCCTTCCATATGGATGCTTCCACCCATTGATACAATCCTGTCAATCTTTCTGCTATCCTCAGGATACTGAAGAAGCAGAAGCGCAGCATTAGTCATAGGACCTATCGTCACGATAGTCATCGGAAAAGGAGATGATGAGAGCACGGAATGCATGAGACTGACAGAATCAGGAAGATGCTGATACACCTGCCTGCTGACAGGTTCTTCCTTTGAAGCCGACCATCTCCCATCCACCCAGAACCATGGATCCAAAGGTCTGCTTGCTGAAAATGAATGCGGGACATCCTCTGAGATTGTCGATAAAAGCATGTCTATATTCCGGCTGACCCTGTCAGGTGGAGCATTTCCTCCTGCTGCAGAAACAGCTTTCACGCACAGTTCCGGCGAAGAGAATGCGAAAAGCAATGCAACAGCGTCATCTATATCTGCGCAAGGTGATCCGAAAGCCATATCAGTATCGATAATCAGAGGAATCCTTTCCATAATCACTCCTTAACGCCAGAACTTGAGATACCCATGATGTAATATTTCTGAAGTGGGAGAACTATTGCGACAGGAACAACGATGGATATCGTACAAGCTGCGAATATCTGATTCCAGAATATCTCGTTGTCCTGCGAAAGATCTGCGATAGCAACCTGTATCACCTTCATAGCTTGAGAACGACCAGCAATCAAAGGCCACAGGAAGGCTTCCCACTGATCCATGAATATTATGATTCCAGCAGATATGATGATCGATACGGACATCCTCATATAGACACTGAAATATATGCGTGGCCAGGAGGCACCATCAAGCCTTGCAGCTTCAAGATACGAAGAAGGGATATCCATGAATGCCTGACGGAACAGGAATATCGAAAGTCCATTCGCTACCGCAGGAAGTATAAGTCCCCAATATGTATCTACCATATGCAAGCCGCTGACTATCTGATAAAGTGGCAGGGCAATCGCTGAGAACGGTATCATGAAAGTCACAAGGACTATTCCGAAAAGGATCTTCTTACCCTTGAAATCAAAAACAGAAAAGGAGAAAGCACAAAGAGATGTGACAACAACACCCAGAAATACCGTGGAGAAGGTCACGAAAAAGCTATTGAATATAGCTCTTCCGAAATTCCTGTGTATTATTATGTCCCTGAATGCCCCGAGATACATCTCGACATCAAACCACAATGCTTTCCCTGAGAATGGCATAAGCGCCGCAAATATCGATTGATCACGCTTGAAAGATGATACGATGACCCACCATATCGGAAGCATGAAAACAATAGCGAAGAAAGCCAATACAATATACTTTAATACCTTAGATGGTGTGACCTTTGCTAATTTCATAACTCAATCCTTTGTCTTCACGAACTTGAATTCAACAAAGACGACAACCAGTATCATCAGCAGCAATATCATGACCATTGCATTGCCAACACCTCTGTCTGCATAAATGAATACATTCTTATATGCTTCATACATAGCTACATTCGTAGAGCCTTCAGGCCCGCCGCCTGTAAGAATATACATAGGCGTGAACATAAGGAAATTCTGAGTTGTATCTGCAACAATGACAAAGAGAATTGTCTTCTTCATCATTGGCAGCGTGATCTTGAAGAAAGTCTGAAGAGGATTTGCACCATCCATCCAGGCAGATTCATACAGACTTATCGATATATTCTGAAGACCACCGATGAGGAATATCATCCAGTATCCAACACATCTCCATGATACAAGGAAAACTATAGAGAAAAGCGACTCATCGCTACTCGTAAGGAACTGGAAAGGCCCTATTCCCGCAAGCCCAAGAATGGAATTGATGAATCCGCCATTCGGGTTGAGCATTATTCCCCATATCGTCGAAGTGATTGCAAGTGATATCGTAAATGGTATGAAGAAGATCGTCCTGAAGACACCCATTGCCGGAGCCGGCCTGTAGACAAGCAGAGCCAAAGCAAAAGCCCAGATGATCTGAAGAGGAATGACCTCTATAGAGAAAAGGAGCGTATTCTTAAGGGAATTCAGGAATGTCGGATCTGTAAGAGCGAATACATAGTTCTCAAGTCCACTGAATTCCGTATGCATACCGCCTGCATAGCTTACGGTATGAAAACTATCCCAGAGAGATGAGATAATCGGGGAAACCCTGAAGATTATCAGACCGATAAAAGCAGGGATGATGAAAAGATAAGGAACATAGCATTCCTTCCGTGTGCATTTCATTGGAAATCCTCCATACACATGCCATGCACCGTGCATGGCATGCTAGGAAAAATCAATTAATCAGAGATATCTGCTGATTGCTCTGTCTATTCTTACTTCTGCCTGTTCCAGAGTTGACTGGATATCCGCACCATTCCTTATATCCTCAAATGCAGTAGTAAGCATGTTCTCATATTCCAGATAGCCAGGAGAAAGCGGTCTGGCAACAGCCGTATTCTGCGATTCATACTGAAGCAGATCGAAAATAGTATTCGGCCATTCATCATACTCTGGATTGCTGTTTACATACTCAAGGGTCGTCTTGTTCGAAGGAAGATGTCCATCCATCTTGAACCATTCGATACAAACAGGATTGAGTGTCAGGAACCTGATAAGTCTTGCAGCAGCATCCTTATACTGGGAATTCCTGTTTATACCAAGGCTCCAGCTTCCTGTAGGAGTTACAGGGACTCCATCCTCGAAATATGGATATGGAGCATAATCCCATGTCATTCCATCAGTCTGGCTATATGAGAGATAGTTGTAATCTGGTCCGATAAGCATAGCGACTCTTTCTGAAACGAAGTATGCAAGCATGTCGGATGCGGAAACTCCCTTCGGAGATACATTCCATGTATTGAAGAGATCCTGAATGAACTGGCAAGCCTGGATCCATGCGTCTGTCGTAAATACACCCTTTACTGTGCCATCATCCCCTATTGGCTGTCCACCAAGAGACTCTGGCATGGTAAGCATCTGGAATGGACGGCTGATCTGAGCGATACCAAGACCAAATACCTCAGGATTTCCGTCGCCATCCTCATCAATCGTAAGCTTCTTGGCAAGTTCAACAACCTCTTCCCATGTAAGCCTATCAGCAGGATCTTTTGAAAGAGGAGGAAGTCCGGCTTCCTCGAACATTCTTGTATTGTAATAAAGGACCTGGCTCGAATTGACAAACGGGATTGCATACAGTGTACCATCCACGGTGCAGTAATTGCGGCATACATCAACAAACTGAGCAAGCTCTTCTTCCGTGAAATACTGTCCAAGTGGTTCAAGATACTGCTTCACAGAATAAGCCATTACCATCGGCGCATCGACAAAGAATACATCAGGAACTTTCTCGCCGCTTCCCAGTCTTACTTCAACGACTTCAAGAAGATTTTTCGTCGGAAGCATTTCGATATTAACCTTGATGTCAGGATTCTGAGCTTCGAACTCCTCGATGATGGCAGGAATCGCTGTGTCGTATGGCTTAACAGAATTGCTCAGCAATGTTATCTCTACAGGACCCGATGATGTTGAAGAAGAAGTCTCTGCAGGAGCTGCTGTCTCTGAGCTTCCACCTGCGAAAAGCATTGCAGCACACATCAGAATGCTGACAAAACCAATCATCTTTTTCATTTCTCTAACCTCCAAGGATGACACCGACGAAACCTGTCAATCATGGATACATAACATGCTTCCCAGCTGAATCTCATTGCCACCCTTAATCAAACATTACCATTGAATCTGAAGTGCACAAACAAAAATCTTTCATTTATTTTTTCAATATACTGCTCATTTCTGAAAACATTAAAATCACGTTTAAATTATTATAAATTAATAAATTAATATATGGATATCCAATGATTTAATGAAAATTTATCACCTGAAATAACAATTTATAATGAAAATAAAAGAAAAGAATTGTGAATACATGGAAATAGGCTATCATCTGAAATATGAGCATAAAACCGACACTCAAGGAACTTGCATCAATGACAGGAATGTCGATAACGACTGTATCGCGTGCGCTGTCTGACCCGAAGAAGGTGAAATATTCCACGCGCCTGAAAATTGAATCAGCAATGAAAGAACTCCAGATTCAGTCCCGCAATGAGAAAAGCGGAATCATCGGCATAATCGTCCCTGATATCTTCAACCAGTTCTTCCCTCTTATGCTTGCAGGAATCGACAGCTTCTCATCAAACTATGACAGCACAATCATGCTGTGCAACTCAAATGGCGATATGAAGAAGGAAGAGAAGATACTGAAGAAGCTTATAGATATAAAGGCAGATGGAATCATATACATAACCGCAGGAGAAACACCTGCCCTGCTTAAGGAAATCATAAGCGATTCAATCATTCCTGTAGTGTTCCTTGATAGAGATCCGGGGCTGAGCGACATCAATCTGATAACAACTGACAACAAGAATGGCATGTATCAGGCTACGCGATATCTCATCACGCTGGGGCATAAGAAGATCATTTATCTTGGCGGAAAGAAAGGAACATCAACTGACAATGACAGACTCGGCGGATTCATGGCAGCGCTCAATGAATCAGGCATATCCGAATACGGAATACTGCATGCAGATTTCTCCAATACTGAGGCAAGAAGAATCATCAGAGAGGAACTCAAAGGCAAAAAGCCGGGATTCACAGCAATAGCCGCTGCGAATGATGCCATGGCACTGGGCGCAATCAGCGCTCTGAATGAGACAGGGATAAAAGTACCTGAAGATGTCTCGATCATAGGATATGATGATGTTCCTTCAGCAGCTCTTGCCGACCTCACTACGGTAAGGCAGCCATTCATCGAGATGGGCAGATCCGCTATCATGCGCCTATTCGCATCAATCGCAGAACCTCATACGCCAAACAAAGTGATAGTACTGCCAAGCAGCATCGTATTCAGGAATTCATGCTATATCTGCAGAAGCTGAGGTTATATTAATCGCGGATTTATCCATCTTATAAGTAAAATTAATCGCGGATTACTGCCAAAACTGGCATTTATTAATCGCGGATTTATCCATTTTGCTGTAATAACAGGATTTATTATGATACACTTCTTTACATGAGACGAAAGATCTATGACAAGATGCTGAAGTGGAAAAAGGAATCACAGGGAAAGACCGCCTTGATGATTGAAGGCGCAAGAAGAGTCGGCAAAAGCTGGATATGCAGGGAATTCGGGAAAAACGAATACGAATCCACTATCTTCATTGATTTCAATGAGGAATCAGATGATTTCATCAGGCAATTCAACTCTTTCAAAGGCAATCTTGATGGACTGTTCTTTTTTCTGCAAGCATATTTCGGAGTTTCGCTTGTCTCAAGAAATTCCTTGATTGTTTTCGATGAGGTCCAGAAAAATCCAACTGCAAGAGAGATGATCAAATATCTTGTCCAGGATATGCGATATGACTATATCGAAACGGGATCTTTGGTCAGTATTGAGAGTTCTGTCGAATCAATCACAATCCCATCAGAAGAAGTCCCCCTGGAACTTTGCCCGATGGATTTCGAGGAATTTCTCTGGGCTTGCGGTGATGAATTGCTATTCAATGCTACAAGAATAGCTTTCGAAAGCAAAGCTCCTGTTGGCCAGAGCCTGCACAGAAAACTCATGACACGTCTTAATCAGTACATGACTGTAGGCGGCATGCCACAAGCTGTTGCAGCTTTTATCGGTACCAACAACCTGACAAATGTCGAAGATGCCAAGAAAGCAATCATACACCTATACAGACAAGATATCGGCAAGTCTTCTCTCAGTACAAGAATCCGGCTTGCATTCGATCTGATTCCAAGCGAACTCTCACGTACAGAAAAACGATTTGTATTCTCTGATATCGAAAAAGGTTCCACTGCCAACGATAATGAACTCGTATTCGCATGGCTCAATGATGCAAAACTTGTAAACCTGTGCTTCAATTCAGCTGATCCGAATATCGGATTGCGGCTCTCATTGGAGAAAACGAAATTCAAATGCTACTTGTGTGATACAGGGCTCCTGCTCACGCTTGCCTTCGATGATAATGAAGCAGCAAAAGCCGAGATTATGAGAAAACTGGCCCTTGGCAAACTTGAAGTCAACAAAGGTATGCTTATGGAAAATCTCGTTGCACAGATGTTCAGGGCAAATGGACGTAAGCTTTACTACTATTCAAGCTATGATAAAGCCAACGCTTCAAACAGGATGGAAGTCGATTTTCTTACCACGAAGAACAGCATCACAAACAGACACAATATCTGCCCAGTCGAAGTGAAATCAACAGATAGATATACATTCACCTCCATCAGGAAATACATCTCGAAATTCTCAGAATATACAGGCACACCTTATATTCTCCATACCAGAGATGTGGAGGTGAAAGATGGCTTCATATTTCTTCCGCTGTATATGGCTGGGCTGCTGTAGAGATTAATGAGCCCTGATTCCCTGCCTCAACAGGGAATCATCGACAGCTCAATTTACGGAAGCCAGGAAGCTTTCCAGACTCTTGCCGATAGCGCCCTTTGCCTTCGCGAGCAGCTGCTTAGCTTCCACAAGTATTATGCCAGTGATTGTCTCACCCTTTTCGAAAATTACAGCCTTGCCGTTCCCTGCAGCAATCTCATGCCTGTTGCCTTCCTTAGAACCAAATACCGCAAGGCTGATTCCTGCGACCTTAAGCTGAGTCATCACATCTGATGGCTTATAGCCTTCACCTGCACCCCTTATCTCAGAAGCGACATAGCTTCCCATCTCACGGGCATGCATGGCAAGGCCGAATGTACGTCCATCAAGCTCGACAGCATCACCTATAGCAAACACATCAGGCATTGAAGTCGAAAGATGGTTGTCAACGATAATGCCTCTGCCTGTCTTTATACCACTGGCAGAAGCCAATGATATATCAGGAATGACACCTGCTGAAATGCAGAGGATATCAGAAGGGAAAGCACGGCCATCGGAAAGAATGACAGAATCATCTGACGCTTCCTCTGCCCTTGCGCCTGTGACTATCTCAATGCCTTTCTCAGCAAGAAGCGACTGGATATATCCTGAAGTCTTCGCATCGAGCTGGTTCGGAAGGATGAAATCAGCAGTCTCAAGCACAGTCATCCTGACATCGAAATGCTCCCTGACCGCAGCCGCAGCCTCAAGACCAAGAAGACCACCGCCTATTATTGTCATTGACCTGGCACCGCCTTCAAGCTTTTCCTTCAAGACCAGGACATCATCTATGCGCCTTATCGCAATGATATCATCGCGATTGCCTTTCAACGGAAGGATTCTCGGCTCAGCACCGGTTGCTATGACAGCCTTTTCGAAAGGAATACTCTCGCCAGTCTCCATATAAACCTGATGGTCCTCTATCCTGACAGCCCTGCCATGAATCAGCCTGATGCCCTTCCCGCAGTACCAGTCATCCGGATGAATCGCAATCGACTCAGGACCAGCAGAACCGAGAAGCTCCTCAATCCTCATCCTGTAGTAAGGGGTTTCGTCTTCCCCATTTATAAGCGTCACGCAATATTGGTCAGCAAGCGAAGAGGCTGCCTGCACGCCTCCGATTCCGGCTCCGATGATAACAATCCTGTCCATATAGACAGGATAGCACGAAGTCACTCAGAAAGCATCAGGATGGATTCCTTCCTGATTGAGACCCTGGGTTTTTCAGGAACAGGAGTTTCCGGAGGTATCCTCATCCAGAAAAAGCTTTCCGTCCTGAAACGCAGAAGGACAAGAGTCGAATTGACATCCCTGATTATCTTGAAGACAGAGGCCTCTAAGCCATCTTCGGAGAATGCTGCGGCATCATCAGCCACGGCTACGGCATAAGGGCTGGCATCGGCATCGACAGCAATGCCCCACTTCTCAAGATAAAGCCCATCGCTGTGCCTTTCGGCCCGGGAGATATTATGATAGCCGACAAGCTTCGCAGCCCGGAGAGATCCCGGATTACTGAAAACCGCAGAAGGAGAACCCTGCCTTATGATTTCACCTTTATCCAGGACATATGTGATATCTGAAAGACTGAAAGCCTCATCCTTGCTGTGAGTTACGAGTATGTATTCCTTGCCGATTCTCCCAAGAAGATCCGCAAGTTCCATCTGAAGCTCAGAACGCAGATGCACATCAAGCGCAGAGAATGGCTCATCGAAAAGAAGCAGACAAGGTCTGTTGACAAGCATTCTGGCAAGCGCAGTACGCTGTGCCTCCCCGCCTGAAATCTTTGAAGGCCTGCTATCAAGGATGTGATCGATTCTGAGCATCCTGGCCATCTTCACAGCTTCATCATGCTTCTTCTGTCTATCCTTCTCCCAGTTGAGACCTGCAAGGATATTCTCCTTCACGGTCATATCAGGAAAGAGCGCATAGCTCTGGAACATATACCCTATATGTCTTTCCTGAGGAGATAGGTTTATCCGCTTCTCGGAATCGAAGAGAACCTTTCCATCAAGGATTATATAACCGCTATCTGGTTTCATTATCCCGGCAATGCACTTAAGCAGCACGCTCTTGCCGCTCCCGGAGACTCCGAGAATCGATACAGAACCTGATTCTGTCATGAATGAGAGATCCAGCGTGAATGACGAGAGCTTTTTCCTTATCGAGACTTCAAGCATCAGCGTTTCCTCCTTTCAAGGAAATTCACTGCAAGAAGCACCGTTGCGGAAATTGCAAGATTGACGAGGACCCACATATACGCTTCCCTGTCATTTCCTGTTCGCCACAGCTGATAGACGGTCGTCGAGATAGTGGCAGTACGCCCTGGAGTGTAGCCGATGAGCATGCTTGTCGCTCCGTACTCGCCCAATGCACGCGCAAATGACAGCACAGTGCCTGCAAGTATGCCATCCCTGCAGTACGGCATCGTTATATGCCAGAAGATATATGAACCTGAAAGCCCAAGAGTACGGCCAGCTTCCGCAAGATCCTCATTGAATGACTCGAAAGCTCCACGTGCCGTCCTGTACATAAGCGGAAAAGAGACCACGAAAGCCGCAGCGACACCGCCAGGCCATGTCATGACAAGCCGTATGCCATGTTCTGCGAGGAACATGCCAACAGGGCGTTTCAGACCAAACACCATAAGAAGAAAATAGCCGACAACTGTCGGTGGCAGAACCAGCGGCAGTGTCAGCACAACATCGAGAACGCCTTTCGCTACACGAGGAAGCCTGCGCGCATAATATGCCGCGATTATCCCGGCGAAGAATACCAGCACAGAGCTTATCAGAGCTATGCGGACTGAATTGAAAAGCGGGAACAGATCCATCAGAATGCCGGTGAGAAACCTACAGCGCCAAAGCAGGCAAGTGCTTCATCTGTCTGAAGGAAATCAAGGAGGGCCTTTGCCTCTTCCTGATGTGCAGATGTATTAATCACAGCTGCAGGATAGATGACCTGGCCGCACATTTCGGCTGTCGCCTCATCAGCAGACTCAAGACCTGCACTGAAAGCATCGGTCGCATATACAATTCCACAGTCCACACTGCCTTCAGCAACCTGTGTCGTGACTTCCTTCACATTCGAGCCATATGTCAGTACGCCTTTTGATGCAAGCTCAGCTTCTTCAAGGCCATAATATGCGAAGATCTTCTGCGTATACTGCCCGACAGGAACATCGCTGTTGCCGATTGCAAGGAAGACATTGCCTTCCGCAAGCATTGAGGCAAGATCATCAAAGCTCTCGATGCCGGCAGGATTACCTTCAGCTACAGCCAGAACGACCTTGTTCTCAAGAAGATCGAGCCTTGTTCCCTGAAGAACGAAGTCAAGCTTGTCAGGATTCGCATCCGATGTGATATCAAGTTCATTCATCTGCTTGGGAGCTGCGGAGATGAAGAGATCACATGGAGCTCCTTCTTCTATCTGGGTCTTCAACGTTCCTGAAGAATCGAAGTTGAATACTATCGAGATATCAGGATTGGCAACCATGTAGATATTCCCGATTTCAGTAAGGGATTCCGTGAGGCTGGCAGCACCGAATACGATGAGCTCTGTCTTTCCTGAATCCTCCTGCGCAGCCTGTGCCATGAGCCCTGATGCTGCGAAAAGTAAAGCAAATGCAATGATTGCGATCTTCTTCATAAATCCTCCTCAGCCATCTGCCTTCACGCCTTTGGCGATGGCAGATGCATGTCCTATGCAGTCAATGAATACGGAAGCTGACTCAACAGCACCACGGCAGCTTCCCGGGAGATTGACGACTGTACAGCTGCCAATCATCCCAGCAACACCTCTGGAAAGCATTGCATTTACAGTCTTCTCAAGGCTCTTCATGCGTATAGCCTCAGCGATACCAGGAAGCTCCTTATCAAGAAGAGGCTTTGTCGCCTCCGGAGTGACATCGCGCGGAGACACGCCTGTTCCGCCCGTTGTCAGAATAAGCTCATACTCTCCGGAAGATGCAGCCTCATTGATAGCCCGGGCTATCGCATCTTCCTCATCAGGGACAAGTGTCCTTGAACAGAGCCATCCGCGCTCGCTCAGGAAAGTCTCAAGCGCAGGACCGCTTCTGTCCTCCATCTCGCCCTGAAAGCATCTGTCAGATACGGTGATGATCATCGCCCTCATCAGTTTCTCCCTTTCGTGTAATCAGGGAATGCTGGCCCGAGACCTCCGTTTCCGAAGCTGACAATAAGTTCCTTAGTCACCTCAATCCCTGCTTCGATATAAGGAAGGACAAGGTCGAAGACTGTGCGCTTCGCATACATGACACATCCAGGAAGCCCGACAATCGGCCGTCCATCAGGCAGATACGCCATCAGGAACATAGCACCTGGCAGAACCGGGGAGCCATAGCTTACTATCCTTGCGCCTGATTCCCTGATTGCCGCTGGAGTCCTGTCATCAGGATCCACGCTCATGCCTCCTGTGCATATGATCATCTCGGCATCAGAAGAGACGGCCCGTCCTATTGCTTCCACAATATGAGCTTTATCATCGTCGACAGTCTCATGGGACACCATCCCGGAGCCATAGTATGAAAGCTTTTCCTCAATAACAGGAGTGAATGTATCCTCAATCCTCTTCCTGAAGACCTCGGTACCTGTAGTCACTACGCTGTACCGTAACGATTTGTACTTTCTGACAGAGAATAAAGGCTTATCGCCTGCAGCTTTCCTTGCCTCATCAAGGACAGACTCCGCCATCACAAGGGGAATCACCCTCATCCCTGCAACCTTCGTATCCTTCTCGACAGGAAGACCTGCGAAAATAGTCGCAATGGAAATGCCTTCAACAGAATTGACCCTGTTCAGAGCTGCGACATCAGAGATGAAAAGACCTCTATGTTCAGCGACAAGCTCGATCTTTCCCTCCGACGCTTCGGTACGACGCAGGCCTTCTCCCTGAGTGATGTCCCCAAGAACCGCTGCTGCATCGTCTTCATGCAGCATCCCCTCAGGGCATTCATAGATGTAAATATGATCTTTCCCTATCCTCAGCAGCACAGGGATATCGTCTTCCGTGATTATATGTCCCTTGCGGAAAGCAGGACCTTTCCTGACACCTCTGACAATCTCAGTCACATCATGTGCCAGGACCATCCCTGCTGCATCTTCTGTTCTGATTTCCTTCATATAGTGAAGGATAAATCACGGAAACCCATTATTCAAGCAAAAACATAATGGGAATATTCCCTGTACTTCCTTCCGATTATCTCAAGCCCTTTCTCTGTAACATGATCGGAACCAGAGTAGTTGAGTCTAAGGCATTTGTCATAATGCTCATGAGGATAGCGTCCGCTTCCGTTTCCGAAGAAGAAGTACTCCCCTGGCACTGTAATCACCCCTTCTTTCATCAGAACCGAATAGAATTCAAGCGTAGGAATTTCAAGTGATGGGAGATAGAGCCATACGAAGATAGAGCCTTCAATCCTGTGGTAATAGTAATCAGTACCATCGAGGCTTCTCCTTATACACTCTTCCATATGCTCGGCTTTCTTCTTATAGAAAGGCCGGACCTCTTCTCTTGCGAGGCGTACAAGCTCTCCTGTCCTGATGAGATTGTCTGCAAGAACAGGCCCCATTGAACCGGATGCAAGTGCCGCGATTGCATTCATACCTGAAAGAGCTGATGCAATCTCCTTAGATGCAATAACTATTCCCGTCCTGATTGATGGGAGCCCGATCTTCGAAAGGCTCATAGAGATTATGATGTTCTCATTCCATACAGGCTCCGCATTCTCCGCGAAGATGATATCTGGGAAAGGAAGGCCATAGGCGTTATCGACGATAAGAGGGATCGAATGCTTCTCGGCAAGCTCTGAGAGAATATGGATCTCATCATCCGTAACAACATTGCCGGATGGATTGGTAGGACGGGAAAGCGCTATGGCACCTACATCATCATGCTCATCAAGGTATTTGCTGACAGCATCTGTATCAAGAGAATACTTGAAAGTCCTGTCATCGAAGTATGTGCATTTCGAAGGAACGGATACGAATATATCTTCCTCGATTCCCTGATCCCTGTATCCGATGTACTCAGGCATCAGAGGTATGAGGATCTTTCTGAGACGTCCGGAGGCAGTTCCTCCGAACATATTGAAAAGATAGAACATCGCGCTCTGGCTGCCATTGGTGACAGCGACATTCTCTTCCGTGATATCCCAGCCATATGTTGCATGGAAATAATCAGCGACTGTTTTCAGGAAGCCTACTCTTCCCTGCGGCGAATCATAATGCGCGATGACATCCTCGAATCTGTCACCATCAGAAAGAAGGGACTCAATCTCCCTCCTGTATGCTTTCTCAACCGCACTCACACGTGCAGGATTGCCTCCGCCAAGCGCGAGTGGCTCAACACCTGGCGGAAGAGGACGGGAAATATCATCCATGAGCTGAAGGATGCCTGAATGCGATGAAAGCTTTCTGCCGAAATCTGAGAATTCCATATCGCTATCATAAGAAGATAGGAATGTCTTGTTAATGGCAGAAAGGCCATATCAGTTAAGATAGTTCACATCCTGCACCATAGGAATCTTTATTGTCTCAAATGTACTTTCTCCCATTTCCTCAAGCAGCTTAGGCACATCTATGGCGGATATCCTCCTGTCTGAGAATGGCGAGAAATAGTATATCTTCGAATCAAGGCACATGACTGTGGTGCAGAGAGTCATCTCATACTGCTCATGATCTGGTGATTCCTTGAGCATCCCATCAGGGATGGTGACAGGTGCGAATGCATTGAACATCCTTGTCACTCCATCGATCTCATCCGTTCCTTTAGGAGTGAATTCCTTGACGAATGCCATGCGGACAAAGCGTGATGGGGACGAATAACTGCCGGGAAGTCCGAAAAGGCCTCCTGTCCCTTGCCCGAATGGGGTGAAATTCATTCCTGCGATATCACGAGGAGGAGTGTCGAGATTCGAAATCGCCACGTAACCTTTGAGGTTTGTAAGATGCCACTGATAACCGGGAGCATTGGCCAGAACGCCGATGGTATTCCTGTAGACCTTTATGCCATCTTCCTCAGGTTCTACTACTATGGCCTCGCCTGTCGCATCAGAGAGGATATAATGGCACATCATCTCAGAACCCATGATCAGCTCATCGGTGAGATTCATCGACTTGACAGCATCCTCAACCTCATCAACAGATGCACATGTCCCAAGGATATAGGTCAGGAAGAATGCAGGATGGACATCTGTCTGTCCTTCTCCCTGCTGCGTTTCGTAGTATGCATATCCAGGGAAGTTCAGAAGACATCCGGCAAGTCCTTTCTCATTCATTCCATCTACCATTATAGGAGATGGGAAGCCTAAGATCGCCATGCCTACATAGCCATATTCAGCTTCAGCAGTCTTTGTACCCTCAAGATCCAGGGCGATGTCATAGCCTTCATTCACCACGGCAATGGCATTCTGCTCAAGCTTTCCGAAAAAATCATATGTACGTCCAAGATAATGGATGGAGCCATCCTCGGTTTCCCAGGAGAATGACGTACAATTTCCGATAGGTGCAGCAGCGAATACAGCTGCGGAGGCAAGAATCAATATCATTGCCAAAGCGCTTTTCCTCATAGAAGCCTCCACTATAAGGATACTACCGGAAATGCATCATGGCCATATAATCCGTGAAAAGGCTGTTGCTGAGAGGTATCCAAAGACTTAGAATCGAATGCATGGCTGAAAGAGAAACTCTCGCATCGCGTCTTGGCTTCATCCTCCTTTCCGCAGGATGCGCCATAGGCCTCGGAAATGTCTGGCGCTTTCCGTACATAACAGGAGCTTATGGCGGAGCTGCCTTCGTACTTATCTATCTTATATTCCTCGTCATCATAGGAATGCCTGTAATGGTCATGGAATTCTCATTGGGAAGGGCCTCGGGAAAGAATATCTCGCTTGCATTGCGGACACTTGAACCGAAGGGTACGAAATGGCATCTGTATGGACCAATAGCCATTGCCGGGAACTATCTACTGATGATGTTCTATACATGCATAACGGGCTGGCTTATCTATTACTTCTTCGCATCACTTCAGGGAAGGCTTTCGAATCTCGATGCGGATTCATCGGCGGCATTCTTCTCAGCATTGCAGTCAGAACCCATGACGATGTTCATCTGGACAGCAGTATCCATAATCATCGCATTCCTGATCTGCCTCGGAGGCCTCCAGAAAGGCGTTGAGAAAGCATCGAAGATCATGATGATCTGCCTTATCGTCCTCATGGTGGTCCTTGCATTGAATTCGATACTCCTCCCGGGAGGCAGCGAAGGGCTGAAGTTCTATCTTGTCCCCGACTTTGGCAGAGCCATGGAAGCAGGACTGTCCGAAGTCATATTCGCAGCTATGAGCCAGGCGTTCTTCACGCTCAGCATCGGAATGGGTGGAATGACGATCTTCGGCTCATACATCGGAAAGGATCAGTCTCTCACCGGAGAATCAGCGAGGATCATCGCTCTTGATACATCTGTCGCGCTGATGGCGGGTCTCATCATCTTCCCTGCATGCTTCGCATATGGTGTCAATCCAGGCTCCGGGCCCGGGCTTCTGTTCGTGACGCTTCCGAATGTCTTCGCGAAAATGTCTGGCGGAAGGATCTGGGGTTCCCTGTTCTTCCTCTTCATGACATTCGCGGCAATGACAACGCTGATAGCCGTATTCGAAAACATAATCGCATACTGGATGGACAATCATGGATGGTCAAGGAAGAAGGCCGTAGCTGTGAACATGCCCCTTATTATAGTCCTTGCGATTCCCTGCATCCTCGGCTTCAATCTGCTCTCGTCATTCCAGCCGCTTGGTGCTGGCACAGGAGTCCTTGATCTCGAGGATTTCCTGATCTCATCGACCATAATGCCGCTTGGCTCCCTTCTCTTCGTGATATTCTGCTCTCACAGATGCGGCTGGGGCTGGAAGAACTTCATAAAGGAAGCTGATGAGGGCAAAGGCGTGAAGTTCCCTTCCTGGCTGCGGGTCTATGTCAGATGGATACTTCCTATCGTAATCATCGCGATATTCGCTAAAGGCTACTGGGACATATTCTCAAAGCTTTAGAGATTCCACAATCGCGATACTGATGATAGAATCGCCATTATGAAAGAGAGAGAAACACTTGCATCCCGGCTTGGTTTCATCCTGCTCTCTGCCGGGTGTGCAATCGGACTGGGGAATGTATGGAGATTCCCATACATAACAGGTCAGTACGGAGGCGCGGCTTTCGTGCTGATTTATCTTATCTTCCTTGTCATGGTCGGTCTTCCTGTAATGGTGATGGAGTTCGCTATAGGCAGGGCATCAAGGCAGAACATAACGCTTGCGCTCAGCACCCTTGAGAAGAAGGGCACGAAATGGCATCTCTATGGCCCAGTCGCTGCAGCAGGCAACTATATCCTGATGGCATACTACACAGTCGTGACAGGCTGGCTCATCTACTACTTCTTCGCAATGCTCACCGGAAACATAGACAGCAATAACATATCAGCTGAATTCGCGGGACTCAGAAGCGATACGGCCATGCAGGTCATATGCACATCAGCTGCAATCATCATCGGTTTCGCGATCTGCCTAGGAGGCCTGAGGAAAAGCGTCGAGAAATCATCAAAGATCATGATGGGCTGTCTCATCGTGCTCATTGTAATACTTGCGATAAACTCGATAATCATCCCTGAAGGCGGAAAGGGACTCAGGTTCTATCTCGTTCCTGACTTCGGAAAGATGATCGAATCAGGCTTCTCGACAACTGTATTCGCGGCCATGAGCCAGGCATTCTTCACCCTTGGTCTCGGAATCGGAAGCATGGAGATATTCGGTTCCTATATCGGCAAGGAACAGTCCCTTCTCGGCGAATCCGTGAGGATAATAACCCTTGATACATTCGTAGCACTCTTCTCCGGACTGATCATCTTCCCTGCATGCTTTGCCTATGATATAAATCCGGGAGCAGGCCCCGGCCTTATATTCGAAACACTTCCAGCAGTCTTCGCGAAGATGGCAGGCGGCAGGATCTGGGGTGCCCTGTTCTTCCTCTTCATGACATTTGCGGCAATGACAACGCTTGTGGCTGTGTTCGAGAACATACTCTCATTCTGGATGGACAGAGGATGGTCAAGGAAGAAAGCCGTAGCTCTCAATCTTCCTCTAGTCATCCTCCTGTCGCTTCCATGCATACTCGGCTACAGCATATTCACATCATTCCAGCCGCTGGGGCCAGGGACTTCCGTCCTCGACATAGAAGACTTCCTGATCTCATCGACAATCACGCCGCTCGGCTCAACGATACTTGTGCTGTTCTGCGCTCATCGTTATGGCTGGAGCTGGGACAGCTTCAAGAAGGAAGCGGATGAAGGAAAAGGACTGAAGATCCCGTCATGGATGAAAATCTATGTGAAGTACATCCTTCCGGCAGTAATCATCGCGATCTTCATCAAAGGCTACTGGGATATCTTCTCAAAGCTCTAGGTCTTTCCTTATTGAATCGACAACAAGCTGATGGTCTTCCTCGCCTTTCATTCCAGAGACAGTTATGCTTCCGATGCATAACCCGGATGAAAGGAGAATCGGGAAAGAACCTCCGGAAATCCCATAATCATGGTAATTAAGCCCCTGCTCTTCCAGAGAGCGGGGGTCTTTCTCTGCCCTTGCCGACACTCTCAGGGAACTCTGTCCGTATTGCTCTGCAAGACGTGCCTTCTTCTCTGCCCATATCGTATTGTTGCGGGATGCGGTACCTGTCGATGATGAATAGAGGACAAAGCCATTCACCCTTGCGAGTATGTAGATGCTCTTCCTGTTCTCAAGTGCCCATTCCCTGATGGACGTGCAGATCCTGTTGATGACCTCAACGCTCCAGTCATCTCTTCTGATTGTCATTTCCTGTTCTTCCACAGGGATGTTTCCTACGATTTCCATACAGAAGAATATAACACAGCGAAAGACGCCTGCGTCATGATATATTATCGATATGGGAATGCTTGACAGATACAGAGGATGCCTTATCGGTGGTGCCGCAGGCGATGCGCTTGGCTATCCTGTGGAATTCATGAGCCTTGATTCGATAATCAGCAGATACGGCCAGTCCGGAATAATCTCATACGAGCTTAAGAATGGAATCGCGGAAATCTCCGATGATACCCAGATGACGCTTTTCACGGCTACAGGCCTGCTTCTCGGCATAACACGAGCAAGAATGAGGGGCATTTCCGCAAATCCATGGGACTATGTGAGGTACAGCTACAAGGACTGGTACAGGACTCAGACAGAGAGATATCCTCTCGATGGATACCATTATTCCTGGTTAGATGATGTTCCAGCATTATTCTCCCGCAGAGCTCCGGGGAATACCTGCCTCAGTGCGCTTGCATCTGATAAACCAGGAACAATCGAAGAGCCTATCAACAACAGCAAAGGCTGCGGAGGTGTGATGAGAGTCGCGCCTGTAGGACTCTATTGCGGCAGACTCTATGATGATATAAGTACTGCGGACTACATAGGCGCGGAAACCGCAGCGCTCACACATGGCCATCCTCTCGGCTACATCCCGGCGGCTGCCCTTACGCATATCATCGCAGTTATCGTGCACTATGATTACTCCATCGAAAAAGCTGTGAACAGCATGATGGAGGAAATGAGAATCAGCAAATATCCCGATGATACCCATACAAATGACTTCCTTTCGCTGATCGTCACGGCAATGCAGCTTGCAAAGGACAGGAACATCAAGGATGCAGAGGCAATCAGCATACTTGGGGAGGGATGGGTAGCTGAAGAGGCACTTGCGATTGCGGTCTTCTGCTCCTTGCGCTACAGCGATGATTTCTCAAAAGCGATAACAGCTGCCGTGAACCATAGCGGGGACAGCGATTCAACAGGGGCCATCACAGGGAATATCGTGGGAGCATATCTTGGATTGCATGGGATTCCTGATAAATACATGAAGGATCTGGAGCTTAAGGACATCATCATGGAAATCGCAGACGATCTCTTCCATGACTGCCGGATTTCGGAAGATGGATACAATGAAGATCCTGAATGGTATGAGAAATACTTCTGTAATCATTCCATCCATTCCGGCAATGGCATCGGATAGACAACATGCATGTTTTCAGAGACACTCATGCTATGGAAAAGGCAAAGCTGAGAAAGAGAATGCTTTCAGCAATAAAGACAATAGACAGATTCTCTGAATCAGAAGCGATACAGAAAGCTCTTCTGTCGCTTCCAGAGCTTGATTTCTCAGACACTCTTCTCGCCTATTCTCCGCTTCCATCAGAACCAGCCATCGATTGGAAGCTCCTTGGCAAGAAAATACTTTATCCATTTGTCTGTGATGATGTGATGTGTTTCGGAGAAGGACCGCTTATCGCATCGGGGTCATTCGGGATAATGGAGCCTGAAAGAATAGAAGCAGAATACGATAAGGCACTGATGGCTGTACCGCTGCTTGGCTGGAGTCATGATATGCAGAGGCTTGGACGTGGCGGAGGATACTATGACAGATATATTGCTGGGAACAGGGACAGGCTTCTCACAATAGGCCTCTCATTCTCGGTATCATACATTCCTGATTTCGAAGGAGAGCCTCATGATGTTTCCCTTGATATCATCATAACGCCTTCGGCTGTGGTGAGAAATCCTGCGCTGAAAGCATTGAAAGGAACGTCCTGACAGCATCGGAAGACCTGTCATTCATGAAAAGTTCGCGGAACTCAGGATCGTGCATCCAGCTCAATATGGAAGAGACTGTCTGAAGATAGTCAGCCTGGCACTCAGGAGATGAGGCCAGGACAAAAAGGAAATGCACAGGCTCTGCATTGCAATCATCATAGTCTATGCCCTGCTCTGATAAGCCAAGGGCAACATGAGTGGATATCAGTCCGGGGATCTTGCCATGGGCTATGGCAACGCCATGACCGACTCCCGTGGACATCTCCATCTCCCTTTTGTGTACAGCATCGGTAAACGATGGTATAGAAGGAAGATCCGAGAAGACTGTGCAGCTCCCGATTACCTCATCGATTGCAGCATACTTCTCGCTCTGTTCTATGATGCAGAATGCTTTACCTAGAATCTTCGTCATTTCGATGCAAGATAATCGTTGATTGCCGCGGCGGCTTTCCGCCCCTGCCCCATGGCAAGGATCACAGTAGCAGCGCCAAGAACGATATCACCTCCGGCATATACGCCTTTCATGGAAGTCTCATTTGTCTTCTCATCGACAATGAAATTGCCTCTCTTGTTCGTCTCGATTTCCGGTGTCGTCTTCTTGATAAGCGGATTAGATGCATTTCCGATTGCAACGATGACTGTATCATATTCGACAACGAAGTCGGAACCTTCGATCTCGACGGGACTTCTGCGTCCTGATGCATCAGGCTCACCAAGCTCGCACTTGCGGATCCTTACTCCTTTGACTGTGCCATTCTCATCGCCAAGGATCTCTACAGGCTGTGAGAGCGTACGGAGATTGCATCCCTCTTCGATTGCATGCTCAACTTCCTCACGGCGTGCTGGCATCTCATTGCGGGTGCGTCTGTAGATGATATCCACAGTCTCTGCTCCAAGACGCAGCGCAGTACGTGCGGCATCCATAGCAACATTACCACCACCGAATACAGCAACTCTATGGGCATGGAAATACGGAGTGAGCGAATGTTCCTCATCATAGGCCTTCATGAGATTTGAACGTGTGAGATACTCATTTGCGGAGAATACCGAGATATAATTCTCACCAGGAATGTTCATGAACTTCGGGAGTCCGGCACCAGAAGCGACAAATACAGCATCATAGCCATCTTCCTCCATAAGCTCTTTAATCGTCCTCGTGCGTCCGATAAGGACATTCTTCTCGAACCTGATTCCCATCTTCTCAAGTTTCGAGAGCTCTTTATCGACAATGCGCTTCGGAAGCCTGAACTCAGGAATGCCATAGCTGAGCACCCCGCCCATCTTATGAAGTGCCTCAAAGACTGTCACATCATGTCCTGCTCTCCTTACATCTGCCGCACATGCAATAGATGCAGGTCCTGAACCTACTACAGCGACACGCTTCCCGGTAGGAGCAGGAATCACAGGCAGCTCAATGCTGTCAGCCTGATCATCGGCAACAAATCTCTCAAGACGTCCGATGGCGACGGCCTGATCGATATCCTTCTTCATCTTGCCGACTGTACAGAACTTCTGGCACTGATTCTCCTGAGGACAGACTCTTCCGCAGATAGATGGAAGCAGGCTTGACTCCTGAATCACATCCATAGCGCCTTTATAGTCTCTCTCCGTTATCTTGTGGATGAACGACGGGATATCTATGCCGACAGGACAGCCCTGCACACATGGCTTTGTCTTGCACTGGAGACATCTCTCGGCTTCGACAAGTGCTTCAGCTTCAGTATAGCCAAGAGCAACTTCAGACATGTTATGGATCCTTTCCTTCGGATCCTGGACAGGCATCTCCTGATGAGGAATGGCAGCCCTGTCCTTCGCAGTCAGCTCCTTACCGCTGATCGATGAGAGAATCTCCTCCGCATTCCTGTTCATTTCCTCAGGACTCATCATCTGACAACCTCCCCTGTAGCACGGCATCTGTGATAGGACTCGGTCTCCTGTGCCTTGTATGTCCTCTGCCTCATCATCATGTTATCCCAATCGACAAGATGGCCATCGAATTCAGGACCATCGACACAGACGAACTTCGTCTCTCCGCCGACAACGACACGACATCCACCGCACATTCCTGTACCATCGATCATTATCGTATTGAGCGAGACGACAATAGGAGTATTGTATGCTTCCGCAGTTTTAGTGCAGAACTTCATCATGATTGCAGGTCCGATTGCCACGACGAGATCAACATCACCCTTCTCGAGCTCAGTCTTCAGAGGTTCCGTGACAACGCCCTTAAGACCATAGGAGCCATCATCAGTAATGATAGTGAGTTCCGGATCTATGGTTCTCATCATATCTTCCTCGATAACAAGATCCTTCGTCCTTGCACCGATTATGACCGAGACATCATTGCCTGCTTCCTTCATGGCCTTTGCAATCGGATAGAGAGGAGCAACTCCGATACCACCACCGACACAGACAACCCGTCCGAACTTCTCTATATGAGTCGGAGAGCCAAGAGGTCCAAGAATATTCTCAATCTCATCTCCTGCTTCCATCTCAGCAAGAAGATAAGTGCCGGTACCTACTCTCTGGAAAACAACCGAAATAGTCCCTTTCTCCGGATCTGCATCCGCAATCGTAAGAGGAATACGCTCATTGAAATCACCGCCACGCTGAATGATCACGAACTGACCAGCCTTGCGTTCACGGGCAATCATAGGCGCTTCGATTTCGAACATGAAGACTTCCTGAGAGAACTGCTCTTTTCTGATTATCCTATACATGGCTCTGAAGTATAGCGATATTGCTCAAGAAGGACTAGAAGAAAAAGGCCAGCGATGAGCTGGCCGTGTGCGTCTGTTCCGGATTTATTTTCCTATTTTTATCTCTATTTTCCCAGGATCCGTCTTAACCATCTTCGGAATCCTGATTGAAAGTATGCCATTTCTGCTCTCTGCTTCGATTGCATTGCGATCCGCGTCTTCAGGAAGCGAGAATGAGCGTGAGAACTGCGGAGTCTCGATTTCAGAAGAAATCAGCGATCTTGCTTCCCTTCTCTTCTCGATTCTGGCCTTCAGCGTCTCCGTCGACGAGATTGTCAGCGTTCCATCCTTTGCATAGACTCTGATCTCATCATCAGAATAGCCTGCAGTCTCTGCCTCAATCACATATGCATCTGCAGTTTCGTAGATATCCACAGGTGGGAACTTCTTTGCTGAAGAGCCTGCTGTGAAGAAATCGTCGAAGAACGATCCGATATCTGATATATATGGTGTTGTCCTTGAAATGTAGTATCTCATAATGTTTTCTCCTTACACCAACCATACTGCAACTTGTGTGCCAAGTTTTATATATATCTATAATACAAGAATTTAACTTATAAACATCAGTACAGATGAATGCACTGTTCAGGCTTATTTGACACATGACTGGAAAAAACTCTCCTTTGCGTGTCATAATGACACTTGATGAAAAACTCTGGCCCTGAATGTCCAAAAACGCTACACTCTGGCTATGTCAGTCAAAACAGTAAGGGAATATCTTGAGCCTTTTGGCTTCAGCGACAGGATAATAGAATTCAGTCAGTCGAGTGCGACTGTCAGGGAAGCTGCGGAAGACCTTGGCACAGAAGAAGGCCGCATTGCGAAATCAATGAGCTTTCTGACAGCTTCCGGCCCGATAATAATCGTGCTTGCAGGCGACAGGAAGATCGATAACAGGAAATTCAAGGACACATTCCATGAAAAAGCAAGGATGATTGGTCCCGATGATGTCGAAGAGCTTACAGGCCATCCCGTAGGTGGAGTATGTCCTTTTGCACCGAAAGCGGGAGTGAAGGTATATCTCGACAACTCGCTCAGGGACTTTGAGACAGTCTTCCCTGCGGCAGGTTCCAGGAACAGTGCCATCGAAATGACACCGGAAGAGCTTGAAAAAACATCCAGCCCCGAAAGCTGGATAGATGTATCGAAGAAGATTGAATGAGAGGATGCCGAGAAGCATCCTCCCAGAGTCTTTTCAGAATGTTCCTGCCAGAATGGCATCGATGAGAACCTTTCCGACTTTATAGTTGTTCTCCATGGCAATCGGGAAGATATCTGCGGTCTCCGGTCTTGAGCCTGGAGCGATAGGTACCGTGTAGTCGCCCCATGTGCTCTCCGGGCCTGCGCCATTCATGAACACATCCATGTTAACGCTATCGCGGATGACGATATAGCGGTCAAGCATGCCAAGCCTGTCGAGCGCTACTGCGACTGCGATGTCTTCCATCTCTGTCACTGCATATGGATCAGGCACTCCATAAGTCTCAGCCTGAAGCTTTGCGTTTGCCTCATCATACTCGCCTTTCCAGAAGTTGTCCCCAGATGTTGTGGTACCAAGAAGGACCTGAGGATCCCTTGTTGCCCACTCTTCACCAGGGAATGCCGCAGCCATGAAGTTCTTTGTTCTCTCAGATGTCTCGATCTCTGTGTCCTTCACAAGATTATAGACCTTATGGGCAAGTTCCTGATTGAGGATCTTATATGATGAGCTGTCATATGTCTCAGCATGGAACCATGTCGTATCCGATGGGAATACGAGTTCCCTTGGATCCGCATGATGTCCAAGATCATAATCGATGCATGCTGTAGCGATGATGACATCTCCCATTACTGTCGTTTCACGTACGGAACCTGCGCTTCCTGTGCTGATGATGTATGCATCAGAGAAGTCAAAACGCGGATCTGTGAGTATCAGAGCTGTGCTTATGGCTGTATTGACCTTGCCCATGCCTGTGACGTAGAGAGCAACTCCGTCCTTCACATAGAGCTTGTGACCTGGCATGCCGCCCCTGATCTCATACTCATCGCCACCCTGGACATAGCCCTCATAATAGTACTGGGCCTCTCCGGGGAAATCCCCTGCCATCTCACCATTCTCGAATTTCGGAAGGATCAGGACCTTGATATCGATTGGCTCAGCAGCATCAGCAGCTGCTACAGACGAAACGACTGCAAGAGCCATAAGAAGCCCGCAAACAAGTTTCCTCATTGTGTGTACCTCGCAATATGTTGATGCCCTTTTGTTATTATAAATTACGATATAGGTCAATAGATATGAAGAAACCCTCCAGACAGCATCTGGAGGGCCAATGTCTTACTGAGGAAGCAGAAGTTACTTCCTAGAGATTTTCACCTCAATATGCCTTGGCTTCTCCTCAGGAAGCTTCGGGAGTGTCAGCGAGAGTATTCCATTGCTGAACTCTGCGCCGATATTGCTCTCATCAAGTCCTTCAGGAAGCGAGAATGAGCGGCTAAATGAACTATGACGTCTCTCCCTTATGAGATACTTCCTGCCGCTCTCATCCTCTTCTTTCTTATTTCCTTCAATATAAAGGACATGCTTATCGACATAGATCTTCACATCATCTTCCGTATATCCTGGAAGTTCTGCCTTGATTACGAATGCATTGTCATTCTCTTCGACATCCATTGCAGGTGCCTTTGCTGAGTATGACCCCCACGCATCAAGCATCGAATCAAAGAAATCATCGAACATATCCCTTCTATTCCTATCATTATATCTTGTTACATCGTTAGCCATTTTAGTGCCTCCTATGGTTATTTTCTTTTACATAAATCATATTGCATGAAGTATGCCAACTTTTATAAATTCATGTATTATAATTAATTATTAATTTCTAATTAATTAAGAGAAAATACATAAAGCGTCAAAATGACACAACAAGACGAATCATCGTCATAATCTGAGCCACAAAAGGACTTCTCCACTGATACAGTATCAAAATGGAGTTGATTCCGGGTAATATCTGTAAAATCTCAGATATTCGCTGTTAAAAGCTCCATCCAGGACTCAGGATGGAGCATATCACAACAGCCAAGATCATTTATACATTGGCGTTTCTTCTTTCAGGCTCATTACTTCCTCAATGGAAAGACCTGAATACTCAGCAACCTTGTCAAGCGGAAGAATCCCATCAAGAATCATGCTCTGTGCATTCTTCTTACGCATTTCCATACGCCCTTCATTGATTCCCTCAATACGGCCTTCCTCAAGCGCCTTTGCCCTTGCTTCCTTTGCTCCGATCTCTCTCGCCCTCTCAAGCGCTTTCTCGAATACTCCTGTCATGACTGCCATTCCCTCCTTTGTCTCCTTGTATTTCCTCACTGCATTCCTGATCTCAGTATAGTGCATCTTGCAAGGCTCCGCGCACATCAAGTCTGCCATAAGCTTGCCAAGTGCAGTATCAGAGCCAGCATTCTCTGCATTCGCATATATGATATGAGACCCATCCCCGAATGACATCAGAGGCTCTGCCACCATCCTGTCTATCCATAGAGGTCCTTCCCCTTTCCTATGGGGTCCTTATCTGTCAGGAATATCATATAGGACTCAGGAAGCTTCCTGTAGTCCTCGCCGCTTTCCAGAAGGGATGTATCTATCGATGAGCTGTAATATCTTGCCCGCTTTGGCTCTGCCTCGCTCTCATCATTCTGTATCTCGATATCATACACATCCCCATTGCTGTCCTCTGCGAGGATATCGAGGATGGCTGAATGCCTCCCGAGGTTCACAACCCATTCCTGCACGCTTGCTCTCATAACCTTGAGGTCATCCCTTCCAAGGATTATCCTGAGCATGAGATCCACGCATTCAGGATTCTCGCTGAAGCACTTCGTGAAGAACAGATTATCAGTCAGCTTCATGCCACTGATGATCCTCATCCTCT
>CALXLA010000030.1 GCA_944389075.1 uncultured Spirochaetaceae bacterium
ACCACTGCATTTCCAAGAAGCTAGCCAACATTGATGAGGATGTTTCCGTATATGTCCTTGAGGACCTGTCATCCATGAACATGCTGAGGCTCAGGGGAAAGAGCAGCAAGACCATGAGGAAGTGGCTTTCCGCCTGGTCATACTCCGATCTTGAGTACAAGCTGATCTACAAGTGCCAGAGGAACGGCATAATGGTGGAGTTTGTGGATGCACGCTATACAAGCCAGAAGTGCTCTGTATGCAAGACGATCGACAAGGCTTCGAGGAAGGGGAACAGATACGTCTGCAGGCATTGCGGCAACAGCATGCATGCAGATGTGAATGCCGCCATCAACATCCGCGACAGCTACATTACCCAGACCTCGAAGTCCGGGCAGGCTGCAGTCAATCAGCCGTATGGATGGGGTGCCACAGGTAAACCGGAGACGAAGCCTGTGGGCAAAACGCTCACGTCCAAGCCTTCAGGCTTGTCCTGAAGGTCGTTGACGTATAATCATGCCCTATGGAATACGAGGGAAGGGGAAAAAGCGGGGATTCTGGCAGTTTCTGTCCAGAAAGCTTTCTTTCTGAAAGCGGCAGGCTTTCGAACAGGACAGTCAACAGGCTTGAGGAAGCAGGCATCCTCACTCAAGGCGAGCTTGCGGAGTTCCTTCTGTCCCATGATATAGAGGATCTTCATGGGCTTGGGAGGAAATGCCAGCTTGAGCTTGAGGAATTCGTCAGTACTGTTTTCGGAAGACTTGAGTTCATATTATCGGATCCGGAAGATGCTGATTATCCTGTAACAATCATGACAGGGCTTTCCGACAAGGCTGTAAGATATCTTGTCCAGGCAGGAATCTCGACATTAGGAGAGCTTGCAACGCACCCTCTTGAGGACATGCCTTCAGGGCTCAGGAGGGAGTTCCATGGATTTCTCCTGAAAAAGGCATCCTGCTCATTCTCGCTCTGCAGGGAAATCAGACAGAGGCCTTCTTCAAGCGGACAGGGGCTTTGCTCCTATCCTGTAGGACTTCTCGCTTCTGCATCGCTTGTCTCCATGATGTCACTGAAGAAACTCTTGTCGTATAACCTGTTCACGATAGGGGATCTTTTCAGCCTGCCAGCCTCATCACTCAGGAAAGCCGGCCTTTCAGAGCTTGCGGTCTCGAAGCTTGCCGCAATGAAGGAGTCTTTCAGAGATCTGGATCTCCTGTCATTCTTCACACGCTTTGTCATGCCATCAGCAGACTCCCAGACAATTGATGTATTTCTCAGAAGGGGAAATGGCGAGTCACTATGTTCTATCGGGAAATCAATAGGGGTTTCCAATGAAAGGGTAAGGCAGATAGCTCTCAAGGCTGAGAGCACGCTTATTCCATTCCTTGATTGCCTTCTTATGCGTCTATCTGAGGAAAATCCTGTGTATTTCACGGAGAACAGGCTTTCAGAGCTTTTCCCTGATAAGCATGAATGCAGCATCATCGCATATGGCTTTGAGCTTCACAGGGAGAGGGTGGAGTATCTTGATTTCGTAGCTCTCTATATCATCAGAAGAGGCGAGGAACCTTCCGCTGCTGACAGGATTTCTGATATAGTCAGCGTACTCATTGCCGATGGCGCATATATATGCGAGATCGCGGAACAGCTTTCAGGACAGCTCTCTGCTTCCGGTCTTGATTTCATAACCCTTGATATGATTCTCTCTTTCTGCAGGTCTCAGGGTTATCATTTCTATGGTGATTTCGTCTCGAAAAGCTCTGTGCCAGCGCAGAGGATCCTCAGCATGATCGTCTCAAGATTCTTCCCTGATGGCATAAAGCTGAATCAGAACAATGATAAGGCTGAGGATGATATGGTCAGGCTGCGCAGACTTGCGAAGAAAGAGTTCGGCACAGATCTCGATGATGTGTCTGACAAGGCGCTCGGGGCGGCTCTTGTGCGCAATGATGATATCCTGACATATGGCCGCGGACGCGTTATATCCTCATCATCACTGGATATCAAGTCGGGAACTATTGCTGATCTTAAAAAGCATATCGACAGCTGCAGTGACGAGAAGATTTATTTCATATCAATTTTCGAGGCCATGAAGGATGAGCTCATTTCTTCTGGCATCGATAACTACTATTTCCTTTCCGGTGTGCTGAAGCATTACCTTCCTGATGAGTATTCATATTCGAGAGACTATGTGCTGAAAAAGAGCGGAAGCACAGATGATGGCGAGCCAAGGACTGACAGGATAATCAGGATGATACATGAGAAGGGCAGGGCAGTGTCATTTGCTGAGCTAAAGGCTGTGTTCAGCGGTTTTTCTGATACGATGCTCATCCTTCCCATGATCAACGACAGACGCATCCTGGATTATGGAAACAGGACGTATTATGCCGCTGATATGATCTCTGTTACGGATGAAGAGAGGAAATCCCTTCTCAATACGATAACATCGCTTCTTGAAGAAAATCATGGGATAGTCTCATCGCGTCGTGTGCTTTCCGGAATCGAAGGAAAGCTTTCGCGGTTCATAAATGACAATCAGTTTGATTATTATCGCCTGTTCTCGGTCATCGAGAATTTCTTCGCAGATGAGTTCTCTTTCAGGAGGCCCTGCATATATTCGGATTCTGAGGCAAAGCAGAAAGGTGTTGCCGGAATTTTCCTTTCTCTTCATGAAAATGATGATGTCATATGCAGAGATCAGCTCAGGGATTATTTCGGATCCGCCGGGATATCATCAATCGCAGCAGCGCAGAGCGAGCTGGAAATCCTCAGAAACTATATACGCATAGACAGGGATGCCTATATGAGGAAAGACAAGCTGCCTGTCACGGCAGATGAGATTACTTGCGTATCTGAGCATCTTGTCTCATTGATGGATAACGGATTCATAGCGCTTTCATCAATCACTGACTTTGCGGGATTTCCTGCATTGAGCCTTCCATGGAATGGTTATCTGCTAAGGTCTATTTGTCTCCTTTCTGAAAGCATAAGGGTCCTTAGTGCAAGCAGCATTGAGTCATTCATCGCGGTCCCTTCTTCATTCAAGAGGAATTATGGAGATCTTGCTGTCATGTATCTTGAGTCTACTGGTCAGACCTCATGGACAGAAAGCCAGTTTTCTGAGCTTCTTGCCTCCTGTGGTCTCATCCGCAGGAAGATAATCCAGGAGATTGCTGAGAATTCCAGGCTTGTGCATGATGAGGAAGAAGGGATCTGGAGGCTGGCAGAATCCAGCACCCAATTCACAGATAAGACAAATGTCATCTGAATGCCATTCTAGGCAATAGCAGTACAATGGAATTAAATCAAAGATTGTGATTTGACTTTCGGTGAATCAATAGCAATAATATGAATACGAAGAGGCACTGCTGATAAACGGCTGACCTCACTAGTTTGAAACGACCGAGCCGTTCCTTTAATTAGCGACAATCAAAGGGCGGCTTATTTCTTTACAACGATGACTACTAAGCTGATGATGGAAATCACAAGCGACAGCAATTCAAAATCCGTCATAAGCATTACCTCCTTTTCCATCCAGAAGACAGATCCGGAGGCATCCTCTCTTAATCCCCAGACAAGACGAAGAGGCCAGCCGCTTACCGTTATGGCAGTGCATCGAACAGTATATGAGAAAATATAATGTATATCAGCATATTGAATCTGTTTAGTATGAGTAATTTATATTCCATGATGTCTTATATTTTCGTATTTGTAGTACCTGTATTCCCATTTCTAAACTAGGAACGAGACAGAATAAAACCAAATCTGAGCAGTAATTTCTTGCAAAATCCTAAGATAACTATCTGTTCAGTTATTGTTACTCCATTCGCAATAGTTTATACT
>CALXLA010000031.1 GCA_944389075.1 uncultured Spirochaetaceae bacterium
ATGACCTTTTATGTACAGATCCGGAAGACATATATTACAATGAGCTCAGGGAAAAGGTGAGCTATTACAAGAACGATGAGGAGGGGATTATAGAGATGACAACTGAATTCAATAAGATGCTTAAAGAATCGAACGACGAAGTCCGCAGGGAAACAGAGCTGAAGATTGCCCGGAGCATGATTGCAGATAACGTTATGTCGCTAGAGAGCATCGCTAAGTACTCCGACCTTTCCCTTAAGGAAGTAAAAAACCTGAAAGAAGAATCGCCAGCGTATAAATAATCCCATGATATTGTGACACATTCTCCATCCCTCCACTTCTGTGGTCTGAGGATGGAGTTTTTCTCGTTCAAAATATCTGACAGAGCTAGTATATCTTACCCGTCCATCAAGAGGGTTCATGTATGGATGCATATGCTTCGTCCTTTTCATATCGGGAATATCTGCTGATTCTGATGAAATAATACTGATCCTGGACTATTCAGCTGATATCTCTCCATTCTTGGATATATTGCTTTCCAAATTCTCAATTCTCAACCATTAAGAATATCTATCCGGTTTATCACAATCACAAATACGATCTTTCACTGGATTTTCAAATTGGAAAAGAATACAAATATAAAAAGGCCTCCCGAAGGAGACCTTTTCAAGTTCAAGGGAACTATCTCTTAGAAAGCAACCTTGATCATTGGTGTGATGGAGAAACCAGAAGCCTTGACAGCGCCCTGTGCGATATCGCCACCCTTGTCGGAACCAGAACTAGCAAGGTAACCATCATCACCTGTACCATAAGCAGCATACTGAAGATTGAGCTGGAATGTTACGCCAGCAACTTCATAACCAATGTTGCCACCAACATACCACTTAGTATCAACCTTAGCAAAATCACCAATACCACCATAGAAGTTAAGAACCATACTCTCAACAACATTGAGGTCAAGACCAAGGTGAAGTCTGCTTGTTCCTGCTTCGTTAACATATTCTGCGAAACCACCTACAGCATCAATTCCACCATAGATCTGAGCTGCAATAACATTGCGCTTCTCACCATAGTACCACTTATCAGCAACACCTACGCCGAGATCAAAGTCAAGACCACAGAGAGCTCCGATGTTTATATCAACAGCACCACCGAAAGTACCCTTCTCTGGAACTTCCTTTCCAGGTTCTCTGGTATATGCATCACCAACAAGAGCCCAATCAACAGATACACGAAGTCCATCAAGAGGCTCTGTCATTGCAGAAATAATCACATCTCCATCCTGTGTATAAGGCTTCTGCTCAAGACCATTTGCATTTCCAGAAAGCTTTGGAGCTCCTCCAATCTGGAACTGAATGAGCTTGCCATATCCTACGATAGCATTTGCCCAGAGACCTGGTTCTGCTGTTCTGATTCTGTCGAAATTAAGACCAGACTTGTTTGTATAAGCTCTGAGACCCGTAACTCTATCATATGCAAGAAGCTGAAGCTGTGCTGACCACTCTGTCTCTGGTCCTGCGATAATCTTTGCAAGATCAACAGAAATGTCACCAGCTACACGATTCTGATGATCATCACCTGTATTAGAACCATCAGCAAAAAGAGCACCTTCCAATGCGGCTGACCAATAACCATTCTCATCAGCGATGTTAATCTTGAGCGTTGTTGAGTTTGAATCTGTATTATCATCACCCATGATATACGATTCCCAAGCGCCGCCCTTATTCTGAATAACATAACCAGCTGTCAAGCTACCAGAGAAGTTAACTGCTGCGAATACACCAGAAACTGCTACTGCGAATACGAGCAGTGTAACCAGTACCTTCTTCATTATTTTTCCTCCAAATACTCTGAGGGGTTCACCCCAGAAGGCGATAAATCCCCTTTTCCGTTATTCTGTGTTGAATTGTAGCAACCACTACATCCAACTGTCAAGATAAATTCATAATCGACAAATATGTTACACATTTTGAAGAAAATTTTTGAAATTTTTGTTTTTTCATGATTTATCGAACATAATAAACTATTTTTGTCCGATAACTTTGAGTTTTAGCGTGTTTTATTCTTACAGAACGTTCATAAGCTGTCAGAAACACGACACTCTGACTGATTTCTATCCGATTGAAAATCAATATCGTTATTATATATTGCGGATGCGATTGTGAAGAAAGTGTGCAACAACTTCACAATCCAGTGCTGAAAACGTACATATAAATAAGCATTTATCCTAATGATGTCCTCATGCCGGGATTCCTGCAACAAACTGCATATTCTGATCACTGGAGGCAATTGCTGCATTGTCTGCAATGAAAAACCATAACTCCTGATATTGAGCTTCGGTGAAGGAACAACATCTTCATATAAATAGGTCCGCTTGTCTCAATTCCTTATATCAATTAAATTCATATGCATGCTGAAAGTCGGAATTGATGTGGGATCGACGACGATGAAGACAGTCGCAATGCGTGAGGATAACACGCTCGTCTTCTGCGATTATCAGCGTCATTACTCACAGATCATAGAAAAAGGCAAGGAAATGATTCAGGCGATGATTGACAGGATCGGAGACGATGAAGTCACCATCGCGCTATCAGGCTCTGCGGGAATGGGGCTTGCAGAAGCTGCTGATATCCCATTTGTCCAGGAAGTATATGCGACAAGAGTCGCTGCCAAGACATTCATTCCTGATACAGATGCAATCATAGAGCTTGGCGGAGAGGATGCTAAGATCCTTTTCCTGAAAGGCGGACTTGAAGTAAGGATGAATGGAACATGCGCAGGAGGAACCGGAGCATTCATCGATCAGATGGCCACCCTTCTCGGCATCAGCCGCGATGATATCGACAGGCTGAGCGAGCAGTCCACTGAGCTTTATACCATAGCATCCCGTTGCGGAGTCTTCGCTAAATCAGATATCCAGCCTCTGATCAATCAGGGAGCAAAGACCGAGGATATAGCGGCATCGATACTTGTCGCAGTAGTGAACCAGACAATAGCAGGGCTTGCCCAGGGAAGGAAGATCGAGGGGAAGGTAGTATATCTCGGAGGTCCTCTGACCTTCATAAAGAGACTCAGATACTACTTTGACAAAGCGCTCAATACCGAAGGAATCTGTCCTGAGAACTCGCTTTACTATGTGGCAATGGGCTCTGCCCTGTCCCCTGATGGCAAGAAGATGAGGCTCTCTGATGTCGTGACTGCGCTCGAGAGCTACAGAGGGAAGGGAGAATACGTAAAGCTTGAGCCGCTTTTCAATGACGAAGCTGAATACAAGGCATTCAGGGAAAGACATCTCAAGGCAGATGTCCCTGTAAGGGATCCATCCACATACACAGGAAGGGCGTATCTAGGAATAGATGCGGGAAGCACCACGATAAAGACATGTCTGCTGTCAGAGGATGGGAAGCTGCTTCTATCCAGATACTCACCGAACAACGGAAATCCTGTACAGGCCATTCAGTCGTTCCTGTCATCGCTTTATGACACTTATCCAGATATCCAGATAGCCGCATCTGCATCGACGGGATATGGTGAGGATCTGATGAAGGCCGCATTCTCGCTTGACTACTCTCTTGTGGAGACAGAGGCCCACTTCATCGGAGCCAAGTACTTCATGCCTGATGTGGACTTCATCATCGATATCGGTGGTCAGGATATCAAATGCTTCAAGATACGTGATGGTGTAATTGATGATATATTCCTCAACGAGGCATGCTCATCAGGTTGTGGCTCATTCCTGCAGACATTCGCAAACGCTCTCGGGAAATCCGCGCAGGAGTTCGCAGAGCTCGCGCTCACAGCGAAAGAGCCTGTGGATCTTGGCTCGAGATGCACCGTCTTCATGAACTCATCTGTGAAGCAGGCGCAGAAAGACGGAGCCACCATCAACGATATCTCCGCAGGCCTCGCGATCAGCGTCGTGAAGAACGCACTGTACAAGGTAATAAGGACATCAAACCCTGAAGAGCTCGGACACAGGATCGTCACGCAGGGCGGCACATTCCTCAATGATGCTGTGCTCAGGGCCTTTGAGAAGGAACTCGGACTTGAGGTTGTCAGACCGCAGATCGCCGGGCTGATGGGTGCTTATGGAGCTGCGCTGTATGCGAAGATGATGGCAAAACGCCATGAACTCAGGCTCTCATCGACAATCAGGAAGGAAGAGCTTGAAGGGCTTCAGCACACAGTCAAGAACGTGAGATGTCAGGGCTGTACCAATCACTGCCTGCTGACTGTGAATTCATTCGGCACGAAGCGCAGGATGATTTCAGGAAACAAATGCGAGAAGCCCATCACAGGAAAGAAGGAAGACTCTGCAGAAAAATGGGATGTCTATGCATACAAGCAGGAACTCCTTGACAGCTACAGAGCACGCAAGACCGGGGCAAAAGGAACTCTTGGCCTTCCGCTCGCACTTGGCATGTATGAGCTCCTCCCCTTCTATGTGACGCTTTTCCAGGATCTTGGATACGACACGGTCGTCTCGCCATTCTCCACCCGTGATATCTACATAAAAGGACAGTCATCAATACCATCGGATACAGTATGCTTCCCTGCAAAACTCATGCATGGCGCTGTTGACTGGCTTGTCAGGGAGAAGGTTGACAGAATCTTCATCCCCTGCTCCTCATACAATGTCAATGAAGAGAAAGGAAACAACCATTTCAACTGCCCTGTTGTCGCATACTATGGGGAAGTCATCAAAGGCAATCAGGATCTTGAAGGCATTCCGCTCACTCTCGGCTACCTTGCCCTTGATAACCCGAAGCACCTTGCGAGAAGGATCTCAGAGCTCTTCGGTGTCAGCAGGAGGGAAGCCGCAAAGGCAATCTCAAAGGGATTCGATGCACTTGCTGATTACAGGAAGAGAATCACGGACAAAGGCCTTGAGATCATCTCAGAGTCACGCAAGGAAGGACGGCAGATAATCGTGCTCGCAGGAAGACCTTACCATACAGACCCTGAGATCAACCATGGAATCGACCGCATGATCGTATCGCTTGGGGCTTCTGTGATAAGCGAGGACTCAGTCGCTCCGCTTACAGGCAAAGGACAGGATAATGTCCTCAATCAGTGGACATATCATGCAAGGATGTATGATGCTGCGAGATATATCGCCGACCAGCGGGATATGAATCTTGTCCAGCTTGTATCATTCGGCTGCGGGCTTGATGCTGTCACGACAGATGAAGTGAAGGAAATACTCAGGGCAAAGGACAGGATCTATACGCAGATAAAGATCGATGAGATCACGAACCTCGGAGCTGTAAGGATAAGAATGAGATCCCTTTTCGCAGCGATCGAGATGGAAGAAGAGAAAGACAATGGCTAAGATACCATTCACACAGGAAATGAAGGATAAGGGGTATACAATCGCGATTCCGAATATGTCCCCTATCCATTTCAACATAATGAAGAGGATCTTCATAAATCATGGATTCAGGCCTGTATTGCTTGAGAACAGCTCGCCTTCCGTGATACGTGAGGGGCTGAAGTATGTCCATAACGATATGTGCTATCCATGCCTGCTCGTCATCGGACAGATAATCGATGCCATAAACAGAGGCATCGTCGACAAGGACCATACGGCTGTGATCATCTCACAGACCGGAGGCGGCTGCAGGGCATCGAACTACTACTTCCTCCTCATAAAGGCGCTGGAGAGGGCCGGACTCGGCAACATCCCCGTGATATCCGCGAATCTTCAGGGAATGAACGCGAATCCCGGTTTCCAGATTACTCTCCCGATGCTTGTCCAGGCTTTCACGGCTCTTGTCTATGGAGATCTTCTCATGCTGCTTTCCAATCAGGTGAAGCCATATGAGATAAACAAGGGCGACACGGACAGAGTCATAGATAAATGGACGGACATACTCGGTGACTGCTACGAGAAGAACAAAGGCTACTTCTGGGGAAACATGAAGAAGAAGCTTTTCCAGATCGCCGATGATTTCGCGGCAGTTCCCGTAAAGCGTGTTCCGAAGGTCAAGGTAGGCGTCGTCGGTGAGATCTACATGAAGTATTCGCGCCTCGGCAACAGCAATCTGCAGGGCTTCCTGGAAGATGAAGGCGCAGAGGTGATGCTTCCTCCTATGATGGGCTTCGTGCTCTACTGCTTCGCGAATGGCATCAAGGATGAGGAATACTATGGAGGAAGGGCGAAGTATGCGTTCCTCATGAAGCACATAGGCATGCCGTTGCTGACAATCGTTGAGAAATGGACAGATCAGGCAATCGAGAGATACCCCGAGTTCAGAACCGCTGCGACATTCAAGGAACTCGAGAAATACGCAGAACGCTTCATCGACAGAGGCTGCAAGATGGGCGAAGGCTGGCTGCTGACTGCCGAGATGGCTGAACTCATCGAGAAAGGCTACGACAATATCGTATGCACACAGCCGTTCGGATGCCTTCCCAACCATATCTGCGGCAAGGGAATGATTAGACCGCTCAAGGAAGCCTATCCTGAAAGCAATATAGTGCCAATTGACTATGATCCATCTGCGACAAAGGTCAATCAGGAGAACAGGATAAAGCTCATGCTTGCAGTCGCAAGGGAAAAGCTGGAGGCCTCGGAAGTAAAATGAAGACGCTTCTTGAGCTTGGTATCCTTTTCCTTGTATCACTTGCAAGCGAAGCGATTGCAGCGGCACTTCCTTTCGAGTTTCCGCCTGCGATTCTCGCGATGTTCATGCTGCTTCTCCTTCTTTCCATAAGGGCAGTGAAGGAGGTGCATCTTGAGAACACATCGGCATTCTTCGCACGCTATATGGCACTGTTCTTCATACCAGCCGGTGTTGAGATCATAAACTACCTGGATCTCCTTAAGGATACATGGTTCTACATAATACTGATCGCATTCATATCGCTGCTGACGACATTCTTCGCAGCAGCAAAGGCTGTGGAGCTTACCGAGAAGCTTATGCAGAGGAAGGAAGACAGATGAAAGAAATCCTGATATCGAATCCGCTCTTCGGGATAACGCTGACAATCTTCAGCTACTGGATTGGCCTGAAAATCAATGAGAAGATGAAGAAGGCAGTCTTCAACCCACTGCTGATTGCAGAACTGCTGATCATCGCGACACTCCTCATCTTCGGCATCCCATTCTCAGCATACAACGAAGGCGGCGCTTTCATAAACATGTTCCTCGTCCCGATCACCGCAATCCTTGCAGTATCGATCTACAGGGAAAGGACAACTGTGAGGAAGAAATTCATCCCGATTCTTGCGGGAACCGTGGCTGGCTCAATCACCAGCCTTGCGACTATACTTCTCCTTTCAAGACTTCTCGGGCTTGATGATTCACTCACATACTCGCTCCTTCCGAAATCAGTGACTACTCCTATTGCTGTCGCCATCTCGGAGAACCTCGGCGGAATCAGGAGCCTTACAGTGACGGCGCTTCTGATCACCGGAGTGCTTGGCAACATCATGGCACCATTCATGGCAAAGCTCTTCAGGGTCAAGTCAAGAATCGCAACAGGTGTCGCGATAGGAACAGCAAGCCATGTAGTCGGAACATCGAAGGCAATGGAGATGGGAGAGGATATCGGGGCAATGAGCGGCATCGCGCTCTCATTCTCCGGGATAATAACCGCAATAGCTGTTTCCCTCATATTCTGATATCCTATCACCATGCGAATGAAGCCTTCAGAAGAAGCCATCGAATTTGCCCGTATCTTCCGCAGCAATGGCTATGAGCTGTATCTTGTAGGGGGTGCTGTCAGGGACTGGATGCTCGGCAAGCCCAATCATGATTATGACTTCACTACCTCCGCAGAGCCTGCAGAGGTGAAGGCAATGTTCAGGCGCACCATCGACACAGGCATCAGGCATGGCACTGTCACCGTGCTGTTCAAAGGACAGCAGTTCGAGGTCACGACATTCCGTGCAGATGGCGATTACAAGGACTCAAGGCATCCGGAGTCCGTATCATTCGTGAAGAATCTTGACGAGGATCTCAAGAGGCGCGACTTCACGATCAACGCACTGGCAGCAGAACTTCCAGAAGGAAGGATCATCGACCTCAATGGCGGAAAGGACGACCTCAGGAAGAAGCTGATAAGGGCTATAGGAGAACCTGAGAAACGCTTTGAGGAAGATGCACTGAGGATGCTCAGGGCCTGCAGATTCTCGGCACAGCTTGGCTTCCGCATCGAAGAGAAGACAGAGGAAGCAATGAGGAAGCTTGCCCATACGGTGACCAATGTCAGCGCGGAAAGAATCAGGGAAGAGCTTTTCAGGATCATAGCATCAGACAATCCCAGAAATGGCTTTGAGGCCATGAGACGCACAGGACTCCTTTCCCTGATACTTCCGGAAGTAGATGCATGCTATGGCTTTGAGCAGGGCGGAATGCACAGCGAGGATCTCTATGAGCATCTGATAAGGGCGCTGGAAGCCTGCGTCACCTACTCCTATCCGATGTCTGTACGGCTTGCGGCGATCTTCCATGATATCGGGAAGGTGAAGACACGTAAAGCGGATGATGAACGGGGCTGGACCTTCTATCAGCATGAGTGTGCATCCGCAGATATGACTGATGAGATATTCAGGCGTCTGAAGTGCTCAAATGATGAGAGGGAGACCACTGTACATCTCATAAGGAACCATATGTTCTCGTATACGCCTGACTGGTCCCCTGCGGCTGTGAGGCGCTTCATAAAGCGCGTAGGCATTGATTACATCAATCCGCTTTTTGAGCTGAGGATAGCTGATGCAGCAGCAACCGGAAATGGAAATGTCGATCTTACTGTGATTGAAACGCTTTCAGAAAAGATAAACGCAGAACTGGAGAAAGCAAATGCACTATCAATCAGGGATCTTGCAGTGAACGGGACGGATCTCATAGCTGCCGGCATAAAGCCAGGACCGGCAATTGGCAGGATCCTTGCACAGCTTCTTGATGAAGTAATAGAAAATCCTTCGCTCAACACGAAGGACTATCTGGGAAACAGGGCACTCACTCTTTCTCAATCCCAAGAGCAATAAGCGCCATATGGGCAGCAGCCTGCTCCGCGCTCTTCTTGTTCCTGCCTTCAGCAGGTCCGAAGACCTTCGTACCGAACTCGACAGTAACGGAGAAGACAAGCTCATGATCCGGGCCTGTTGCTGATACGAGATTGTACTTTGGAATCTTTCCCCTTCTCTTCTGCAGGTACTCCTGAAGCTCAGTCTTGTAATCCTTGTATGCATACTTGTTGGCTATGACCTTCTTCGCCTGTGCCGGTATGAATGAAAGGATGAACTTCCTTGCCTCATCCATTCCCTGATTGAGATAGATAGCCGCAATGACAGCTTCCATCGCATCAGCCATGATTGCTTTCTTGAGATTCATAGGCTGCTGCTTCTCTCCCTTCCCTACAAGGATGTAATCCTCAAGGTGAATGGACAATGCAACCTCCGAAAGGCTTTCCTCGGAGACAACAACTGCCTTGATCTTCGAAAGATGCCCTTCCTGGTAATTATCGAATGAAGAGAAAAGGTACTCGGCAGTAACAGCTCCGAGTATGCTATCGCCAAGGAACTCAAGACGCTCATTGCTTGGAGTACCAGGCTTAAGCTCATTGGCATATGACGTATGGGTGAATGCGAGATTCAGCAATCTGAGATCCGTGCACTTAAGCCCATTGCCTTCAAGAAAAGAAGAAAGCTCCCTTTTCCTGTCAGGGGAAACAATGGGAGCCTTGCTGAGATATGAGTCCAATGATCAAAGTTCCTTTACAAGATAGCGGACTGCATCGCCTACTGTCTCGAACTCGTTAGCCATCTCATCGGAGATCGTTATTCCAGTCTCCTCTTCGAGAGCATAGACAAGCTCGTATGTGTCGAGGCTGTCTGCACCAAAATCCTTGCGGAAATTAGCATCCATCGTGACCTTTGCAGGCTCAACACCGAGCTTCTCGACTACAAGTGACTTTACTTTCTCAAAAACTTCATTCTCTGTCATCGTTTACTCCTCGTCTTTAACTATAACAGCCTTTCCAGCATAATAGCCGCACTTCGGGCAGACGCGGTGTGAAGGAATCAGGTTACCGCATGTCTGGCACTGCGAGAGATTCGGTGCTGAAAGCTTCATGTTCGCAGCCTTTCTCATAGCTGCTCTCGACTTGGATGTTTTATACTTTGGAGTTGCCATTTCTTACCTCTCTGCTTTTTTCATCCTGACTATGGGATTGTAGCAAAACCATTACATGTCGTCAATGATTCGCCATAAGACATTAGGACAGAAAAGCTATATAAGTCAAGTGCCTTATGAAAGAATCATTGCGGGATTAAACACCTCGGCAGGAATACCGAAACAATGGTTCACTGGTTTCACAGCTAATGGAAATAGGACAAACCAAGCAATGATTGCGGCTTTCAGAATGATGCGACAGCAATCTCACTTATACTCTGCTGCTTTCTCTTTCAGACATTCTACTTCCTCAATGGAAAGACCTGAGTACTCTGCAACCTTGTCAAGCGGAAGAATCCCATCCATGATCATGCTTCTGGCGGTTTCCCTTCGTCCTTCACTGATTCCTTCAAGGCGCCCTTCATTGATTCCCTCAATACGACCTTCCTCAAGCGCCTTTGCCCTTGCTTCCTTTGCTCCAATTTCTCTCGCCCTCTCAAGCGCTCTCTCGAATTCTCCTGTCATGACTGCCATTCCCTCCTTTGTCTCCTTGTATTTCCTCACTGCATTCCTGATCTCAGTATAGTGCATCTTGCAGGGCTCTGCGCACATTAAGTCTGCCATAAGCTTGCCAAGTGCCGTATCAGAGCCAGCATTCTCTGCATTCGCATATATGATATGAGACCCATCCCCGAATGACATCAGAGGCTCTGCCACCATCCTGTCTATCCTATAGAGGTCCTTCCCCTTTCCTATGGGGTCCTTATCTGTCAGGAATATCATATAGGACTCAGGAAGCTTCCTGTAGTCTTCGCCGCTCCCCAGAAGGGATGTATCTATCGATGAGCTGTAATATCTTGCTCGCTTTGGCTCTGCCTCGCTCTCATCATTCTGTATCTCGATATCATACACATCACCGTTGCTGTCCTCTGCGAGGATATCGAGGATGGCTGAATGCCTCCCAAGGTTAACAACCCATTTCTGCACGCCTGCTCTCATCACCTTGAGGTCATCCCTTCCAAGGATTATCCTGAGCATGAGATCCACGCATTCAGGATTCTCGCTGAAGCACTTCGTGAAGAACAGATTATCAGTCAGCTTCATGCCACTGATGATCCTCATCCTCT